>NZ_JACCAS010000001.1:0-316123 GCF_013409255.1 Paraburkholderia bryophila
CGTCATGCCCGGCGTGCTGATCCTCGAAGCGCTCGCGCAAACCGCGGCGCTGCTGACGTTTTCGGAAGAGCCGAGCGATCCGTCGAACACGCTGTACCTGTTCGTCGGTATCGACAATGCGCGCTTCAAGCGCGTGGTGGAGCCGGGCGATCAGTTGATCCTGAACTGCACGTTCGAGCGTCATATGCGCGGCATCTGGAAGTTCAAGGCGCGCGCCGAAGTGGATGGTGTCGTGGCGGCGGAAGCCGACCTGATGTGCGCGGTGCGGCACACGGACAAGGACGCTTAAGTCAGCGTCCGGTCAGCCCGTGGCGCGATGCCGGCGCGGCCGGCGTCGCCTGGGCCCATCCAGACAACGCAACAGAATCAGAAGCGAGGACGCATGAGCAGGATTCATCCCACTGCGATCGTCGAACCGGGCGCACAAGTCGACGAGTCCGTCGAAATCGGACCGTATGCCGTGATCGGCGCACATGTGACGATCGGCGCACGGAGCACGGTCGGCTCGCATAGCGTGATCGAAGGTCACACCACGCTCGGCGAAGACAACCGCGTCGGCCACTACGCATCGGTCGGCGGCCGTCCGCAGGACATGAAGTACAAAGACGAGCCGACCCGGCTCGTGATCGGCAACCGCAACACGATCCGCGAATTCACCACGATCCACACCGGCACGGTGCAGGACGCGGGCGTCACCACGCTCGGCGACGACAACTGGATCATGGCGTACGTGCACATCGGGCACGACTGCCACGTCGGTAATAACGTCATTCTGTCGAGCAACGCGCAGATGGCCGGCCACGTGACGATCGGGGATCACGCGATCGTCGGCGGCATGTCGGGCGTGCATCAGTTCGTGCGCATCGGCGCGCACTCCATGCTGGGCGGTGCGTCGGCGCTGGTGCAGGACATTCCGCCGTTCGTGATCGCCGCCGGCAACAAGGCGGAGCCGCACGGCATCAACGTCGAAGGGCTGCGCCGCCGCGGCTTCTCGCCGGACGCGATTTCGGCGCTGCGCTCGGCCTATCGCCTGCTGTACAAGAACGGCCTGTCGCTTGAAGAAGCGAAGGTGCAGTTGCGTGAACTGGCATCCGCGGGTGGCGATGGCGACGAACCGGTGCAGACGCTGCTCGCGTTCATCGAAATGTCGCAACGCGGCATCATCCGCTAACCGATGGCATTGCAACCCAATCCGCTGCGCGTCGCGATGGTGGCCGGCGAACCGTCCGGCGACCTGCTCGCGGCGTCGCTGCTCGACGGTCTCGCGAGCCGTCTGCCCACCGGCACCCAGTACTACGGAATCGGCGGCCCGCGCATGATCGCCACGGGCTTCGACGCCCACTGGCCGATGGATAAGCTGACGGTGCGCGGCTATGTCGAAGCACTGCGGCATATTCCCAGCATTCTTGCCGTCCGTAACGAACTGAAGCGCCAATTGCTGGCGGAACCGCCGTCGGTGTTCGTCGGCGTGGACGCGCCCGATTTCAACTTCGGGCTCGAGCATGCGTTGCGCGACGCGGGCATTCCGACTGTTCACTTCGTGTGTCCGTCCATCTGGGCGTGGCGCGGCGGGCGCATCAAGAAGATCGCCAAAGCGGTCGACCACATGATGTGCGTGTTCCCGTTCGAAACCGCGCTGCTGGAGAAAGCCGGCGTCGCGGCGTCGTACGTAGGGCATCCGCTGGCCGACGAGATCCCGCTGATACCCGACACGCTCGGCGCACGCCGCGCGCTCGGTCTCGCGGAAGACGGTCCGATCATCGCGGTGCTGCCGGGCAGCCGGCGCTCGGAGATCGATCTGATCGGCCCGACGTTCTTCGCGGCGATGGAAATGATGCAGCATCAGGAGCCCAGCGTGCGCTTCGTGATGCCGGCGGCCACGCCGACCTTGCGTGAGATGCTGCGGCCGCTGGTCGACTCGCATCCGGGTCTCGCGCTGACGATTACCGACGGTCAGTCGCAACTCGCCATGACCGCAGCCGACGCCATCCTCGTGAAGAGCGGCACCGTGACGCTGGAAGCCGCGCTGCTGAAAAAGCCGATGGTGATCTCGTACAAGGTGCCCTGGCTGACCGGCCAGATCATGCGCCGCCAAGGCTATCTGCCATACGTGGGTCTGCCGAACATTCTGGCGGGGCGTTTCGTCGTGCCGGAAATTCTGCAGCATTTCGCCACGCCGCAAGCGCTGGCCGAGGCCACGCTGAAACAGTTGCGCGACGAAGGCAACCGGCGCACGCTGACGGAAATCTTCACGGAGATGCATCACGTGCTGAAGCAGAACACGGCGCAGCGTGCGGCGGAAGTCGTGGCGAACGTCGTCGAAAAGCATAAGGCGCGGCCGTGACCGGTGCGCGCGCACCTCGTCGCAAAACCGTGGCGGGCGCCGCGACGGAGCAGGTCGGCCTGAACTTCGAGACGCCGGACGACATCGTCTGCGGCGTCGACGAAGCCGGGCGGGGTCCGCTGGCCGGTCCGGTGGTCGCGGCGGCGGTGATCTTCGACCCGTCGAAGCCGATGATTCGCGGCCTCGACGATTCGAAGGTGCTCAGCGCGAAAAAGCGCGACGAACTGTACGACAAGATTGTCGATCGGGCGCTGGCCTACTGCATCGCGTCGGCGAGCGTCGAGGAAATCGATTCGCTGAATATCCTGCACGCCACCATGCTGGCGATGAAACGCGCGGTGGAAGGTCTCGCGGTCGTGCCGACGCTGGTCAAAATCGACGGTAATCGCTGCCCGACGCTGAGCGTGCGCAGCGAGGCGGTGATCGGCGGCGACGCGCTCGTCAAAAGCATTTCGGCGGCGTCGATTCTGGCTAAAGTCACGCGCGACCGGATGCTGCTCGAATTGCATCAGCGCTTTCCGGTGTACGGTTTCAATGCCCATGCCGGCTACGGCACGCCGCAACATCTCGCGGCACTGCGTGAACATGGGCCGTGCGAGCATCATCGGCGCTCGTTCGCGCCGGTGCGTGAAGCGCATCTGCGCTTCGGCACGACCACGCGTCTGCCGGCGGGTGAAATCGTCGTCATGCCCGTCACGCTGACCGACGCCATGCTCGACGACGACGCCTTTGGCGAACGCAGCGGCGTCTGATTTTTCAGTGAGCGCCGCGCGCGCGGCACAACAGCGCGTCGTTCATTCTTTCCCCATTCTCACTGTCTTCGCTGCCTGTGAAAGCCATCACCTCGCGGGACAATCCGCTCTATAAACGTCTCAAGGCATTGGCCGGCTCGACGCATCAACAGCGTCGCGGCGGCCAGGCGTTGCTCGAAGGGTTTCATCTTGCGAGCGCGTTTCTCGACGTCGCCGGGCAGCCGGAAATGTGCATCGTCACGGATGGCGCGCTGACTCACGACGAAGCGCGCGCGATCGTCGCGCGTGTCGAAGATCATCGCGTCGTGACGCTGCCGGATGCGTTGTTCGGGCAATTGTCGAACGTCGTGCATGGGGTGGGGATTCTGCTGCTGGTCGACAAGCTCGATCCGCCGCTCCCCGACACGATCGCGCAGACCTGTCTGGTGCTCGACGGCGTACAGGACGCAGGCAATGTCGGCTCGATTCTACGCAGCGCGGCGGCGGCCGGCATTCAGCAGGTGTTCTGCGCGCCGGGTACCGCGTACGCGTGGTCGTCGAAAGTCTTGCGCTCGGGCATGGGCGCGCACTTCCTGTTGCAGATTCACGAGGACGTCGAAGCGCAGTCGTTGATCGAACGCCTCGCGGTGCCGATCGTGATTACGGACTCGCACGGCGCTGAAGCGATCTACGACTGCGATCTGAGTGGACCGCTCGCGTGGGTGTTCGGCAACGAAGGGGCGGGCGTGTCGCAAATCTGGCGCGACGCGGTGTCGTTGCGGGTGACGATTCCCCAGCCGGGCGGCATGGAGTCGCTCAATGTGGCGGCTGCGGCGGCGGTTTGCGTGTTCGAGCAATGCCGCCAGCAGCGCGGTCGCGCGTAGCCGTAAAAAAGGGCGCCGTGTCAGGCGCCCCGTCGACCCGCTTCACTTACCCACTCAATAAGCCTGTCGATCCAGCTTGATCTCCTGCAGGATCGTCGTCGCGATCTCTTCGATCGACTTGTGCGTCGACGACAGCCACTTGACGCCCTCGCGTCGCATCATCGCTTCGGCTTCGTTGATCTCATAACGGCAGTTTTCCGACGCGGCGTATTTGCTGCCCGGCCGGCGCTCGTTGCGGATTTCGGACAACCGCTGCGGATCGATCGACAACCCAAACATCTTCTGACGATGCGCGAGCAAGGGCGTAGGCAGCTTGCCGCGCTCGAAGTCTTCCGGAATCAGCGGATAGTTCGCCGCCTTCACGCCGTATTGCATGGCCAGATAAAGGCTCGTCGGCGTTTTCCCACTGCGCGACACGCCGACCAGAATCACGTCGGCGTCGGCCAGATTGCGGTTCGATTGACCGTCGTCATGCGCGAGCGAAAAGTTGATCGCCTCGATCCGGTTCTTGTATTCCTCGGTGTCCGCGTTCTGGTGGCCACGGCCCATGGCGTGGCTCGACTTCAGTTCCAGTTCCTGTTCGAGCGGCTCGACAAAGGTCTGAAACATGTCCAGCACCAACGCGTGCGAGCCTTTGACGATCTGGTTCGACGCGCTGTCCACCAGCGTGGTGAACACGATCGGCCGGCGGCCGTCTTGCGCGATCGCCTCGTTGATCTTTTCGAGGGTGGCGTAGGCCTTTTCCGTCGAGTCGACGAAGGGCACGCGAACCAGACGGAATTTCTGGTCGAACTGGGAGAGGATCGAATGCGCGAAGGTTTCGGCAGTGATCCCGGTACCGTCGGAGACGATGAATACGGTGGGCGGCATCAGTGGGGCTGGGAACGTGAGCGGAAAATAGCGCTCGAATAAAACATCGCCGCGCAGACCTCGCTGCCCGGTGGCTAACCGGAGGGTGCAGCGGATCGGCACGACGCGCCGTGGGCACCACAATTGCGTCCGGATGACGGTGGGGCCTCGCAAAAGCCCGCTGGCCGGTCCGGGGCGCGTTTCGAGGCGCAATTCTCGTCCGACAGTCACATTTTGAGAGTCGGCACGGTAGAATAGCGGCAACCTGTTGGATAAGCAATTGCAGGCGATTGGCGTCTAACTTACCGTGAACGGTAGTTCAACGCGTCGCTTTCGGCCGGTAACGTGCGGCGAATGTGGTGGATTGATCGGTAAATTCGTCCATTCGCGTTCTTCGTCGCGCATCCGGCCATTTGCACATTTGCGGCATCTCCGAGGCGCTTTTTGCCGCCCGTGGCCGCTTACCGTGCTGTGTCGCGATTGCTTCTCCAACAGGTTGTGCAAGACGCGAGGTCACGCTCCCAATGGGCGTCTCGCGTTCGAGCCCACTTGCACAGCCGTGAATTTCTTTCACACTTAGGGGCTTGTATGACTAACGCAGTTACCGTCGCAAAGGATAAGGCGTATGTAGTTCCGTTCGAGCAGTTGCGGATGACCGACGTGGAGATTGTCGGTGGCAAGAATGCGTCGCTGGGCGAGATGATCAGTCAACTCGCTGAAGCCGGCGTGCGCGTGCCCACCGGTTTCGCTACGACGGCGCTGGCATTCCGTGACTTCCTGAATCACAACACGCTGACCGAACGCATCGCCAAACGTCTCGAGACGCTCGACGTCGACGACGTGAAGGCGCTTGCCGAAGCAGGCAAGGAGATCCGTCAATGGATCGTCGACGCGCCGATGCAGCCGCAGCTCGAAGCGGATATCCGCGCAGGTTTCGACATCCTGCAAAACAGCTCGCCTGAAGAGCTGTCGTTTGCCGTGCGTTCGTCGGCAACGGCGGAAGACTTGCCGGACGCATCGTTCGCGGGTCAGCAGGAAAGCTACCTGAACGTGATCGGCGTCGAAGACGTGCTCGATCGCATGAAGCACGTGTTCGCATCGTTGTACAACGACCGCGCTATCTCCTATCGCGTCCACAAGGGCTTCACGCATGCTGAAGTCGCGTTGTCGGCGGGCGTGCAGCGCATGGTGCGCTCGGACGTCGGCGCGGCCGGCGTGATGTTCACGCTGGACACCGAATCGGGCTTTAAAGACGCCGTGTTCATCACGTCGAGCTACGGCCTGGGCGAAACGGTGGTGCAGGGCGCCGTGAATCCGGACGAGTTCTACGTCTTCAAGACCACGCTCGCGCAAGGCAAGTACCCGATCATCCGTCGCTCGATCGGCTCGAAGCTGATCAAGATGGAATTCACGAAGGCCGGCGAAGAAGGCCGCGTGAAGACCGTCGACGTGACGCACGAGCAGCGCAACCGTTTCTCGATCACCGACGAAGACGTGATCGAACTCGCGAAATACGCGGTCATCATCGAAAAGCACTACGAGCGTCCGATGGACATCGAGTGGGGCAAAGATGGCCGCGACGGCAAGATCTTCATTCTGCAGGCGCGTCCGGAAACGGTGAAGAGCCAGGCCGCGGGCAAGGCCGAGCAGCGCTTCAAGCTGAAGGGTCAGTCGAACGTGCTGGCCACGGGCCGCGCGATCGGCCAGAAGATCGGCGCAGGTCCGGTGCGCGTGATTCACGATCCGTCGGAAATGGACCGTGTGCAGCCGGGCGACGTGCTGGTCGCCGACATGACCGACCCGAACTGGGAACCGGTCATGAAGCGCGCGGCGGCGATCGTCACGAATCGTGGCGGCCGTACCTGCCACGCGGCGATTATCGCGCGTGAGCTGGGCGTGCCGGCGGTGGTCGGCTGCGGCGACGCGACCGACGTGCTGAAGGAAGGCGCGCTGGTCACGGTCTCGTGTGCGGAAGGCGACGAAGGCAAGATCTACGACGGTCTGCTCGAAACGGAAATTACCGAAGTGGAGCGCGGCGAACTGCCGGCGATTCCGGTGAAGATCATGATGAACGTCGGCAATCCGCAACTGGCTTTCGACTTCTCGCAACTGCCGAACGCCGGCGTGGGTCTGGCGCGGCTCGAGTTCATCATCAACAACAACATCGGCGTGCACCCGAAGGCGATTCTCGAGTACCCGAACATCGACCAGGACCTGAAGAAGGCGGTGGAAAGCGTCGCGCGCGGCCATGCATCGCCGCGTGCGTTCTACGTCGACAAGCTGACCGAAGGGATCGCGACGATTGCCGCCGCGTTCTATCCGAAGCCCGTGATCGTGCGTCTGTCGGACTTCAAGTCGAACGAGTACAAGAAGCTGATCGGCGGTTCGCGTTACGAGCCGGACGAAGAAAACCCGATGCTGGGTTTCCGTGGCGCGTCGCGCTACATCGCCGACGACTTCGCCGAAGCGTTCCAGATGGAATGTGTCGCGCTGAAGAAGGTGCGTGAAGAGATGGGCCTCGACAATGTCGAGATCATGGTGCCGTTCGTGCGCACGCTGAAGCAGGCGGAGCGCGTGATTGGGCTGCTCGGCAAGTTCGGCCTGAAGCGTGGCGAGAAGGGCCTGCGCCTGATCATGATGTGCGAAGTGCCGTCGAACGCGATTCTCGCCGAAGAATTCCTGCAATTCTTCGACGGTTTCTCGATCGGTTCGAACGACCTGACGCAGCTCACGCTGGGCCTCGACCGTGACTCGGGCATGGAATTGCTGGCCGTCGATTTCGACGAACGCGATCCGGCCGTCAAGTTCCTGCTCAAGCGTGCGATCGAAACCTGCCTGCGCCTGAACAAGTACGTCGGCATTTGCGGTCAGGGTCCTTCGGATCACCCGGACTTCGCACAATGGCTGACGGACGAAGGCATCGCGTCGATCTCGCTGAACCCCGACTCGATCATCGAGACGTGGAAGCAACTGGCGGTGTCGGCGAAGCAGTAAAACGCCTGATGCATGCCGCTTCCTAAGCGGCATGCATAGCGTGCGGCGGGGTGCGTCAAAATGCGCGTAAAAAGCGCATCAAAAGCTTGTCAAAGAGTATCGCAGCTTCCGTTCGATGCACCAGCTTCGTGCTATAAACACCCCGGTAGATCCGGGGTGTTTTGCTTTGTGGAGGTCGATGTGGCGCCAGGTGGATTGTTCTGGTGGATCGGGGCGGGTGTGCTGGTCGTGCTGGAGTTGATCAGCGGTACGTTCTATCTGTTGATGATCGCGTTGGGTTTCGCCGCGGCGGCCCTTGCGCACATTGCGGGTGCGCCCGCCGATCTGCAGTTCGCGGTGGCGGCGGCCGTGGCGCTGGCCGCGGTGCTGTTGCTGCGCCGCTCGCGCTTTGGCCGCAGAACGCGCAAAGACGCTTCGCACAATCCGGACGTCAATCTCGACATCGGCCAGACCTTGACCGTCGACGCCTGGCAGGCGCGCCGCGCGCGCGCTAATTATCGCGGCGCCGCGTGGGACATCGAACTCGCGCCGGGCGAACCGGAAGACGCCCATCTTTATGAAATCACCGCGCTGAATGGCAGTTGTCTTGTCGTCATCGCCAGCAGGCGGGCGGCGGGCGCCTGAGCGCACGCTGCGTTCGGGACACCGTCGCCGAGTTTTTCAGCTTCACGCAACCCATCGAGTACGGACCGGAGAACAACAATGGATGTATCGACCATCGTCGGGATAGTAGTGCTGATCATCGTGATCATGACGGCGGCGCAGACCCTCAAGATCGTGCCGCAGCAACATGCGTGGGTGCTCGAGCGGCTCGGGCGCTATCACCGTACGCTTACGCCGGGTTTGAGCTTCGCGGTGCCGTTCGTCGACCGGATTGCGTACAAGCACATCCTCAAGGAAATTCCGCTCGAAGTGCCGAGCCAGGTCTGTATTACACGCGACAACACGCAGTTGCAGGTGGACGGTGTGCTGTACTTTCAGGTCACCGATCCGATGAAGGCGTCGTACGGATCGAGCAACTTCGTGTTCGCGATCACGCAGTTGTCGCAGACCACGCTGCGCTCGGTGATCGGCAAGCTGGAACTCGACAAGACCTTCGAGGAGCGGAACTTCATCAACCACAGCATCGTGTCGTCGCTCGACGAAGCGGCGTCGAACTGGGGCGTGAAGGTGCTGCGCTACGAGATCAAGGATCTGACGCCGCCCAAGGAGATTCTCCACGCCATGCAGGCGCAGATCACCGCCGAGCGCGAAAAACGCGCGCTGATCGCGGCGTCGGAAGGGCGCAAGCAGGAGCAGATCAATATCGCGTCCGGTAGCCGCGAAGCGTCGATCCAGAAGTCCGAAGGCGAGCGGCAGGCGGCGATCAATCAGGCGCAAGGTCAGGCGGCGGCGATTCTGGCTGTCGCCGAGGCCAACTCGCAGGCAATCCAGAAGATTGCGGCGGCTATTCAGTCGAACGGTGGGATGGAAGCGGTGAACCTCAAGGTGGCCGAACAATACGTGACCGCGTTCGGCAATCTGGCGAAGCAGGGCACCACGCTGATCGTGCCGGGCAATCTGGCAGATATGAGCTCGATGATCGCGTCGGCGCTGACGATCGTGAACAAGGGGAAGGGCGCGCCCGAGGTGCGCTAAGCACGTGTGCTGTGCCCGTGAGGGCGGCTTGCCGCTTCGTGCTTGCGGTGGCTGCGTGAGCCGCCTGCGGCGCTGTTCGCGCCGCATTGCACTGCCGTCCTTGTGCCGTATTCCGCAGCGGCAACAACCCAAAAAAATGGCCCGCTCAAAAAGCGGGCCATTTTTCATTGAACCTGTCACAGCGCCAACCGAGGCCACACAAAGCGCGGCAAAACCGCGCAGGCTTTCGCGCCAAAAACCCGCCTAGCCCGGCGAACGCATCAGGCGCGCCTTCTCGCGCTCCCAATCGCGTTTCTTCTCGGATTCGCGTTTGTCGTGCTGCTTCTTACCCTTGGCCAGCCCGATCTCGCATTTGACGCGGCCGCCCTTGTAGTGGAAGTTCAGCGGCACGAGCGTGTAGCCGCGCTGCTCGACCTTGCCGATCAGTTTGCTGATCTCTTCGCTATGCAGCAGCAGCTTGCGCGTGCGCACCGGATCCGGGTGGATGTGGGTCGAGGCTTCGGGCAGCGGGCTGATGTGCGTGCCGATCAGGAACAGTTCGTTGTCTTTGATCACAACGTAACCTTCCTTGATCTGGCCGCGCCCGGCGCGCAGCGCCTTGACCTCCCATCCTTCGAGCACGAGCCCTGCTTCATAGCGTTCTTCGACCGAATAGTCGTAGAAAGCTTTTCTGTTGTCGATAATGCTCATGAATGGAAAGTGCCCAACTCGTTTAAAATCACGATTTTAGCAAAGCGGGGCAAGGAAAGCCCGCCGCGCTTGTCCACCCTTGCCACGCGCTGTTCAATTTATGGCAGATGTCCAGAAAACCGTGTTGATCCGCCATTCGGCGGAACAGATGTTCGACCTCGTCACCGACGTCGCCGATTACCCCAACTTCCTGCCTTGGTGCGGGGGTGTCGAAATCCGCCGCCAGGACGAAAACGGCATGGAAGCGAAGATCGATATCAACTTCAAGGGCATCAAGCAGCATTTCGCCACGCGTAACAGCATGGAGCGGCCCACGCGCATCGATATGGAATTCGCAGATGGCCCGTTTCGCAAATTCACCGGCTTCTGGCGCTTCACGCCGTTGCGGGCGGATGCCTGCAAGATCGAATTCGCGCTGCACTACGAATTCACCAACATCATTCTCGAGAAGATCATCGGGCCGGTGTTCAGCCACATTGCCAACACCTTCGTCGAATCGTTCGTGAAGCGCGCCGACGTGCGCTACGGTAAGGCATGAGCGCGCGCTTGTCGATTGAAGTCTGTTACGCGCTGCCGGACGAGCAGGCGCTGATCGCCGTGGATCTGCCCGAGGGCGCCACGCTGCAGCAGGCGCTCGACGCGAGCGGCATCTTGCAGCGCTTTCCGCGCATCGATCTGACTACGCAGAAAGTGGGCGTGTTCGGCAAGATCAAGGCGCTGGACGCCGTGCTGGCCGATCATGATCGCGTCGAGATTTACCGGCCGCTGCTGGTGGATCCGAAGCTGTCGCGGCAACGGCGCGTCGCGAAGACCCGCAAGGCGGGTTCGATCGAAGGGCGGCGCTGGCAGAACCGGGATTCGCGCTAGGCGCGTTCTGCGGCGTTGCTTGGGTGGCGGTTCAGCGTGGCTCAAGGCGACTCAGAGCGGCTCAAGCGGCTCAAGCGGCTCAAGCGGCTCAAGGCGGCCAAGTCGCCGCGCCGACCAACGCGTCACCTCAAGACGCCGAAGCCGGCGCCTTCTTCCCCAGCGCCGCCGCGCCGGACGAATTGTCGTCCGCATGTTGGCGCACCGACCAGCACACGCCCGCCACCAGCAGCAGAATCGCCGCCAGCTCCAGCGGACGCGGCAGGCGCTGGTCGTAAATGAACGCGTAAAGCAGCGCGAACAGCGTCTCGAACACGATCATCTGGCCGGAAAGCGTCAGCGGCAAGCGCTTCGACGCGGCATTCCAGAGCCCGTTGCCGAGCCACGAGGCGCCGATCGCGACCGCCAGATTCAGCATCCAGAACAGATGCCAGCGGCCGTCCGCCAGCTCGCCCTGCGGGCCGCCGGAGGGCAGCGCAGCCACCACCAGCCACAGCGCCGCGCCGAGCGCGCCGGTCACCACGCCCCACAGCAGCGACCATTCGTTGCCGCTGAAATGCGTCTGACGCTGCAGATAACGGGCGTTTTCGACCGCGAACCAGGTCCAGCAGCCGAGCGCGCCCACCGCGCAGGCGAGGCCGATCAGCTTGGTGCCGATGCTCACCGGCGTGGCGTCGGCGACCGTGAAGACGTCCACGTTGATGCAGACGATGCCGGCCATCACCATCGTGAGCGGCCAGGCGAGGCGGGCGAGCGGCACCGCGCCGTGGTCGCGCCGGCCGAGCAGCGTGACGGTAACGGGCAGCACGCCGACGATCAGCGAGGCCGGCGCGATCCCGATCAGGTGCACGGCCGCCGTCAGCAGCAGGTAATAGAGCAGGTTGCCGGCCAGCGCCAGCTTCACCAGCGCGCCGAGATCCTCGCGGGTCAGGCGTTTGACGAGCGAGCGCGCCATCGGCAGGGCTGCGGCCAGCGAGACGATGCCGTACATCGTGTAGCGGCCGGCGCTCAGCAGCAGCGGCGAAAAGTCGGGCAGCACGCGCGGCACCAGAAACACCATTCCCCATAAGGCCCCGGCCATTACTCCATATGCCACACCGCGCTGCATCGACTGCCCCTGCAAGAAAACTGGAATGGTCGGGAGAATAGCGGTTCGAGCCGCGAACTGTCTTGTTCGATTCTGCATTCGCGCGGCAATTCATGGCTTTCGGGCCACCCGGCGACGATTTGGGCCCGAACGCGCAAACGAAACCGGATCGAACCCGAGGCGAACGGAGAAGCGAAATCGGCGAGCGGCTTATCGCGAAAAAAATCGCCCGAAACTCGCTAAGCTGCTGTTCGTGCAGTGAAAACCGGGGAGGTATCGCGTATAATCTGCTTTTGCGCCTATAGGATTTGCCATGCGTCTGATCCAAACAGCACTCACGTTCGATGACGTGCTCCTCGTCCCGGCCTTCTCCGATGTTTTGCCGCGCGACACCAGCCTCAAGACCCGGCTGACCCGCAACATCTCCCTGAATATGCCGCTTGTGTCCGCCGCCATGGACACCGTCACCGAAGCCCGTCTCGCGATCGCGATGGCGCAAATGGGTGGCGTGGGCATCATCCACAAGAATCTCACGCCGGCCGAGCAGGCGCGTGAAGTTGCCAAGGTCAAGCGCTTCGAATCGGGCGTCGTGCGCGATCCGATCACGGTGCCGCCGCAAATGAAGGTGCGCGACGTGATCGCGCTGTCGCAACAGCATGGCATTTCGGGCTTCCCGGTCGTCGAAGGCGCGCAACTGATCGGTATCGTCACGAACCGCGACCTGCGCTTTGAAGAGCGTCTGGACGAACCGGTGCGCAACATCATGACGCCGCGCGAGCGCCTCGTCACCGTCAAGGAAGGCACGCCGCTCGCCGAAGCCAAGGCGCTGATGCACAGCCACCGCCTTGAGCGCGTGCTGGTCATCAACGAGGCATTCGAACTGCGCGGCCTGATGACGGTGAAAGACATCACCAAGCAGACCGAACACCCGGACGCGTGTAAAGACGAACACGGCAAGCTGCGTGCAGGCGCGGCGGTCGGTGTCGGCGAGGACAACGAAGAACGTGTCGAACTGCTGGTGCAGGCGGGCGTCGACGTGATCGTCGTCGATACCGCGCACGGCCATAGCAAGGGCGTGCTCGAACGCGTCCGGTGGGTCAAGCAGAACTTCCCGCACGTCGAAGTGATCGGCGGCAACATTGCCACCGCGGCGGCCGCCAAGGCGCTCGTCGAATACGGCGCGGACGGCGTGAAGGTCGGTATCGGCCCGGGCTCGATCTGCACGACACGGATCGTCGCCGGTGTCGGCGTGCCGCAAGTCACCGCGATCTCGAACGTGTCCGAAGCGCTGAAGGGCACCGGCGTGCCGGTGATCGCCGACGGCGGCGTGCGTTTCTCGGGCGACGTCAGCAAGGCGCTGGCCGCCGGCGCGAACGCCGTGATGATGGGCAGCATGTTCGCCGGCACCGAAGAATCGCCGGGCGACGTGTTCCTGTATCAGGGCCGTCAGTACAAGTCTTACCGTGGCATGGGCTCGGTCGGCGCAATGAAAGACGGCGCGGCGGACCGCTACTTCCAGGACAACTCCGCGAATATCGACAAGCTGGTGCCGGAAGGTATCGAAGGCCGCGTCGCCTACAAGGGCTCGGTCAACGCGATCCTGTTCCAGTTGATCGGCGGCGTGCGTGCCAGCATGGGGTATTGCGGTTGCCGCACCATCGACGAGATGAACGACAAGGCCGAGTTCGTGCAGATCACGGGCGCGGGCTTGCGCGAGTCGCACGTGCACGACGTGCAAATCACCAAGGAAGCGCCCAACTACCACGTGGACTAAACGCCAATGAAGCCATTGCTGCGCGCTGTACTCATTCTCGATGCCTTGTTGCTGCTTGCGTTCGGCCTGCTGTTCCTGCTGACGCCCTGGACTTCGTTGTACAACGCGCTGCTTCTGGTGCAAACGCAGCCGGCGCTGGTCGGCCAGGCGTTTGGCGTGGCGCTGATCGGGCTCGCGTGGCTGGCTTTTCACGCGTCGATCGCCGGGGCGTTGACCTCGACGGTCGCCAAGGTGGTCGGCCATGTGAACTGGCTGACCGGCGTGCTGATGCTGGTCTGGCTGCTCGGCTTGCATACGCCGGCGCTGACCGGTTTCGGGCAGATCGTCGCGGTGCTCACCGGTGTGGTGTTGCTGGTGATCGGTCTGGGTGGCGTGCGTTTATCGGGCGCGGTCAGGCGGCGTGAGAAGGAGCGGCTGGTGGACGCCGCCGCTGCCGGGCGTGCTGAAAAGCAGGCCGCCAAAGACGCCGCGAAAGACGCTGCCAACCGGCGCGAGCCGGAGCGTGTGACGGCAGGTTTCCCGGTCTATCGCGCTGAGCCGGCCGTGGCGCCCGTCGTCGAACCGGTGGTACCGGTGGTTCCGGTCACGCGGCCGGTGGATACCGTTGCAACCGGCACGTTCCGTCCGGCAGTCGATGAATCCGCTCTAACGCCATCCGAAAGGGCAGCGCGTGCCGAGAGCACCGTCGCCCGCGACGAAGCCCGTAACGCCGCCGCTGACGCGCCAGGCGGCCCCCGTCCGCCGTTTCATGGCTGACCTCGCGCCGCGCACACGCCAGTCCGCATCAGCTTGCCGCTTCACGCCCGATCGTCCCCCCGTGGACCGCTTTGAATTCAACGCCGCGCCTTGCGCGCGGCATCTTATATCCGCTTACTTTTGACTCCGTCCGCTGCCATGCACGACAAGATCCTGATTCTCGACTTCGGTTCGCAAGTCACCCAACTGATTGCACGTCGCGTTCGCGAAGCCAACGTGTATTCGGAAATCCACCCGTACGACGTCGATGCGTCGTTCATTCGCGACTTCGCGCCGAAGGGCGTGATTCTGTCGGGCGGCCCGAGCTCGGTCACCGAAACCGACACGCCGCGCGTGCCGCAAGCGGTGTTCGAGCTCGGCGTGCCGGTGCTCGGCATCTGCTACGGCATGCAAGCCATGGCCGAGCAACTGGGCGGCAAGGTCGACAACGGCCATCTGCGTGAATTCGGCTACGCCGAAGTGCGCGCGCGCAATCATACGAGCCTGCTGGAAGGCATCAGCGACTTCACCACGCCGGAAGGTCACGGCATGCTGAAGGTCTGGATGAGCCACGGCGACAAGGTGCTGGAAATGCCGCCGGGCTTCGCGCTGATGGCATCGACGGAATCGTGCCCGATCGCGGCGATGGCCGACGAACAGCGCCATTTCTACGGCCTGCAATGGCATCCGGAAGTCACGCACACCGTGCAGGGCCGCGCAATGATCGAGCGCTTCGTGCTGCAGATCTGCGGCGCGCGGGCTGACTGGGAAATGGGCAACTATATCGACGAAGCCGTCGCCAAGATTCGCGAGCAGGTCGGCCAGGAACACGTGATCCTGGGGCTGTCGGGCGGCGTGGATTCGTCGGTGGCGGCGGCGCTGCTGCATCGCGCGATCGGCGATCAGCTGACTTGCGTGTTCGTCGATCACGGCCTGTTGCGTCTGAACGAAGCCGAGCAGGTCATGGCGCTGTTTGCCGATAACCTCGGCGTGAAAGTGATTCACGTCGACGCGAGCGAAGTGTTCCTGCGCAAGCTGACCGGCGTGACCGATCCGGAAGCGAAGCGCAAGATCATCGGCGCGGAATTCGTCGAAGTGTTCCAGACCGAAGCCGGCAAGCTGAGCGACGCGAAGTGGCTGGCGCAAGGCACGATCTATCCGGACGTGATCGAATCGGCTGGCAAGGGCAAGAAGGGTACGCATACGATCAAGAGCCACCACAACGTGGGCGGCCTGCCGGAAACGCTGAACCTGAAGCTGCTCGAACCGCTGCGCGAACTGTTCAAGGACGAAGTCCGCGAACTCGGCGTGAAGCTCGGTTTGCCGCCGTCGATGGTGTATCGCCACCCGTTCCCGGGCCCGGGTCTGGGCGTGCGGATTCTCGGCGAAGTGAAGCGCGATTTCGCGGACCTGCTGCGTCGCGCGGACGCGATTTTCATCGAGACGCTGCGTACCACGATCGACAAGGAAACCGGCAAGTCATGGTACGACCTGACGAGCCAGGCGTTCGCGGTGTTCCTGCCGGTGAAGAGCGTCGGCGTGATGGGCGACGGGCGCACTTACGAGTACGTGGTCGCGTTGCGTGCGGTGCAGACGCTGGACTTCATGACCGCGCATTGGGCGCATCTGCCGCATGAACTGCTGGGGCATGTGTCGAACCGCATTATTAATGAAGTGCGTGGGATTAACCGGGTGGTGTATGACATCTCGGGGAAGCCGCCGGCGACGATTGAGTGGGAATAAACTGATCGTCTCCCGGCTCACACCGGGAGTATCGGTTTTCCATGTTTTTCCATTCAAAAAACATGGCGTATCACCAGACCCAACACCGCCCCAACACCGCCCCATCACCGCCCCATCACCGCCCCATCACCGCCCCATCACCGCCCCATCACCGCCCCATCACCGCATCACCCACCCGGCAATTGCGCAGCATCCACCGCATCCGGCACCCCATCGTGCGACATCAAAATCGCTAGCCAGCGAGTGCTTTGAAACTGAGCGGCGATCACCATCATCAGCACCGTCAACGGCGTCGCGAGAATGGCGCCCGGCACGCCCCACAGAAGCGTCCAGATGCCCAGCGCGAAGATCCCGATGAGCGGGTCCGTATTGGTGCTTTTGGCCTGGACTTTCGGCATGATGAGATTGTGTGCGACCTGGAAGACCGCCAGCACAATCACGAACACACCGAGCGGCACGGCGACCGATCCGCTATGAATCGCAGCGAATACCGCGGGCACGACGCTCGCCACGAAGGGTCCGACGACCGGCATGAATGCCAGAAGAAAGACCGTCACCGACCAGAACGCCGTGTCAGGTAATTCAGCAAAGCGGAACACAGCGGCGGAAATCGCGGCAATCGCCAGGTTGATCGCGGTCTGAGAAACCAGGTAAGCCTGCACTCGACGTGTGATTTTGGAGAGCACGGCGCGCTGGGAGTTCGCTCTCGCTTCGTTAGTGGTTGCCTTGATTATCTTGGGATCGGCGTCGGTCCCCGGTCCAAGCAGCATGAACACGAAGAAAAACAACGTCAGGAATGCTTTCGACACGGCGTCGCCCAGCCCGGCCGCGAGACTATGCTCCAGCGCTGGGAAATCGACTAACCCCAGCACGCTCGCCAGATCGAACTTGCGACCAAATCCCACACTAACCGATCGAATGAGACTGTCGAGTTGAGCCGGGAGCACGGGCGCCTGTTTGACGAGATCGCTCATGCCCTGAAGGATCACGATAAAAATGCTGTAGGCGCTAAAGCCGACAATCACCGCGGTCGCGACAAGGATCAGCCATTTAGGCGCACGGGGCAGCAGCCGGACGACCAGCGAGACGATGCCGGCAATGAGAATCCGGAGCAACACGGCCAGAAAGAAAGGAACTAGCACCGGTCGCAAAAAATAGAGAATCGCCAGACCGGCCGCTACGCCGGTAGTGGTCTGTGCGACAGAGCCCGGTGTTGTCGTCATGATTTATCTTTTCAATGGTTCCAGCCAGCAAGCGCGCGCTAGAGGTCGCGCGTCTTTTCCGTCGGCGAGGATATCAGGAATGGCTCGAGGTGCGGGCGCTTGCCTGGTCCGAGTCGGGTTCGGTCACCGCGCCCCCACCCCCGGGAATGCCCCGCCTTGCTCCCACCGCCCACCAGCGTAGAATCGTCGCACATCGATTTGGGAGTCCAGCAATGCGTCTGGTTTCTCGTGGCGATTTCCTTCACCCAACCCGGCCATCCCCGGCGTTTCCTCGACCCGCCTCTCGCGCAGAGGTGAGCGGTCGTTGCGGATTTGTTTTCAGATCCGCGCCATGATCCCACTGATTTCCGTAAGAAATCTCAACAAGAGCTTCCCCGGCGTACGAGCGCTTCACGAGGTCCAGCTCGAATTAATGACCGGTGAGGTCCATGCGCTGATGGGTGAAAACGGCGCGGGCAAATCGACGTTGATGAAGATCCTCGCCGGCGTGTACACGCGCGACACCGGCGAAATCCTCGTCGACGGCCAGCCGGTCGATTTCCAGAGCCCACGCGACGCCCAGGCCGTCGGCGTCGGCATCATTCATCAGGAACTCCAACTGATGAACCATCTGAGCGTCGCGCAGAACATCTTCATTGGCCGCGAACCGCGCGGGCGCCTCGGTGTTTTCCTCGACGAAGACAAACTCAACGCACAGGCACGCGACATTCTCGCCCGCATGCACGTGAACATCGATCCGCGCGCCATGGTCGGCGCACTGACCGTGGCCAAACAGCAAATGGTCGAGATCGCCAAGGCGTTGTCTTTCGATTCGCGCGTGCTGATCATGGACGAGCCGACCTCGGCCCTCAACGACGCCGAGATCGCCGAGCTGTTCCGCATCATCCGCGAGCTGAAGAGCCGGGGCGTGGGCATCGTCTACATTTCCCACAAAATGGACGAGTTGAAGCAGATCGCCGACCGCGTGACCGTGTTACGCGACGGCGAATACGTGGCCACCGTCGCCGTCGCGGACGCCAGCGTCGAGACAATCATCGGCATGATGGTCGGGCGCACCCTGACCGACGTCGAGCCGCCCAACAACAGCGCGGACAAAGGCGACATCGCGCTCGAAGTCAAACACCTGAATGCCGGCCCACTGGTCAGAGACGTGAGCTTCACGCTACACAACGGCGAGATCCTGGGCTTCGCCGGCCTGATGGGCGCCGGCCGTACGGAAGTCGCGCGCGCAGTGTTCGGCGCCGATCCGATCGAATCCGGCGAAATCGTCGTGCGAGGGAAAAGGGCGACGATCCGCGAGCCGAGCGACGCCGTCGCGCACGGCATCGGTTATCTGTCGGAAGACCGCAAGCGTTTCGGCCTTGCGACCGGCATGGACGTCGAGTCGAACATCGTCATGTCCAATCTGGGCAAATTCCTGTCGCTCAATTTTTTCCTGCGACGCGCACGGATTCGCCGCACCGCCGGTCATTTCATCAAACTGCTCGCCATTCGCACGCCGTCCGCGACGCAGCCGGTCCGCCTGCTATCCGGCGGCAATCAGCAGAAGGTCGTGATCGCCAAATGGCTCGAACGCGACTGCGACGTGCTGTTCTTCGACGAACCCACGCGCGGTATCGACGTCGGCGCCAAAAGCGAAATCTACAAGCTGCTGCGCGCGCTGGCCGCACAAGGCAAGGCGATCGTGATGATCTCGTCGGAGCTGCCGGAAATCCTGCGCATGAGCGACCGCATCGTCGTGATGTGCGAGGGCCGCATTACGGGCGAACTCCTGGCCGCCGAGGCATCGCAGGAAAGCATCATGCATCTCGCAACGCAGCGCGACACCTTGAAAGCAGCGGCATGAACCTCGTGAGGTCTGAATGAAGTTGCCATCGGATACGTCGACGTTAGCGAGCGAGGGGCGCGTCTCCGGCCTCAAAGCGCGCCTCTTCGCGCCGGCCGCGCTGCAAAAAATGCTGGCGTTTGCAAGCCTGATTCTGCTGCTGGTGTTCTTCAGTTTCGCGTCGCCGGCATTCATGCAGATCGACAATATTCTCGGCATTCTGCAGGCCACGGCCGTCAACGGCGTGCTGGCGATTGCCTGCACGTTCATCATCATTACCGGCGGTATCGATCTGTCGGTCGGCACGCTGATGACATTCACCGCCGTCATTTGCGGCGTGTTTCTGACTTACTGGCATTTGCCGATGTGGACCGGCGTGCTCGCGGCGATCGGCGCCGGCGCAATGTGCGGGACCATTTCCGGAACCCTCATCGCCAAGATGAAAATCCCGCCGTTCATCGCGACGCTGGGCATGATGCTGCTGCTCAAAGGGCTCTCGCTGGTGGTCTCGGCCGACAAGCCGATTTACTTCACCGACACCGAAAACTTCACCCTGATCTCGCAGGACTCGCTGATCGGTTACGTGCTGCCGAACCTGCCGGTGCCGAACGGCGTGCTGATCCTGTTTTTCCTCGCGATCGTGAGTTCGCTGACATTGAATCGCACGGCGCTCGGCCGCTACACGTTCGCGCTCGGCAGCAACGAAGAAGCGGTGCGTCTGTCCGGCGTGAACGTCGACCGCTGGAAGATCGCCATTTACGCGCTCGGCGGGGCCATTTGCGGCATTGCCGGCTTGTTGATCGCGTCGCGGCTGAATTCCGCGCAGCCGGCGCTCGGCCAGGGCTATGAACTCGAAGCGATCGCCGCCGTGGTGATCGGCGGCACGTCGCTGAGCGGCGGCGCGGGCACGATCCTCGGCACGATCATCGGTGCGTTCATCATGAGCGTGCTGACCAACGGCCTGCGCATCCTGTCGGTCGCGCAGGAATGGCAGATCGTCGTGACCGGGCTCATCATCATTCTCGCGGTCTATGCCGATATCCTGCGGCGCAGCAAGCGCTGACACGCCACAAACGAAATCAAAAAAGGGAAGCGCGAAAGGGCTTCCTCATTACTGAAGGCGGTGGTCCACCTTAGGAGGAGAGTTGCCATGTTGAATCGAAAACTATTCGGTGTCGTGGTCGGCGTGGGCGCGCTGGTCGGCGTGACGAATCTGGCCCGTGCGGAAGAACCGTATATTCCGCTGATCTCGAAGGGCTTCCAGCATCAGTTCTGGCAAGCCGTTAAATCCGGCGCCGAACAGGCGGCGAAGGAACAGAAAGCCCGCATCACGTTCGAGGGCCCCGAAACCGAGGCCATGGTCGACAAGCAGATCGATATGCTGTCGGCGGCGCTTGCCAAGAAGCCTCAAGCGCTCGGCATTGCCGCGCTCGACAGCAAAGCGGCCATTCCGCTGCTGCGCCGTGCGCAGGCCGCCAAAATACCGGTGATCGCGTTCGACTCGGGTGTCGACAGCGACATTCCGCTCACGACCTGCGCGACCGACAATCTCGCCGCGGCCGCTCTCGCCGCCGACAAGATGGCGGCGGCAATCGGCGATTCGGGTGAAGTGGGTCTCGTGGTGCACGACCAGACCAGCCGCACGGGCGTGGACCGTCGCGATGGTTTCCTGAACGAGATGAAGGCGAAGCATCCGAACGTCAAGATCGTGTCCGTGCAGTACGGCGGCGGCGACCACTTGAAGTCCGCGGAAATCGCCAAGGCGATGATCCAGGCCAATCCCAACCTGAAGGGGATTTTCGGCTCGAATGAAGGCTCGGCCGAAGGCGCGGCGATCGGCGTCAAGGAGTCGGGCAAGAAGCTCGTGCTGATCGGCTACGACTCCGGCAAGGAGCAGAAAGACGACATCAACTCCGGCCTGATGCTGGGCGCGATCACGCAGAACCCGGTCGGCATCGGCAAGTGCGTCGTCGATTCCGCGATGAAGGCGCTGAAGGGCGAGAAGCTGCCGAAGAAGGTCGACACGGGCTTCTACTGGTACGACAAGAGCAATATGAGCGATCCGAAGATTGCCGCCGTGCTGTATGACTGAGTTGCGCCGATAAGGCGCAATGGGAGAGGCCGCGCGCATGGCGCCGGCCTTTCTCTTTCTGGTTCCGTCGGGCAGGGTGGGGACAGGCGGACATCGATAGCTGTCGCTCAGGAGCGTGCCAAGTGACTACGATCACCAACCTGTCCGTGCGGGACATCCGCTTTCCGACCTCGCGTTCGCTGGACGGCTCCGACGCAATGAACGCGGCGCCGGATTACTCCGCCACCTACGTGACGCTCGAAACCGATTCATCGCAGCCGCAAGGGCTCACCGGTCATGGCCTGACGTTCACGATCGGGCGCGGCAACGAGATCTGCGTGGCGGCGGTGAAGGCGCTGGCGCCGTTGGTCGTCGGCCGGACGCTCGAAGAGATCGCGGCAAACATGGGCGCGTTCTGGCGCGCGCTGACGTCGGACAGTCAACTGCGCTGGATCGGTCCGGACAAGGGCGCGATGCATCTGGCGACGGCGGCCGTCGTCAATGCCGCCTGGGACCTGTGGGCCAAAGCGGAAGGCAAGCCGGTGTGGAAGCTGCTGGTCGACATGAGCCCGGAAGACCTCGTGCGGTGTCTCGACTTTCGCTATGTGACCGACGCGATCACGCCGCAGGAAGCGATCGCGATGCTGCATCGTCATGCGTCGACACGCGGCGAGCGCGAAGCGGAGATGCTCGCGCAGGGCTACCCGGCGTACACGACATCGGCGGGCTGGCTCGGCTATGACGACGACAAGATCCGCCGCCTCGCGCGCGAAGGCGTCGCGCAGGGTTGGACGCATTTCAAGCAGAAGGTGGGCGGGAATCTCGACGAAGACATGCGCCGCGCGCGCATTCTCCGGGAAGAGATCGGCCAGAACCGCAAGCTGATGATGGATGCGAACCAGGTCTGGGACGTCGACGAAGCGGTCGCGAACATGCGACGCCTCGCGCAGTTCGACCCGTGGTGGATCGAAGAGCCGACCAGCCCCGACGACATTCTCGGCCACGCGGCGATCCGTCAGCGGCTCAAACCGATCGGCGTGGCGACCGGCGAGCATTGCCAGAATCGGGTGATGTTCAAACAGTTGCTGCAGGCGCAGGCCATTGATTTTTGTCAGGTCGACAGTTGCCGGCTGGGCGGTTTGAACGAAGTGATCGTGGTCCTGCTGATGGCGGCCAAATTCGGCGTGCCCGTGTGTCCGCATGCGGGCGGAGTCGGATTGTGCGAGTACGTGCAGCATATTTCGCTGCTCGACTATGTCTGCGTGTCGGCGTCGCTGGAGAATCGGGTGCTCGAGTATGTGGATCATCTGCATGAGCATTTCGTCGATCCGGTAGTGATCCGCAATGGACGTTATATGCCGCCGCAGCGCCCCGGCTACAGCATCGAAATGCATGCGGCGTCGCTCGACCGGTATCGTTTTCCTGACGGCGCGGCCTGGACGACTTGAGAGCGCGCGACGCTGGCCGTGTCGCCGTTTCGCCTCGCTGATGCCGCTGGAACGGAACGCGTCCAGCGGCCACCTCCGCTATCCCCGCCACTTCAGCGTCAAAAATGGTCCGTACCATTCGACACGTTGATGCCACAGGCGTCCGTTACCGTCAGCGGACTGCTTCCCGCCCAACCCTGCGGTCCGATGCGAATGCGGTATTGCCGCGCCATCGGCGGCGCGTGACCGCTTGCGCAATCCGACGACGTGGCGGGAGCCGACCTGATCGCCTGTTCTGATCGTTTCTTCTGCGGGGAATCCGATGAGTGTCCGTCCGATAGGGCACGCGCCTGCCGCCTGGCCATGGACGCGGCCGATGCGGCCGACGAGGCCGATGTGTCCGACGTGGCCGATGCGTGCGCGCGCAACGACCGGCGAGTCCGGTGGCTTCACGCTCATCGAAGTGCTGATCGCGCTCGCGATCGTCGCCATTGCGCTGGGCGCGGTGCTGCGCGCGATCGGCTCCCTCGCGTCGGACACCGACAGTGCGCGCGCACGTTTGCTCGCGCTGTGGAGCGCGGACAATGCACTGGCGGCCATCCGTATTTCATCCAGTTGGCCGCCCGTGGGACGCAGCACCTTCGCCTGTCCGCAGGGACAGTATCCGTTCGTCTGTCGTCAGGTGGTGACGGCGTTCGAAAGCCCGCTGGTGCGTCAGGTGACGGTGAGCGTGTTGCCGTCCGCGTCGAGCCGCAGCGTCCTCGCCGAAGTCGTGACCGTGGTGCAGGATGAAGCGCGTCACTAGCCCGCGCGGCGCGCCGCGAGCGAAGGGCTTCACGCTGATCGAGATGCTGGTCGCGATCACGCTGCTCGCCGTGATTGCGCTGCTGTCGTGGCGCGGCCTCGACGCGACGATTCGCGGACGCGACGACATCGCCGCGAGCCTCGGCCAGACGCGGCTGATCGGCCGATACTTCTCGCAGATGCAATACGACCTGCTGAACCTCGTCACCGCCGACGAGGTGTTCGGACCGCCCTTGCGCATCCGGCCCAATGAACTCGTGCTGGTTCGGCACCTCGGCATCGGCAGCGGGCCGACCCAGGTGCAGGTGGTGCGCTATCAGTTGAAGGGCCGCGAACTCATCCGCAGCGCCTCACAGCCGCTCAGCTCGCTCGCCGATCTCGACGACGCCCTGCAGCACATGGATCAATTCGCGCGCATTGTTGTCAGCGACAACGCGCGCTCGATGCAACTGGCGGTGTGGATCGCGCCGGACGGCTGGACCTCCAGTCAGCCGGCCGTCGAGGCAGCGTATACGCGTTTTCTGTCGCAGCACGGCATCAGCAATATCACGTCGCTCGGTATGCCGTTACCGCGTGGCCTCAAGTTCACCGTCGCGCTCGGCAGTCCGCCGGTCGAATTCGTGCGGATGATTCCGATCGGGCAATAAGGCGTGCGCTAGAACCCATCCTCGGTTCGGTGCCGCATTGCCGTCACATTGCAGCCCCGTTGCCGTCACATTGCAGCCGCATTTCGCTCAATTCAATGCGCTAAGCATAGTCGAGGAAATGTTCCGTAACTTTCGTCATACGCCTGTTATCGCCCGTCCCTAGTCTCGGTATGAGGCAGTCACTTTCAAAGATCGTTGCACGCGATTGAAGTGGCGGCGCGTAGCGCAACATGACGAGGGGAGCGAACGTGGAGGTGGGATACTCACAAGACACGCGAGCCGGCGCGCAGAGCGGCGACGCGTCGGCCATGCGGCGAAGCGTGGCGAATTTATCGCGGGCCAAAGATTGGCATGCGGCAGGGCGCTTCGATGAAGCGGCGCGCGAGTATGAAGCGCTGCTGGCCAACGACCCCGACAACCCCGATCTATTGCACCTCTACGGCGTGCTGCACTATCAGCGCGGCGCGGTGGCCGACGCCGAGTCGTTGCTGCGCCAATCGATTGCGTTGGCGCCCACCGCGCGCGCGCTGTCCGATCTCGGCGCGGTGCTGGCCGAATCCGGACGGGCCGACGCCGGCCTCGCGCAGTTCGACGCCGCGTTGCGGCTCGATCCGCTCGACATCCAGACGCTGGTGCGCAAGGGCAATACGCTGACGGCGCTGCGTCGCCATGCGGCGGCGCTCGATGCGTTCGACCGTGTGCTGTCGATCTCGCCGCTCGTGCTCGACGCGTTGTGCAATCGCGGCGGCGCGTTGCGCGCGTTGGGGCGCCGCGAGGAAGCGGTCGATACGTACGATCGCGCGCTCGTCGTCGATACGGCCTCGTTCGAATCGTGGTTCAACCGTGGCCTGGTGCTGCGCGAATTGCAGCGCACCGCCGAGGCGCTGCAATGCTTCGAGCGAGCGATTGCAATCCAGCCCGGCAATGCGGTGATGCTGTCGATGCGCGGCCAGTGTCTGGTGGACCTCGGTCGGCTGAACGAAGCGCTCGCGGCCTTCAACGAAGCCATCGCAGCCGAGCCCGGCATGATCGAGGCGCTCTACAACAGCGCGGTCGCACTCGACCGCCTTGGGCGATCCGCAGAAGCGATCGGCCGCTGCGCGCGGGTGCTGGCGTTGGAGCCGCAGCATGCGCACGCGTTGACCTGTTGCGCCAATGCGATGCTGCAATTGAAGCGCTACGACGCGGCGTTGTCGAACTACGACCTCGCGCTGAAGATCGACCCCGACGCGGCCGAAATTCACTGCAACCGCGGCACCGCATTGCGCTATCTGAAGCGCTACGACGACGCGCTCGCCAGTTACGACGCAGCGCTCGCGCGCGACCACCGTTTCGGCGAAGCGTGGACCAACCGCAGCAACGTGCTGCAGGATCTGCATCGCTACGACGAAGCGATGAGCGCGCTCGACAAGGCGATGCTTATCCGACCGGACCACGCGACCCACTTTTTCAGTCGCGGCAATCTCCACTACGACACCGGACGTCACGACGCAGCGCAAGCCGCCTACGACCGCGCGATCGAACTGAAGGCGGACTACGTCGACGCGCATTTCGCGCGGGCCTCGCTGTATCTCGCGCAAGGCAACTTCGCGCGAGGCTGGGCCGGCTACGAATGGCGTCTGCGGGACGCTGAGCTGGCGCGACACTATCGCCCGTTCGCGCAACCGTTGTGGCGCGGCGACGAGCCGCTCGACGGCAAGACGATCCTGATCTACGCGGAACAGGGCTTCGGCGACACGCTGCAGTTCTGCCGCTACGCGCCGCAGCTAGCGGCGCTGGGCGCGCGCGTGGTGCTCGAAGTCCAGCCGGCGTTGCGCAAGCTGATGACGACGCTGGCAGGTCCCGCACAAGTGCTCGCGCGAGGCGAGCCGCTGCCGGCCTTCGACTATCAGTGTCCGCTGCTCAGCCTGCCGTTTGCGTTGCGCACGGAACTATCGAGCATCCCGCGTCATACGCCGTATCTGCATGCGGACCCGGAGCGCGCGCGGCAATTCGCTGAACGGCTTGGCAACGGGCGTCGTCCGCGCATCGGGCTGGCGTGGTCCGGCAATCCCGAGCATCGCAACGACCACAACCGTTCGATCGATTTCGCGCAGCTCGCGCCGCTGTTCGCGCTGGACGTCGACTGGATCAGCCTGCAAAAGACCGTGCGCGAGCAGGACGAAGCGTTGCTCGGCGACTCGCCCCTCATCCGCATCGACGGCGAACTCGACGATTTCGCCGACACCGCGGCGCTGATCCGTTCGCTCGATCTGGTGATCTCCGTCGACTCGGCGGTCGCGCATCTGGCCGGCGCGTTGGGTCAGCCGGTCTGGGTGCTGTTGTCGGACCCGGCCGAATGGCGCTGGCTGCGCGAACGCGCGGACAGTCCGTGGTATCCCGACGCGCGGCTGTTCCGGCAAAGCACGCCGGGTCAGTGGGGCAGCGTGATCGAAGCGGTCAAGGTGGCCATCGGCCAGCCGGACGCAGAAGACTGAACTCGACTGAAAAACGCCGGGCGCGAGCGCGGCAACAGGGGCTGAAACGATGACATCGAATGGGGAAGGGACGACGCTCGCGATCCAGACAGATTTCGCGCGGGCGCAGGACGAGGTCCCGAAGCCCGACGCCGCGCAGCTCGACCGTCTGTTGCAACGCGCGCGCAAGGCGCACGCCGAGGGTGGCCTCGACAAAGCGGAGGCCGCGTACGCCGAGTTGCTGATGCTCGACCCCGCGCATGCGGAAGCGCTGCATCTGCTGGGCGCGGTGCGTTTCCAGCAGGGACGGCTGGAGGAAGCCGATGCGTTGATGAGCCGCTCGATCGAGCGGCAACCGGTCGCGCTCGCGCTCGCCAATCACTCTGCCGTGCTGCTGGGTCTTGGGCGTACGCAAGAAGCGCTGTCACGGCTCGATGAAGCGCTGGCGCTCAATCCCGGCCATCAACGCGCGCTGTTTCAGCGCGCGGGTCTGCTCGCGCAACTGGGCCGTCACGACGATGCGCTCGCCGCATACGACCGCTTGCTCGACATCAATCCGGGTTCCGCCGAGGCGCTGCTCAAGCGCAGCGAATCGTTGCGCGCGCTGGGGCGTGCTGCCGACGCGCTGGTCTGCTGCGACCGCGCGTTGTCGATAGCCGGCCGTTCCTTCGACGTATTGCGCGAACGCGGACGCGTCTTGCGCGAGCTGGGCCGTTTCCAGCACGCGACGGATAACTACGGTCTGGCGTTGTCGCTCGTGCCGGGCAGTGCGGAGGTTCTGTTCCTGAGAGGCGTCGCGTTTCTCGATCTGCACGAACCCGGCAACGCACTCGCCGACTTCAACGCGGCGATGGCGGCGAGCCCGAGCTTCGTGGATGCGATCTACAACAGTTCGGTCGCGCTGGAACAGCTTGGGCGGCATCAGGAAACCCTCGCGCGTTGCGACCGCGTGCTCGCCATCGAGCCGAATCATGCGAAGGCGCATGCGAACCGCGGCAACGCGGCGTGTCATCTGGGCCGCGACGGCGACGGCGCGCAGAGCTATGCGCGCGCTCTCGACGTCGAGCCGGACAGCCTCGGCGTGTTGTGCAATTACGCGAGCGCGCTGATCAGCATCAAGCGGCACGACGACGCGCGGCAGGCCTGCGAACGCGCGCTTGCGCTCGAACCGGACTATGTGCCCGCGTGGTTCACGCGTGGGCGTGTGTCGCTGGAAACACACCGCTACGACGACGCGCTCGACGACTTCGCGCACGTGCTGGAAGCAACGCCGCGCGACAAGCTCGCGCATTTTCACACCGGCAATGCGCTGCGTTCCTTGCGCCGTCACGAGGAAGCGAAAGCGGCCTACGCGCAGGCTATCGACATCGATCCGGACTACGTGCTCGCGCACTGCCTGCGCGCGTTTCTGTGTCTGTCGATCGGCGACTTCGAGGCCGGTTGGAGCGAATACGAATGGCGCTGGCGCGACGCGCAACTCGATGGCAGCCGCCGCGAGTTCGTGCAGCCGAGGTGGACGCACGGCATGCCGCTCGCGGGCCGCACGATCCTGCTGTATGCGGAGCAGGGTCTCGGCGACACGCTGCAATTCTGCCGCTATGTGCCGCTCGTGAAGGCGCTCGGCGCGACGGTGGTGCTCGAAGTGCAGCGTGAGTTGACCGGGCTGCTGGAAAGCCTCGACGGCGTCGACGCGCTGGTCGTGCGCGGCGGCCCGCTGCCGCCGTTCGATCTGCATTGTCCGTTGCTGAGTCTGCCGCTCGAGTTCCGCACCGAACAGGCGTCGATTCCCGCCGAGGTGCCGTATTTGCGGGCCGATGCTGCGCATGTCGCGCGCTGGGGCGAGCGGCTTGGTGTGTTGCAACGGCCGCGTATCGGCCTCGTGTGGTCGGGCAATCCGCTGCATCTGAACGACCGCAACCGGTCGATGCCGCTCGCCGATCTGCTGCCGCTACTCGACGACTCATTCGAATGGATCAGCCTGCAAAAGGTGGTGCGCGACGAGGATCAAACAGCGCTCGTCGCGAGTCCGATCCGTCACGTGGGCGATCAGATCGAGGACTTTGCCGACACGGCCGCGCTGACCGCGTTGATGGACTACGTGGTGAGTGTCGACACGTCGGTTGCGCATCTTGCGGGCGCGTTGGGGCGGCCGCTTGCTGTTTTGTTGCCGCATACGCCGGACTTCCGCTGGATGCTCGATCGCGACGACAACCCGTGGTATCCGGGTACGCGACTTTTCCGCCAGGCCGAGGCGGGCAATTGGGCGCCGGTCGTCGAAGCCGTGAAGGCGGCGTTGCCTGTGCTCGTGAATGGAGCGGGCCGATGAGCCGGCAGAGCGCGCAGGACGCCGTCTCTCCGTTTGCGCCGGTGGCGAGCGCGAGTGCCGTGCAGGTGGCTATCGCCGATTCGTTGCGCAATGCGCGCGCGCTGCTGGAGAAGAACGACCTCGGCGCGGCGCGGCGTCTGTACGAAGGCGTGCTGACCCTGTCGCCCGATAACGTCGAGGCGCTGCATCTGCTGGGACTCGTCTGTTTGCGTCAGGGCGACGCGGCGCGCGCGGAGCCGCTGATCGGACGCTCGATGCGCGCGGGTTTGCGGCAAGCCTGGAACTTCACGAATCACGGCGCGGCGCTGGTCGGCGTGGGCCGTTATCGCGACGCGCTCGCCGTGCTCGACGAGGCGTTGAAACTCGACCCCGCGCATCCGCCCGCTCACATGGCGGTCGGCGATGCGCTGCTCGGACTCGAACGTTTCGACGAAGCCATCGCGGCCTACGACCGTTCGCTGCAACGCGCACCCGTGCAAGCGCAGGCGTGGAGCCGTCGCGGTGCCGCGCTGCGCGCGCTGGGCCGGCCTGCCGATGCATTGATCAGCCTGGAGCGCGCGTTGAAGCTCGATGCCAACGACGCCGTCACGCATGCCGAGCGCGGTCACGCGCTGCGTGAAGTCGGCCGTCGTGACGAAGCGTTGCGGCAATACCGGCTCGCAATGGTCGTCTGTGGGCGCAGTCCGGCGTTGCTGCTGGCCACGGGCATCGCGTTGACGGAGTTGGGGCGTGCCGCCGAGGCGCTGACGATCCTGGACGAAGGCCTGCAACTCGCGCCCGACGACAAGACGCTGCTATACGCAAGCTGCGTCGCGCTCGACATGCTGCATGCGCGCGCGGAACTGCTGCGGCGTTGCGACCGGCTGCTTGCTATCGATCGCGAGCAGTCGGCCGCGTGGGTGGGGCGCGGCAACGCGCTGCTCGGGCTCGACCGTCATCAGGAAGCGGCGGAAGCCTATAGGGAAGCGCTCAAACGCGCCCCCGGACATGTCGACGCGCTGCGCAACCACGCGGCGGCACTGCGCGCGCTCGGCCGCCACGACGAAGCGCTCGACGACTACGATCGCGCGCTCGCGCTGACCGGTGCGCATCCCGAGTTGCTGTACAACCGAGCGGTCACGCTGCAACAACTGGCGCGCTACGACGAGGCGACGGATAGTCACGCGAAAGCCGCCAGCGCCCCCGCCGATACCGCGCAACATCTCTATACGCGCGCGGTCGCGTTGCAGCAGATCGGCGAGCACGAGGCCGCGCTGCGCGCCTACGTGCAGGCCTGCGAACGCGATCCGCATCATGGCGCGGCGCGTCGCTCCGAGGCGTACTGTCGCTTGCTGATGGGTGACATGGAGGCCGGCTGGCCTCTGCACGAAGCACGCTGGCACGCCACCGACGTGGCGCTGCACCGGCGTCACGCCGATCGTCCGCTGTGGCTCGGCGTCGAGCCGATTGCGGGCAAGACCGTGCTGCTGCATGCGGAGCAGGGCTACGGCGACACGCTGCAATTCTGCCGCTACGCGAACCTCGTTCAGGCGAAGGGCGCGACGGTGATTCTGCAAGCGCCGCGCGAACTGGCGACGCTGCTGGCGTCGTTGCGCGACGTGAGTTGCATCGTCAGCGAAGACGATGCAATACCTCCGTTCGATTTTCAGGTTCCGTTGATGAGCCTGCCGCTCGCTTTCCGCACGACGCTCGACACGATTCCCGCGCCGGGCGCTTATCTGCATGCCGACGCGCGGCGGCGCGATGAATGGCGTCGCCGCGTCGATGCCATCGCCACGCCGCACAAGCTGAAAATCGGGCTCGCGTGGTCCGGTAATCCTCGCCATAACAACGACGAAAATCGTTCGCTGTCGTTTGCCGAACTGGCGCCGCTGTTCGCACTCGATGCAACGTTCGTCAGCCTGCAACCGCAAGTGCGCGAGCGCGATCGCGCCGCGCTGGCGGCGAGTCAAGTCGTGTGTTTCGACGACGCGCTTGTCGATTTCGCGGACACCGCGGCGCTGATCGATGCGCTCGATGGGGTGATTACGGTGGATACGTCGGTGGCGCATCTGGCGGGCGCCGTCGGCCGGCCGGTGTGGATTCTGTTGCCGCGCGCCCCCGACTGGCGCTGGTTGCTCGAACGCGACGACAGCCCGTGGTATCCGAACGCGCGTCTGTTCCGTCAGGCCCGGCCGGGCGACTGGCCGGCGGTGATCGAACGGGTTGGAAATGCGTTGCTCGAGATGATGCCGGCGGGTGACGTAGCCGCGGCATAGAAGCGGTAGAGAGGCGGTATAGAGGCGGTATAGAGGCGGCAAAGAAGCGAGGCGCATGAGCCACATAAGCCGCTCGCAGCAACAAAAGCTACGGACCATTTGAAGCGGCTCAAATGATGCGTAACAGCCGCAACATCGCTGCCATGCGCGACCCGTATTTTCGATGGATTCAGGCTGTTCGACGCGGGGTCGGCGAACGGTCGAAGGATCGAAGAATCGGGGATTCGGGTAATCGACATTCGCGGCTTCACGCGGGCGCCACAGTCGGCGCAAGCGGCGGGGTCGTCAACTTCTAAGGTTTCGGGGTGGAGAATGGCAGCACGCGCGCGCGCAGCAAGACAACAACACCAGTATCGTTCGCAGACTGTCCTTATCGCCGACGTGCGGCCGCTGCGCCGCGCCGTCGCGCTGATCCTGGCGGCGGGATTCACGACCCAGGCGCACGCCGCCGGCATCGTCAATCTGGGGCAGGCGACCGCGCGTAACGCGGCGGGCGGCGCGGGCGGCTACGGCGGCGCGGGCGTGCCGAATCTCGGCGTGTCGCCGCAGCAAGCGTTACAGGCGAGCCAGCCGTCGATTCGCAATCTCGGCCATGCGGCGCAGGCGATCGCGGCGCAGATCGCCGCGCAAAGCGCGGCAGCGGCTGCCGCCGCGGCGACGGTGTCGAACGTGCCGAACGGGTTGGCGCCTGGCGGCTTGCAGGTGGCGCCGGGCATCACCTTCGTGAACAACGGTAAAGGCGCGCTGATCAGTCAGAACACGGATACGACCAATCCGCTGCTATGGATCAACGCGAACGGGCCGCAGCAAACCGTCGACAGCAGCGGTCACGTCAACGTGAACGTGACGCAGACCGGCCAGAACGCGGTGCTGACCTGGCAGACGATGAACGTCGGCAAACAGACCACGCTCAACTTCGATCAGTCGGGCGGCACGCAGACAAACGGCGCGAACAATTGGGCGGTGTTCAACCGCATCGTCGATCCGAGCGGCGCGCCGAGTCAGATTCTCGGCAACATCAACGCGCAGGGTGCGGTGTATGTGATCAACCGCAACGGGATTCTGTTCGGCGCGGGGTCGCAGGTGAATGTGCATGCGCTGGTGGCGTCGTCGCTCAATCTGCTCGATACGAAGAACGAGTTAGGGCAGAGCGCGGCCGGCATCGTGGCGAGCAACCGGCTGTTCCTGAGCTTGCCCATGGGGACCTCGGGGGGGCTGGCGTTTCCGGAGTCGGGAACGTCGAACGGCGTGCAGGGCGGCAACAATGTGCCGAATGAGATTCTGGGTCTGGGCAACCAGGCGACGGCGAATGGACCTTACCAGGCGCCGGGCGATATCGCGATCCAGCCGGGCGCGTCGATCGCCACCCATGTCAACGGTACCGTTAGCGACGGCGGTTTCGTGCTGGTTGCCGCACCCAACGTGAGCAACGGCGGCAGCATTACGGCGACGGCAGGCCAGGTGGTGCTCGCCGCGGGCGTCGGTGTGAGCGTCAAACCGAACACAGGCGTGCCAGCCAATCCTCAGGTGTTGTTGCCCGAACTGAGCGGGCAGATCGTCACCGTGCAGAATGGCACGGCGATCGACATGACCCCCGCGGGGACGTTGACCAATACGGGTATCGTCCAGGCCTCGCGCGGTACGGTGAACCTGCTCGGCAGCAGCGTCGCGCAGAACGGCGTGGTCGGTGTGACGACGAGCGTCAACACGCCGGGCACGATCGCTATCTCGACGGCCGACGAGTACAGCTCGAACAATCCATCGGCTCAGGGCTATGGCGGCACGTCGCCGGTCACGGGCGGGACGGGCGGTGGGGACGCCGTGCATCGCGCGGGCCTGCTGAGCTTCGGCCCGGATTCGGTGACCGCCGTGCTGCCCGATAACGGCGGCCAGACGGCAACCTCGACGCCGGGCACGATTTTCACCCCCGGCGGCATCACCATGACGGCGGGCTCGGTCTGGTTTCAGGGCGGCTCGCTGATCGAGGCGCCAGGCTCGAAGGTGTCCGTCAACGCGCTGACCCAGTCGGCGAGCGGTTACGCCACACCGGTGGGGCAATCCGCGGTGCCGGGCCGCATCTATCTGGACAGCGGCGCGACGATCGACGTCTCCGGTCTGGCCAACGTCGAGCTGCCCATCTCCAGCATCCTGCTCACCATCGACCGGATCGGCCAGAACGAGCTGGCCGACTCGCCGCTGCTGCGCGACGGCTTCCTGTTCGGTCAGAAGGGCGTGGTGGTCGACAGCACACTCATGGGCACGCGCAGCGACGGCCTGCAGTGGGTCGGCAGTCCGATCCTGAATCTGTCCGGCTACGTGAACGGCATGTCGCGCACGGTCGACCAGTTGCTGACCAACGGCGGCACCATCACGCTATCGGGCAACGAGGTGATGACGGCAGCGGGTTCGTCGCTGAACCTGAACGGCGGCTACGTTCACTACGACGGCGGTATGGTCAACACCACGCGTCTCGTCGACGCGAACGGCGCGATCGTGCCGATCGGTCAGGCGAGTCCGTTCGATACGTTCGTGGGGATTGCCGGCCAGTTCACCGAAAGCCACCCGCGCTGGGGCGTGACGAAAACCTGGTACAACCCGTTGCAGACTGGGGGGGCTTATCAACCGGCATTCATCGTCGGTGGGAACGCCGGTGCGCTGGACCTTTTCGCGTCGCAGTCGATGGTGCTCGACGGCGATATCACCGCGCAGGCGTTCGGCGGTTCGAAGCAGACCCAGGGTAACGATCTGCCGACGGGTGGCGCATTCAATCTCGGGGTCGACCCGAAGTTACCGAGCGCGGGCGCGATCATCAACCTGACGCAGAGCGGCAATGGTGGCCAGCCCTCGGGCGAATTCAACCTGGTGATCCTGCAGAACGCCGCGCCGAAGCTGGACGATCTGGCGCCGGGGTTTTCATACGACACGCTGCTGAATCCGACGGCGCTCAATGCGCTGTCGGCGACCGATCCGAACAACGTGCTCGCGACCATCGTGGTGCCGGTCGATATGCTGAATGCAGGGGGCTTCGCGAACGTCGATCTCACGGGCGACAAAACCAACGGCAAAGGTTTTCTGGTGTCCGAGGGAACGAAGTTGACGCTGCAGGCGGGCGGTTCCCTGAAGCTCAATGGGGGGAGTGCCGGCAGCGCGACGGTGTCGGGTCAGTTGATCGTGCCGTCGGGCACGGTATCGATCTCCACCGGCAGCAACATCACGGTCGGGCCCGATGCGCTGATCAGTGTGGCCGGCCAGTGGGTGAACAACGACGTGCAGGCCGCGCCGGGCACGACGCCGGGCAATAGCCAGTTCATCAACGGCGGCAGTATCGCGCTGTCCACGACCAGTTACAGCACGACCGCCAACGGCACCGTGACCGACAGGACCGGCTCGATCCTTCTGCAGCCTGGTAGCGTGCTCGACGTGTCCGGCGGCGCAGAGATGCAGGCCAACGGCACGTTGCTGATGAGTAATGGGATCGCAGCCGGCAAAGGCGGCAGTCTGTCCCTGCTCACCTATGGCGCGAACGGTCATCCGTTCGGCGACGTGACGGATGGCGGTTTCGCCCTTCCCACGAATCAGCCGGTGGCGGGGCAAATCCAGATGGACGGCACCATCCGGAGTGCCGGTTTTGCGGGCGGCGGCACCTTGACGCTGCAGGCGCTGGGGTTCCAGATCGGCGGCGATCCGGCGCAAGCGCCGGGCTGGGACCTGGTGCTGCCGACCGATTTTTTTGCCACCCAGGGGTTCGGCAATTACGTGCTGAACGCTTTCTACGACGCGACCGTGGCGCCGGGCGCCATGGTCCGGTTGACCCAGCAGAATCTGATCCCGGACGCGGTCGCATTGCAGCGCGCCATCAGCGGCGCCGATCTGTCGGCCGCGGGGCTGACGTCTGCCGGCACGCTCGATGCGTACCACCGGCAGGCGACGAACCTCACGATGACCGCGGGCGGTTATACGGCCTGGAGCCGTCTCGATTCATCGGGCGCCCCCCAGGTGCCGGTTTACCCCGGCGTGACGGGCGGCGTGAGCGTGGGACAAGGGGGGGCGATTGTCGGCGATGCCGGCGCGAGCATCGGGCTCGGCTCACCCGCGCAGGTGACGGTGCTCGGCTCGCTGATCGCGCCGGGCGGCTCGATCACGCTGAGCGGCGATTCGACCTCGGGCAACTTTGCACTGCCGGGACAATACACGGGCACTTCTTCGTTCACGAGCCCGACCCAATCCGTCTGGTTGGGATCCAACGCGGTGCTCGATGTCTCCGGCGTCGCGTTGACCAACCCGCTGGCCTCACCCGTAAAAAACGGCTTGACGACGCTGACGCCGAACACGGGCCGCGTGCTCGCAGGCGGTAGCGTGACAATCTCCGACGACTCCGGCTACGTGGTGGCGCAGACCGGTTCGAAGATCGACGTGTCGGGCACATCGGCCCGCTTCGACCAGTTGCAGGCGAACGGCACGTACGCGTCGCAGTCGGTGTGGAGCAATGCCGGCTCGATTACGTTCGGGGCATCCAGCGGGCTGTTCTTCGACGGTACGCTCAACGCCAGGCCAGGCGCCGCTCAGGCCGCTGGTGGCACGCTGACGATCCTGCCGGAGCAGAATGCCTCGGCCAGTGTGTATATGGGCAATGGCACGACGGGATCGCTGATCGGCGCGACCGCGCTGATCGTGCGCCAGGACGGGCAATTCGTGCCGCAAGGCCTCGCGCCGGGACAGGGTTTTGCCGCGGCCATCGATCCGACCACCGGGCAGGCGCTCGGGCAGCCAAACGGGGTGATCCAGTTCGCCGCCGACCGTCTGAACGGATCGGGGATTGCGAATCTGGTGCTGGGTGCCGCGAATGACGGCGCGCCGGTCACGGTCGCGTTTGCCGGCGACGTCAACCTGACGCTGCCGGGTTCGGTCACGGTGAACGCGGGGCGGATCGCGGCGATTGGCATGGACCAGTTGTCCACGCTGCTGTCGACGCCCGCTGTTCAACCGACAAAGAACAATCTGCACCCCACGCCGTTGCTGACGACGCTGCTCGGCGAGGCGCCGCAGAACCCGCTCGGCACCACGGTGACCATCGATGCGCCCTACGTCGCACTGGTCGGCCCGAAGCTCACGAACAATCCGCCAGCATTCACCCCGGTTGCGACGCTATCGGACGGCACGCTGAACGTGAACGCGTCGTTCATCGATCTGGAGAACCAGTTCCAGCTGAACAACTTCGGTCAGGCGAACTTCACGAGCAGCGGCGACATCCGCCTGAGTTCGACCAACGTCGCGCGGACGGGCAGCGTGGGGCTCCTGGCAGGCGAGCTCTACACGCCCGGCAACCTGACGTTCAAGGCGGCGGATCTGTATCCGTCGACCGCCAGCACGTTCATTGTCGATGCGATCGGACCCACGGACCCGAGCACGGGCAAACCGGCGCCGACTACCGTCACGTTTGCCTCGAACGGCACGTCGGGCGTGCCGTTGTCGGCGGGCGGCACGTTGCTGGTGGATGCGTCGAACATCGTGCAGGGCGGCACGGTGCGCGCGCCGTCGGGCACGCTGGTGTTCGGCGTGGGCGACCCCACCCATGTCGCAACGCAAACCCAGTTCAACAGCAAGACGCTCGTCGCGACCGACTCGGTGACGTTCGCCAACGGCAGCGTGACGTCGGTATCGAACGACAACGCGGTGATTCCTTATGGCGCGACAGTCGACGGGTCGGAATGGCAGTTCAACCCGATAGCCGGCAACACGGCGCCCGATCTGAATGCGCCGCCGTCGAAGTTTATCGGCGTGAACGGCAGCAGCGTCGCGCTGAACAAGGGCGCGACGATCGACCTGTCGGGCGGTGGCGATCTTCAGGCCGCCGAATGGATTCCGGGCACAGGTGGCACGCGCGACGTGCTGTCGCAATACAACGTCAGCTACGCGAGCAATCCGACCGGCGTGGCGGTGCCCGTCAACGTAGGCGCGTCGAACGTGTACGCGATCCTGCCGGGCGCGCAGTCACCCGTGTCCGCTTACGACCCGACCTTCGCGCAAACGCTGCAGCCGTCCACCAATGGGAACGGCACCGTGGGCACCAGCACGGCGAGTCTCGGTATCGGTCAGGCCGGCATGGGCAGTGCGATCGGCCAGTCGGTCTATCTGTCCGGGGTACCGGGGTTGTCGCCGGGTTATTACACGTTGTTGCCGGGGAAATACGCGACGGTGCCTGGCGCCTATCGGGTCACGATGGCGAGCACCACCGGCAACGTGACCCCAGGCTCCAGCAACGTGCTCGCCGACGGCACGGTGATGACCGCGGGCTACTTCGGCAATGCCGTCACTGGGAGCCGCAGCGCGACGCCGACGCTCTTCGACGTGCAGTCGGGACCGGTGTGGCAGCAGTACTCGCAATACACGCTGACGAGCGCCAACACCTTTTTCCCGACGCTAGCGGCCGGCAAAGGCAACGTCACGCCGCCGCTACCGGTCGACGGCGGTCAACTGGCGCTGGCCGCCACGCGCGCGCTGAAGCTCGGCGCGACGCTCAATACGGCGCCCGGACAAGGCGGCGCGCCGGCCGAAGTCGACATTGCGTCGCAGGACATTCAGATCACCGGCAACGGCAGTCCCGCCTTGTCCGGTTATCTACAGATCAGCGCGACCGATCTCGACTCGCTGAACGCGGGCAGCCTGCTGATCGGCGGCACGCGCACCGCGACGACCAGCGGCATCACGATCAACCCGATCGCCGATAGCGTGGTGGTCTCGAACAATGCGGGCAGCGCACTGAGCGGCCCGGAAATTCTGCTGGTCACGAAAACGGACCCGACGGCTACTGATCCGAATGCGGCCAACGGCCTGCGCGTCGATGCAGGCGGCGCGATCACCGCGACCGGCAGCTATCCGGCCGCGAAAGATCAGCCGATCGCAGTCGCGGGCGATGGTTCGCTTTTACGCGTCTCGAACGGCGCAATGACGACGGTGACGCGCACCGGCGCGACCGGCACCGGCTTGCTGACGGTCGGCGCAAACGCGACGCTCACGGGTGGCCAGGCGCTGACGCTCGATTCGTCGGGCAACCTCAAGGTCGACCCGAGCGCGACGCTGTCGGCGAAAGCCATCACGGTGGATGGCTCGGCGATCACGTTCACGAACGAGGGCGGCGCGGCGGCCGCGAACCTGCCGGGTTTCGTGCTCGATCCAGCCGGACTCGCGCAGCTCGCGAACGCGCAGCAGGTGATCTTGCGCAGCGCGGGCGCGATCAATTTCGTCGGCAATGTCAACGCGACGTTCGGCAACAGCGTGGACCTGAGCGCGGGCACGTTCGCGAGCGACGGCGGCAACGTCGTGCTCCACGGCCAGCAGATCGCGTTCACGAACGAGGCGGGTGCGCCAACGTCGGCCGCGACGCCGGGCAGCGGCACGCTCACCGTCAACGCGAAGGAAATCGACTTCGGCACGGGCGACAAGATCGTCAACGGCTTCGGCGCGGTGACGATGAATGCGCAGGCTGGCATCGTCGGGCAGAACACCGGCACGTTCGATTTCGGCGCGTTGCCGGTCACGCTCAATGCGCCGGTGTATCTGGCGGATACGAGCTCCGCCTCGACGCTGAAGACGACCGGCGCGCTGACGCTGAATAATGTGGCGGGTACGGCGTTGACGCGCACGGCCGTTGGCGGCGCGTGGAACCTGATCGGCGGAACGCTGACGGATAACGGCGCGACGATCTCGGCGCCCGCGGGCAACGTCAGCCTCGAAGCGACGAGCGGCAACCTGACGATCGGCACGGGCTCGACGGTGAGCGCTGCCGGCGTGGCGAAACAGTTTTTCGATGTCGCTGCCTATGCGCCGGCGGGCAACCTCACGCTGACCGCCGACACGGGCACGGTCGACGTGCAGGCGGGTTCGACGCTGGACTTCTCGGGCGCGTCGGGCGGCGGTGCGGCGGGTACGTTGACGCTGGCTGCGCCGCAGCAGTCGGTGAATCTGAGCGGCACGATCAAGGGCGGCGCGTCGAGCGGTTACGCGGGTGGCTCGCTGTCGCTGAATACGGGCGGCGCGGTGGACCTGGATGCGCTCGCGGCGACGCTCGCGTCGAGCGGTGTCAACAACGCCATCTCGATCCGGACGAACTCGGGCAATCTGACGTTGGCGGCCGGGCACACGTTGACGTCCAATTCGGTTGCGCTGACGGCCGACGGCGGCGCGGGCAACGCGACCGATGCGGCAAACGGCAATGTGAACATACTCGGTACGATCGACGCATCGGGCAAAGCCGGCGGCGAGATCGATCTGTACGGCCATAGCGGTGTCGATCTCGAGGGCACGCTGCTCGCGCGCGGCACCGATCCGAACCAGCGTGGCGGCAAGGTGGTGATCGGCACGAACGGCGTGTTCGATCCGAACCACGCGAACCCGTATAACGCCACGTACGGCTACGAGAATATCGACCCGACGCGAGCCGGTGTGATCAGGCTCGGCAGCGGCGCACTGATCGACGTGTCGGGCGGCACGGCCGGCGGGCTGTCGAATGGCACGGTCAGCTTCCGCGCGCCGTTGCTGTCGGATGGGACGGTCAATCTGACACTGCCAGCCGGCGGCTTCAATGCGGGCAAAGGGATCGTGGGTTCCCGCGCGACGACGCTCGAAGCGTACGCGGTATGGAGCACCACCGACGCGACGACGGGCGTTCAGCACTTCGACGGCGTGATCGATCCGGCAGGCTGGTACAACAGCCTGGGCCATCTGGTCGCGGGCACGTTCACCGCGCAAGGCACGGGCGGCACGACGTTCAGCTTTACGCCCGACGCGAATGGCGACGGCGGCGGCACGGTGACGAACGGTACGACGGGCGTGTCGACGGCGCTCACCCAGGCGCAATTGCGCAACGGCGACACGGCGATCGGCTTCGGCGGCCTGTCGAGCATGTATTTCTCGACGACCGGCCCGAACACGGACCATCAGACTTTCTATGGGTACCAGAAGGGCGACGCGGCGACTGCCACGGCGGGTACGCTGATGGGCTTCGTGCAGCACGGACTGGATACGTTGACGAATCCGTTGATCGCGGCCGGCGTCACCAATAGCAGCATCGTGCCGGGCATCGAACTGGACAACCCGAGTCCGTCCATCAATCACGGCGATATCCAGGTGCTGTCGGACTGGAATCTGGGCGCCGGTAAGTCGGAGACAGATCTGGCGTATCGGTTCGACGGCCAGGCGCCGGTCATCACGCTGCGCGCGGAAAATCGCGTCAAGGTGAAGGCGAGTCTGTCGGACGGGTTTTTCCAGATCGCCAATCCGCTCGGCGGTGGCGGCACGATTGCGGTGCCGCCGCTGTCGACCTATGGCGCGTCGCATTCAATTTTTTCGGCACCGTCGGGCGCCATTGCCCAGTACGGATATGGGTTGAGCTATTGGGCGATGACCGGACTGGCCTTCGGTCCCGGACACCCGACGGGGGGAACCGCTGATGAGATCGCGGAATACTACGCGCTGTACTCCGCTTACGCGGACTATCTGACGGCGCCGGCAACCACACTTATCGCGGTAGTCCCCATGGATCCGCGTAGTGACGCGGCCGACGTCGTCAGCCGATACAGAGGTAATTCGCTGCAGTCGGGCCAACCGCTCGCTCCAACAGCGCCATCGGCGTCGGAGCAGGCTACCAATCCTGCTTCTTACCTGATCTATCTGAATCAATATCAGGCTTACCTTTTAGCGCTAGTGAATTTCGATGTACAGCATTCAAGAACGCCTCCCCATGCGGATACGGTCCAGGCGCCGGATATACAACCTGTCGCTGTCGTCGCGACGTCGACGATCAATGTTCCTGGCGTGTCCGACAACACGCCGTCGCCGACCGCTGCCGCGGATAATCCGCTTCCGCTGTTATCGGCGTCGCTGGCGGGAGGCGCCAGCAGTTCGTTCCGCGTGGTGGCGGGCGCCAATGCCGCCAGTTCGGATCCGCTTGCCGTGCGCCTCACGTCGCAGCTCGGCAACTCGCCGAATACGGGCAGCGTCGTCTTCGACGGTTATACGAGCTATCTCGACAGCAACAATCAACGGGTGCTCGCTCCGACGATGATACGCACCGGGATCGGCGCGATCGACGTCGCCGCCGCGGGCAACATCGCGCTGTACGACACGACATCGGGATCGGCTTCGACATCGACGAACAGCCCGCCTGCATTGCTCGTACCCGGCGTCATCTACACGGCGGGTGCGCTGGCGGCCGGCGCGCCGACGGAAGGCTCCACGATCTCGATCGTTCACGCGGGAGCGGGGAACCAGGACATCTTTGTTACGCCGACCGTCAATCCGGATTCCGCCGGCGACATCACGCTCCATGCGCAGGGCAATATTGTCGGTGCGGAGAATCTGACGGATACGACCGGAGCCGTTACGGGTACGGTCGGCGCCAACCTCAGTCAGTTCTGGTGGCAATGGATGGAGGTCGGCAACCCGCTCGGCACGGTAGGCGCGACTAACCCGGCTACGCAGATCGTTCAGACCTCGATCAATTTCGGTGCGTTCGATCAGGGCGTAATGAGCGTGGGCGGAAACATCGCGGTGAAGGCCGGGGGCAGCGTGATCGACCTGTCGGCATCGCTACCGACAACCTGGTGGCTGACCAACGCCAATACCGACAATCCAACGGTCAATACGGTGGGTGGCGGCAATCTGACGGTGAAAGCGGGGGCCGATATTCTAAGCGGCGCCTATTTTGTCGCGAAGGGCGCCGGTGCGATTAGCGCAGGCGGTCAGATTGCCGCGGATTCCAGCGGTTCATCCGGAATCCTGGGGGCGTCGCCCGTCGCGGTTTCGACTTTGCTGGCATTGCAGGATGGCGTCCTGAACGTGAGCGCGCGTCTGGGCGCGGACATTGGTCAGATCGTGGATCCTTCTTATATGCAAAGCTCGGCGTTGTTGAACGCTTATAAGCTGCACGCGGACGCGCAAGGATATTCGGCCACGTCGCAAGTCAGCGTGACCTCGACAACCGGAGATGTGGCGATCGGGACCGTGCCCAGTCTCGCGTTTATCGGAGCCGGTGCACCTGCCAACACAATCTCTGGTCAGAACGACATGTCGTTCGTGTTGCCTGCAACGTTGAACCTGACCGCGTTTACCGGCGGTATCCAGCTGGCGTCCAGTGGCGAACTCTACCCGTCAGCCACCGGGAATCTGAATCTGCTCGCGGATCAAACCATCTCGATTTCGGGCGTCCAGGTAGCGAACTCGACGGGAGCGGCCGCTGTGTTCGGCATGCTGGACGTCGATCCGGCATCGATGCCCTCGCCGAAGAACCCCTATCTCAACGTACCGCTGGTTACCGAGACGACGCTGGCTGCGCATGCCGCAAATGCATTGCACGCGGACGACACCACGCCTGCACGGATCTATAGCCTGAACGGCAGCATCGTGAATGGCATTCCCGGTACGACGGGCGCCACCGCAGGTTTCTACGAGCAACTTATTAACATCTCGACCGACAAGCCGACGCTGATTCAGGCAGGCCAGGACATCGTAAACCTCGCGTTCTACGGCCAGAATCTACGCAGCTCGGACGTCACGCGTATCGTGGCGGGGCGCGACATCTTCGATACGCCGATTCCAACGACTGGCAACGGTGCGGCGCCCGCACTGGTGCTAGGCGGTCCCGGCACCTTCGATGTCGAAGCCGGGCGGAATATGGGTCCGCTCACGAGTCAGGCGCAACTGTATGCGGCTGCAGCTTTAAATGGTCAGGTCGTCACCGGTATCAACGCGGTCGGCAACGCGAACAATCCCAACCTGCCGCACGAGAGCGCCGACATCAGCGTGCTGTTCGGCGTGGGACCCGGTGTCGACCTGTCGACTTTCGTCTCGACCTATATCGCCCCTGGCAGTTCGGTCGCCGGGGTGTCCAGCACGACGCCGGCGCTGATCGCGTTCATGCAGCAGTACGATGCAGGCCTTGGCGTCGATACGGGTCTGCAGGTCGACAAGGATGCTGCGCGGAAGAACTTAGGCATGCTGTCCGCGGGCGCGGCATGGAAGCAGTTTCAGGCGTTGCCGTCGTACGTGCAGCAGCTTTTCGCCGAGCAGGTGCTGTTCAGTGTGTTGACCCAGGTCGGCACCGACTACAACAACCCCGCCAGCCCCTACTACCAGAAATACGCGCGCGGCTACGAGGCCCTCAACACGCTGTTCCCGGCGTCGTTCGGCTACACGGCGAACAACCTGGCCGGTGGCGGCAACGGCGCGAACAAGACGGTCAGCACCGGCAACCTCGACATTCGCAGCACGACCATTCAGACGCAGCAGGGCGGCAATGTCTCCATTCTCGGTCCCGGCGGTCAGGCGCTGGTAGGCAGTACGACGGCGCCTCCCGAGATTGTCGACAGTCACGGCAAGGTCATAGCGGGTCCCGGTTCGATGGGCATTCTGACGCTCGAGCAGGGCAACATCAACATCTTCACCGACCAGAGTGTGCTGCTCGCGCAGAGCCGTATCTTTACCGAGCAGGGCGGCGACCTGACGATCTGGAGTTCGAACGGCGACATCAACGCGGGCAAGGGCGCGAAGTCGTCCGCCGATACGCCTGCGCCGCAATACGTGTGCGACGCCAACCATTACTGCACGGTCGATGCGCGCGGCGAAGTGACAGGCGCCGGGATCGCGACCTTGCAGTCGGTGCCGGGTTCGCCGACGGGCAACGCGAATCTGATTGCGCCGCGCGGCACGGTGGATGCCGGCGACGCGGGCATTCGCGTGTCGGGCAACCTGAACGTGGCGGCGTTGCATGTGGCGAACGCCGACAACATTCAGGTGCAAGGGACGTCGCTGGGCGTGCCGGTTGGGCAGGCCGTGAATACGGGCGCGCTGACCGCCGCGAGTTCGGCGGCGTCGGCGGCGAGCCAGTTGGCGCAGGACCTCGTGAAGAACAATGCGTCGGGCGTCGGCCAGCGGCGCTGGACGATCTCCGTCCAGGTGGAAGGCTTCGGCGACGCAACGGACGACGGCAGGAAGCGCAAGCGGGAGCAGGTTGGGTACGACTCGTCCAGCGCGGTGTCGATCGTGGGTTTCGGGCAGGTGGGGCCGACTCAGCAAGCCGTGCTCAGCGCGCAGGAGCGGCAGCGGCTGGGCAAAATATAGAGAGCGGCGTCGCGATCCGCGGCATAAAAAAACCGCGTCCCCGGTTTCCCGGGGACGCGGTTTTAAAGTACTTCCGCGTTATTCAGACTGCGAGCCGAACTTAACGACCCGTAACCGAGCCCGTGCAAACGCTCGTGTTGCCGATGTCGAGGTTCCAGCCCGCCGCGTTGCTCAGGAAATCGTTCGAGATTGCCGTCTGATAGCCGGACGGAACCGTATCGAAGCCGTTGCCACGAACCACTGCCGCGAACGTGGTGTTCGTGAAGTGATCGTTCAGGAAGTCGTGCACGGCCGTCTTGACTGCCGGATCGGCATAGCACTGGCTCAGAATGATCTGGCTCGTGCCCGACACCGGATAGCCCGAAGCCGGGTTGGCGAGCAGCGTGTAAGCGGCGTTGCCGGCGATCGGTACCCAGTTTGCCGCGTTGGATGCGGCGAGCTTGTTGGCGGGCGGCGTTACCGTACCCAGCGCCGTCGTCGCGTTGGCCGACGTCGGTGCGTAGTACGTGCTGTTCTTCGAGTTGTAGAGGCTGGCGACCTGAAGCTGCGACGAAGCCGACGAGCTCGACGGTGCGAGGAACGTGTTCGTGTAGTCCGGGCTCAGGTAAGCGACTGCAGCCGGCGAACCCGACGAGCTCTGGATGGCCAGCAACGCGGTCTTCACGCCGCCGCTACCCGTTGCGGAAACGAAGTTTGCCGGCACGCCGCTCGGGAAAGCGGACGTGTTGGCGAACGTCAGCGAGTCGACGAACGTCACACCGGTTGCCGTGTTGGCGGTCGTGCAGACGGCGGCCAGGTGGCGCGTCAGCAGTTCGCTCGTGCCGCTGCTGTCAGCACGGTAGACGACCTTGATCGGGCTGCTGGCGGTGCTGTATGCCGCGCCGGTTTCGGGATTGATAACCGCATTCCAGTCCGCGATCTTGCCCGAGAAAATACCGCACAGGTCGTTGTCGTTCAGCGCGATGCTGTGTGCCTGGCCCGGCGTCGTTTGCGGCGTCGCGGTGCTCGTCACAGCGGGTGCGTTGATCAGCGGAATCGTGATCGGCGTGACGATGTACGGAATCTGGATCAGCGGGCCGCTAGCCGTGCCGACGGTGCTGCTCTTGTAGCTCGTGATCTGCGCGGTGCTCAGTGCTGCGTCGCTGTTGGCGAAGTCGACGGTGCCCGTCACGCCCGTGCCGAGGAACGTCGGCTGATTGCCGAGGAATGCGTTCTGACCGGCGCCCGAGCCGACCGAGTAATACGTGAACGAACCTTCAGTGGTGCCGAACAGACCGATTTCGGTGTTGGCCACGCCAATTGCACCGATCGTCGGTGCCACGAGCGACGAACCGCCGCCTTGAACAACGGGAACCGCCATTGCAGCCGATGCACCCACGCCCGACAGGACGAGAGCCAGAATTTGACAGATCTTGCGCTTGCTGGATTTCATGAGATTTCCTTGCACGAAGAAAAAGAGAGGGGCTGCCGATACGGCCGGACTATGTCGTTGACCGCGCAGCTACTTTAGGATGAACGTCGTGCTTATCTCGTGAATTTTTAATAACGAATGGTACGGAACATTTCGGCCATCCTTGATGGAAACCAATACTTGTATGAAGCGAGGACGTATAGGCACTTTATGGGCGAAAAATCTAAAAACACCCACACCGCCGCAATAACAGAAACGCAAAAAATGTTAGCCCACCATTCGTCATAATTCTGATCCCGTTCGCTGCTTAGTCTTTGCCGGACCATCGCTTGAAGATCGCTTGATGAAGTGCTGCGCGTAACCGGAGGAAAGTGTCATGTCGGCATTTCGCTATGAGGCCATCAACCTGGCGGGCAAGACGTTGAAGGGCGTGCTCGAAGCGGACAGCGCGCGCGCCGGGCGCACCCAGTTGCGCGGTCTGGGACTCACGCCGCTGGTCGTCGAGCTGGCCACGTCGCGGCTGCAAGGCGAGCGCAGCCGGCGGCTCGGCGCGGGGCGCAAGCTGTCGCAGCGCGAGCAGGCCATCCTCACGCGGCAACTGGCGAGTCTGTTGATCGCGGGGCTGCCGCTCAACGAAACGCTCTCGGTACTCAGCGAACAGGCCGAACGCGATTACATCCGCGAACTGATGGCGTCGATTCGCGGCGAAGTCATCGGCGGGCATTCGTTTGCGAATGCACTGGAGCAGCATCCGCGTGATTTTCCGGACATCTATCGCGCGCTGGTCGCGGCGGGTGAACATACCGGCAAGCTCGGCATCGTGCTGTCGCGTCTCGCGGACTACATCGAGCAAAGCAATGCGCTCAAGCAGAAGATCCTGCTCGCGTTTACCTATCCGGCCGTCGTCACGTTCATCGCGTTCGGCATCGTTACGTTCCTGCTGAGCTACGTGGTGCCGCAAGTGGCAAACGTGTTCACCAGCACGAAGCAGGCGCTGCCGTTTCTGACGGTGGCGATGCTAGCGTTGTCGGACTATGTGCGGCATTGGTGGTGGGCAACGCTTATCGCGGTCGGCGTGCTCGTGTGGATCGTACGCGGTGTGCTCGCGCGGCCAGGGCCGCGTTTGTCGTTCGACCGGTGGCTGCTCACCGCGCCGCTCGCAGGACGGATCGTGCGCGGCTACAACACGGTGCGTTTCGCCAGCACGCTGGGCATTCTCACGGCAGCCGGCGTGCCGATTCTGCGAGCGTTGCAGGCGGCAGGCGAAACACTCAGCAATCGCGCGATGCTTGCCAATATCCAGGATGCGATCGTGCGCGTGCGCGAAGGCACGTCGCTGTCGCGCGCGCTCGGCAATACGAAGACGTTTCCGCCGGTGCTGGTGCATCTGATCCGCTCAGGCGAAGCGACCGGCGACGTGACCACGATGCTCGACCGCGCGTCCGACGGCGAGTCGCGCGAACTCGAAAGGCGCACGATGTTTCTGACCAGCCTGCTCGAACCGCTGCTGATTCTGGCAATGGGCGGTGTCGTGCTGGTGATCGTGCTGGCGGTGATGATGCCGATCATCGAGTTGAACAACATGGTGCAGTGAGCGATGCGAATGCGGAACGAAGCTGAGCACGCCGAGCGACCTCTCGCCAAGCGCCTCACGCGCCCGAATCGTCACGCGCAGCGCGGCTTCACGCTGCTCGAAATGATGGTGGTGCTGTTGATCGTCGGCCTGCTTGTCGCGGTCGTCGCGCTGGCGCCTTCGCGTAACCGCCGCACCGATCTCGCCGAAGAGGCGCAGCGCCTCGCGAGCCTGCTCGAATCCGCCGGCGACGAAGCGCAGGTCCGCTCGTCGCCGATGGCGTGGCAACCCATCGCCGGCGGCTACAAGTTCTATCGGCGTACCGAAGACGGCGCGTGGAAGCCCGTCGCGGACGACCTGTTCAGCCCGCATCGCTGGTCGACCGAGGTGACCGGCGTGACGGTCCGCTACACCGGCAGCAACGAGCCGGTATCGCGCGTCGTGTTCGGCGACGAAAGCATCGGCGTACCGGTGACGATCACGCTGTCTTCGGAGGGCGTGCGATTACTCGTAGTCGGCACGGGCATCGGCAACTTCGTCGTGCGACGCCCCTGAACTCGCCGGGTCCGGATCCGGACCCGCACGCATAGAACGTCGATCCAAACCGCACCCTTATGCGGATTCACCTAAGTGTCACAGTGATTCCCTACGATGCGATGTTCGCTTGCTTCGGGGCGGCTCTGGGCCGCTGCGCCGAAATCCTGTGCAAAACATTTCCGGCATTGATAGATGACACGTTCACGGGCGCCGACCGGTGTCCTGGCGTTGACTGCATGTCTGCTGTTGCTGGCGTTCGTCATGCGTTGCGCCAAGGCCCAGGACGCGGGAGAGGCCAGCCGTCCGACCGGCCGCGCGGCGCGTTTCGAGCTGCCCGCCCAGCCGCTCGCGCAGGCCTTGCAGGCGTTCGCACGGACCACCGAGCTGATCGTGCTGGCGCCCGCGCCGCTGCTCGACGGTCGTGCGAGCGCGCCGGTCCAGGGCGATTACTTACCGCGCGAAGCACTTGAGAGGGTGCTCGCGGGAACCGGATTGAAGGCCGAGTTCACCGGCACGGACGAGGCGATCATCGTCGCGCAGCCCGCTGCGCCCGAAGCGTCGCCCGTCGTGGCGGAGGCGCCGGCGAACCCGGCGTTGCCGGTCGACGGACTCGGTGACGACGCCGACGCGCAAGCGTACGCCGCGCAGTTGCAGGCGCGGATGACCCAGGTCTTGTGCGCGCTGCCAGCGGCCATGCCGGGCGGCTACCGGCTGGCGGCACAGTTGCGTATCGACGATAAGGGGGCAGTGGTGGCGGTGAATATGGTCGCTTCAAGTGGTCAGGCTTCGCGTGACGCGGCCGTCGTGCGCGCGCTGCGCTCGCTGAGGCTCGATTCGCCGCCGCCGGGCAGCTTGCCCGAGCCCGTCACGATTCTGCTGCGGCCCACCGGCAACGGTGTGCATCTGCATTGCCCGACGACAACAACAGACGGTCGGAACTAGGCGCTTATGCCAGACACGAGCCGCACCCAACTCAAACAGATCCTGGCCACGCGCTACGCGTACCTCGTCAGGCGGCTGGAGCGCATCACAGGATCGAAAGAAGGGGCGACCGACGCATTGCACGAAACCTGGCTGCGTCTGGACAAGGCAAATGTGTCCACCCAGGTCGCCAATGCCGACGCGTATATTCTCGGCATGGCGAGCAACGTCGCGATCGACCAGCATCGCCACGAGCGCCGTCATGCGCATGACGACGACGTCGACGTGCTGCTCGGCGTGCCCGACGAGCTGGCCGATCCCGAGCGGATCCTGACGGCGCGCCGCAAGATCGATAGCCTGAAAGACGTGCTGCGCGGTCTGACGCCCCGGCGCCGGGCCATCCTGCTGGCCGCGCGGGTGGATGGCCAGTTGAATCGCGAAATCGCCGAGCGTTTCGGGATTTCCCTGAGGCTGGTAGAGAGTGAATTGAGTGCGGCCATGAAGTATTGTCTCCAGCGTATGCAGGAAGCCGGCGACCCGTACACGGATTCACGCAGCAGTGGGCCACGTAAATTTTGAACATCCCGACGATGAGGAAAGCTGATGCCGTTACCGCGGACCACGCCCAGGAAGAAGCCCAGGCGTGGCTCGTGCGCTTGCGCTCGGGCAGCATGAGCCGCGCCGAAACGGAGTCCTTCCAGCGCTGGAGCGCCGAGCATCCGCAGACCGCGGCGCTGCTGCGCGATACGTGGAACCTGCTGCGTACGGCAGCCGCCGAGCTGGCCGACGAAAGCCCGGCCGCCGCCAACGATGAATGGCTAGCCGAAGCGCGCCGCGATAAAACGGTGCGCACGGGGCGTCGCGCGTTCGTCGGTTTTGCGGTGGCGGCGGGCGCGTCGTGGCTCGCGCTGCGTCCGCCGCTGGAACTGTGGCCGTCGCTCACCGACCTCGCCGCCGACTATCGCACCGGCACCGGTGAACAACGTAGCGTGGTGCTGTCGGATCGTGTCGTGGTCGAGATGAATACGCAGACGCGGCTCGACGTGCTGCCGGTCCAGGCCGCCGCGCGAGGGATCGATCTGCTGGCGGGCGAGGCGGAGATCGACGCGAAGGCGTCGACAGCGCTGGGCGACGCGTTGTTGCGGCAGGTGACCGTCGTTGCCGGGAAAGGGCGCATGCAGGCCGTCACGGCGCGGTTCAATGTGCGTCGCGGTGGCGGGTCGGTTTGCGTGACCTGTCTGTCGGGTTCGCTCGCGCTCGACCATCCCAGCGCGCGGCTCACGTTGCGCGCCAACGACCAGGTGATCTACGACGACCGCAAGGTCGAGCCGGTTGCGCGTGTCGATCCGAGCGGCTTCGTGGCGTGGCGACGTGGTGTGCTGGTGTTTAACGGCGTGCCGCTGGCCGAGGTCGTCGACGAAATCAATCGCTACCGCCCGGGAAAAATTATTCTCAGAAATCCGGCGTTGGGGCAGAACCGCATGCAGGCGCAATTTCCGATCACGCGGCTCGACGATGTGATCGATCTGCTTGGGCGCTTGTACGGCGCGCGCATCACGCGCTTGCCGGGGAATCTGGTTTTGCTGAGCTGAACCGCGCCGTAAAAGCGGGCCATCGCGCCCGCTTCATGCGCTCCCAATCTATTCATTACTCATAGCCTGCGTCTCCACGCCACGCGGGCGTGTGCGCGCTCGTGCGCGCGGCCAACCTTCGCCGACGCTTAAAAAGAAAATCTGCGGGTTAGCGCGGCTCGCTTCGACCTAGTTTAAGAAGGCCGCATTTTTCGGCATCGAGTCGCGGCGCTCACGACGCGGCCGCATCGCCGTCGGCGCTCGCGCTCGCACGAGCGGCATCCCAACTGGCATCGAGGGGATCGGCAACGTGGCGATAAGGCTCAAGCAGAAACGGACAACGCTCGACGAACGAGGCGGATTTTTGCAAGGCCACGATATGGTTGACCATCCATTGCAGCAGATCGCTACCCTGTCGAATCTGCTCGGCGCGCCACGCCGGCATCGTGGCGAACAGCGCGGCAAAACGATCCCAACGGGAGTCGCGGTCGCTCGTTGCAGGGCGGATATAGGTGTTCAGGCAGATGTCGTTGCTGTCGTTCAAGGCGCCGACGAACAGACCCGCTGCCGTCGGCACGCCGACCTGCTGCCAGTTGCCGGCCAGCGCGAGCGGACGTATCACGCGGGCCAGCACGAACGCGGCGCTGGTTTCCGCTTCGATCTCCGCGAGCGACACCACGCCGTTGCGCTGCATGCAGCGTGCGACCGCATGCGGGCGGATCGTGCTCGACGCAAAACTACGCAACACCAGGTCCGGCACGCTCAATTGCAACTGGAATTCTCGCAGGCCGTGTTCGGCGCTCATGGTCGAGAAGTTGACGAACAGGCCCTCGGTTGCGCCGAGTGCACCGACGTAGGGTTCGAGTCCGAGCCGCGCGAGTTTCGGCGCGATCTGGCGCTCCAGCAGCCGGAGCAGATTGCGTCGGTTGCGGATGCCGGTGAAGTTGTCGAGGCTGGTCGTGACGATGCTGCTGATCTCCCAGCGGCGTTCTTCGGCGAACAGGCGCGGGGACCGGTTCAGATCGTATTTGGCTCGGCCATGCGCTACGCGCGGGTCGACAAACATGGCGGGTCCTTGTGGATGCCGTCCGGGGAACTGACGCGACGCTGCGCCAGCCTGCCCCTTTCTCGTCACATTCGATGGTCCAACGTCGGAAAAAGTTCGTCAAGCGCTTCGACAGGAGCGGCACCGATAGCGTGTGAGCAACGAAGGCCGTGAGGCTCTTCCCGCACGCGACGCAAACCTGAACGCTGGACGCGGTCTGTCAAAACGATAACGAGGTGGCCTTTGATACGCACAGTCATGGAACGCTTTGTCGAGCATAGCCCGATGGCGGTGATGGCGCGGCTGGTAATGCAATGGGCGCTGCACGGGGAGTCGCTGGACGATCCGCTCGGCAACGACGAGCCAGACAACGATGGCGAACCGCTGCGCGAATTGCTGCTTTCCATGACCGTACAGGCGATGACGCAGATCGCCGCGCGCAAGCACCGCACGCGCGAAACGGTCCCCGAAGCGCTCGAAGAAAGCGGCGCGCGGTTGACCGCGTTGCATGACCGGATGAGCCGCGTGCGCGCGCAATGGGGCCGTTCTCTGGTGCGCGACAGCGCGGGACTATTGCTGCCGGTCGCGCATCGGCGCACGGAGAAACGGTCGCAATCGCTCGGCGATTTGCGGGTGTGCGTGCTGGATGGTGTTTCGATGTCGGCCGGAATGCGCTGTATGCCGGGACCGGCAGGCTGCGTCCACGTGATCGCTCCGGCCGATACTCAGCCGGGCGCTGTGGACGGCCCTTACGTGCTGCCGGTCTATGACCCGGAGCTTGCGCTGATCGTCGATCTGTTGCCCTACGAACGCGGCTTTGTCCACGAGCGGGCGTTTGCCGCGCAACTGGTGGAGTCGGTTCGGCCGGGTGAGCTGTGGATTCTCGACGGGCATTTCAATCCGGCCGCCATCCTGTCCGGCTGGCCCTGCGACGGCAGTCTGTTCGTCGTGCAGGAACACGGCTGTACGCCCGCGTATCGCGCACTCGGCGAGTCGCGCGAAGAGGGCTGCCTCGACGGCGCGCCGGTCTGCGAGCAGCCTATCGGCGTGCCTACGGAGTGCGGCGCGTCGCCGGTGTTCCGGCGTATCGAATGGCATCGGATCGACGCGCAAGGCGGTACGACGCAACGCGTCGTGATCCTGACGAACGTACCCGCGACGACACTCGACGCGCCGCAAATCGTCCAGCTTGCCACCCGTGCGTGGCGCGACACACTGCCGTTGCCGCTCGACGCCGTCTGCGACGGCGCCGCGTTCGGCGCTATCGCGTCGCGGGCGGCGCCGCTTGCGTCGGGCATCGTCGCATTGGCGTTCAACGTGTTCAGCGCGATGATCGGCGTCGTGAAAAATGCGCTCGATCTCGACGAGCGCGATAGCGAGCGTTTGCCGCAGCACATGGCGAGCGGTATAGAGGCTGCGTACGGCGGCATGATGATCGCGCTGCCGCCCGACAACTGGCGGCGCTACGACAGGCTCCCGGATGCGGCGCTGCGCGATATCGCCCGGCATCTTGCGGTGCATGTCGACCCGCGCAGCATGCGCAGAAAGCGGCGCGATCACAAGGTGTCGGCGAAATCGCAGGCACGTTTGCTCGCGACGACGCTCGAGTATCTGTTGCGCGAAGACGCGGAGCTGGCGGCGGCGGGATTTTCCAGACTGCGCACCATCGCGATGGCGACCCGCGACTTCAGCAGCAATCCGTCGCGCGCGCTACGTCATGCCAGCGACGCTCTCGTGATGGTGACGAAATACAACCGGCCGGTCGCGTTGCTGGTGTCCATCGACGACTGGAACCGGTTGATCGGCCAGGTGCGCGAAACCAATTTCGACCGGCTGTCGATCGACTATGCGTCGTTGGTACCGATGAGCGGCGAGACGGTCGTCAGCGATCTGCATTGAATTGAAACCGGCTAGCCGGCTAGCAAGATCAGCCCTGGTTAGCCGGTGATCCGATGCACCCAGATCACCGACGTCCAACTGAAATTGCCAACCCCATAGCGCGCCACCAGCGTATCGATACGACTATTGATCCGGGCGGAATGAATCCGGCAATGAACGATGAAATACCCGCTGTTGACGCCGACCATCGCGCCATCGGGCAAGGTTGCGCTGCTTTGGGTCGGGGCCAGCACCTCGGCGATATCGCCGGTACTGACGAAGTACGCCGTGTTGCGTCGTTCGACGAGCCGGTGCGCGAGCACGCGCGTTAGCGTCGGGATCGCGGCGACCAGCACCGGCTCCGACGCGGTGTTCGCATTGACCGTGGTCAGGTCGGGCAGGATCGTGACGTATGGCGCGAGCGCTGCGCTCGTACTCTCGTCGTAACCGGCCGCGCGCGACAGATCTGACACCGTCACGAGTTGCAAGGGCCAGCCGTCCGGACCGTTGGTTTCGCGCAGCGATTTCAGCAGGTAGGCGGAGGTTTGCTTCGCGAGCGCCGGATCGAGCGACAGTTCACCGAGCAGGCGGCGATAGGCGAGCAAGCCTTCGGCATTGGTTTGCCAGGGCTGGCCGGGCGCGGCGCGCGACACGAGGTTCATCAGGTTGAAGCGGGCTTGCGCGTCTTCCACGCTACCCGAGATCGAAGCACGCGATAGCTCGCCATTGAGGGCGGCGGCGCTTGACCCCGGCGCGAGGAAACTGACCAGTTGTACCTCGCTCACCGGCGCGGACCACGGCTGGCCCACGTAAGCCACATTCGATATCACGGCTTGTGCGCGCAACGTGGCGCGCGCCCATTCGACGGCGGCGCGCTCGGCCCACATCGTTTCGACCGCGAGGCGCTGGTTCTCCACGTCGCGCAGGGCGACCTGCTGACGCCACAACACGCTGGCCGCGAGCGTGGCCGCCAGCGCGACGACGAGCAGCACCATCACGATGGCAATACCGTGTTGCCGCGAGGCGTTCGCGTGGCTGGCTGGTTTTCGAAGGCGCATAGAGTCGGTCCCGCGCGGAGCGTGAAGAGGGTTCAAGCGAGGGTTCAGGCCAGGAAGGCCAGCCACACGTGCAGGATGCTCGCATGCAGAGATGACGATATGCCGAACGCGGCGACGAGACCGGTCATCCACAGCGCGAGCGCGCCGGGGTGCGAGCCTGGCGTGGCGATGGCGAGCGGCGCGACGAGGTCGTCGATGGCATGCGTGCCCCACAGTAGAAGCAGCACGAGCACGCAGCTCAACGCCATGCTGCGTTGAAAATAATAGAGCGCCGCCGCGCGATGACTGCGGAATGGCGCGCGGTAGTGCTGCTGATTGGTCAGCACGATGGTGATCCCGCCGGCCAGCGGCACGATCGCCATCAGCCCATTCCAGAAGAACGGCTGGTCGCTGTGCGGATTGATTATCTGCAGCGCGCCGATCGCCCAGAAGGGCGGCGCGAGCAGCGTCAGCGAAACCCACGACAGCGTTTGCCACGCGAGCCACGGCATACGCCAGCGCAAGCGCCGCGAGCCTGTGGTGTCGCTCGCGGCTTGCGGATCGCCCGGCGGACTGCGCTCCGCCGTCTCGCCGCGCGTGCCGGTCAGCCTGGCGACGAGCCGTCGCAGAAGCATGGTGGTGATCAACATGGATCTCCTCGCTGATGTCGTCCCTGTATTTGATAGGACGTTGCGACGCGGTCTATCCCGCACGTTGCGTTGTGTTTCTCGGGGCGTCGAGGATTCCTTCACACGAATGTTCTGCAGATGTCACAAAAAATTACGCATCCGCGAGGGACGATGGGCCGTGTTCAAACATTAATATGCACGCCGCATTTTTCTGCTGAACACCGGTTGAACTCCGCTTGAACACACTTGCAAGAAAAATAGTTTGCGGGATTGGCCGGCCGTTTCCGTCTAGGAGTAAGGAACGCTCGAATGGATCTGGACGCCGGTGTCGACAGGTCACATGAAGCGATAAATCCGTACGAGGCGCGATGCTTGCGCGCATATCGCGACGGGTCTTTATAAAAAGCAGCGCGAGAGCTTGGGATAAATAACGTGGAACGCCTCGGGGAACATCAGTCGGAAGGTGAGCCGGATCCGGCGAGCGATCAATCGCCGCCCGTCGTGGCGACGGACGCCGACTCGCCTTTCATCAATTTGCGCGACACGGGGCGCTTTCTCGATGTGCTCGCGTCGCTGCAGTGTTCTCTCGCGATCAGCCGCCGGCCGTCGGGCGTGGCGTTGCTCGGCGTTGAAAACGGCACGCCTACGCTGTCCGCCTGTCTGCTGCCGCGCTCGATGGGCATGACGGTGAGTGGCAACCGCCTCGCCGTGGCGACGATGCACGAGTTGATGGTGTTCGCCAATCTGCCGTCACTCGCGGCGCTTTATCCGGCTCGTCCCAATTACTACGACGCGATCTTCGTGCCGCGCATGACGTACTACACGGGCGATCTCGATCTGCACGACATGGTGTTCGACAAGCAGATCGTGCTCGCGGTCAATACGCGCTACTCGTGCATTAGCGTGATCGACGGTTATTTCAATTTCACGCCGATCTGGCAGCCGCCTTTCGTCAAGGAGTTCGGCCCGGACGATCGCTGCCATCTGAACGGTATGGCCTATCACGACGGCAAGGTGCGCTATGCGACAGCGCTCGGCCAGACCAGCACGCCGTTCGGTTGGCGCGCAGGTATGGCGAGCGACGGCATCGTCATGGAAGTGCCGTCGGGGCGGATCGTCGCGTCGGGACTGTCCATGCCGCACTCGCCGCGGTTGATCGACGGTCGCCTTTATGTACTCGAAGGCGGCCGGGGGCAAGTGCTTGAAATCGATGTGCACAGCGGCGCGCGACGCGTCGTGGCGACCTTGCCCGGCTTCGTGCACGGTCTGGCCGAATACCGCGGCGTGATGTTCGTGGGTCTGTCGAAACTGCGCGATAAGCGCGGGCCGCAGGGCTTGCCGATCGAGAGCGGCGCGGATGCACTGGTGGCCGGCGTGGCGGCACTCGATAGCCGCAGCGGCGAAGTATTGGGGATCATGGAGTTCTTCAACGGCGTGGACGAGGTTTTCGATGTCCAGGTGCTGCCCAATATTCTGCGCGCCGAAATTCTGAGTCCGCGGGAGTGGGCGGAAACGCCGTCCATCGCGACGATGAAGGGCGGCTTCTGGCAGACGCGGCCGCGCGAGGAAGACGAATCGCAGGCCGGTGAAGGCTAAATCGCAAAAATTTTCAAATATGCGCTGCGGGTTAGGCGGGCTCGTTTCGTCTTGATGATAGGGACGCGCGATAAAGACCGGCTTTGTCGGTTAGCGCGCTGAGGTTTGATTTGCGGCAGTTAAGAGACATCGCGACGGAGACCAGCAGTACAAGCCATACGATTAGGATGGCCAACTAAAAGTAACATTTCTGAAATGAAACTGTGCTAGCGGACCCGATGAAGCAGGGCCCGCCGATGCGGCAACGATCCGAATGAAAAAAGGGGAATGGCGCATGCCGCCAAGAGTTGACGGGATTGGGATATCACCCGAGGGTTCGAGCGGGGAGTCCAACGGGGAATGGGCTCAACGCAGACGCGCCACGCGGCGGCGCTGCGTGTCTGGTGCGATGGGCGCGATGAGCGTGGCATTCGTCGGTGGCCTGGGGCTAGCGGGCGGCGTGCATGCGCAGAACGCGACGGCGGCAACGTCGGCGTCGGCATCGGCCGCGCCGCAAACATTCGATCTGAACGAATTTATCGTGCGTGGCAATACGACCTTGCCGAGCCTTGAAATCGAAAAAGCGGTCTATCCGTTCGAAGGACCCGGCAAGACCCTGGCGGACGTCAATGCGGCGCGCGATGCGTTGCAGAAGATCTATCAGGATCGCGGCTATCAATCGGTGGTCGTCGAGTTGCCGCAGCAGCAGGTCAAGAACGGCGTGATCGTGTTGCAGGTCGTGGAAGCGAAAGTGGGTCGGCTGCGCGTGGAAGGCGCGCAGTACACCTCGCCGCAGAATATTCGCGACGCGGTGCCGGCGCTCGCGGAAGGCAGCGTGCCCGACTTCGGCGTCGCGCAGCAGCAGCTCACCGATCTGAACCGCTCGGCAGACCGCCAGGTGATTCCGGTGCTGAAACCCGGCGCCATGCCGCAAACCGTGGACGTCGATCTGAAAGTGGACGATCACAGCCCGCTGCACGGCACGCTCGACCTGAACAACGACAACAGCCCGGGCACCTCGCTGTTGCGCACCAGCGCCACGCTGAGCTATTCGAATCTATGGCAACTGGGCCACGTGGTCTCGGGCACCTACGTGATCGCGCCGCAGCATCCGGACGACGCGCGCGTGTACTCGTTCTCGTATCTGGCGCCGCTGAAGGATTCGCACTGGAGCCTGCTGGCCACGGTGGTTCATTCCGACAGCAACGTGGCGTCGATCGGCGGCACCAACGTGCTCGGCAAGGGAACGACCTACGGCTTCACGGCGATCTATGCGTTGCCGGCGTCGGACACTTACGCGCAGTCGGTGAGTATCGAGATCGATCGCAAGCATTACGACGAGAACGTCAGCCTGGGCGGACAGATGTCCATGTCGCCGCTGACCTACGTGCCGGTCACGCTGTCGTACACCGGCCAGCTCAGCCTGAAGAACTCGCAGACGGCGTTTTCCGCGTCGCTGACCACGAATATCCGCGGTATCGGCAGCGACGCCGGTGCGTGGGACAACAAGCGCTACAACGCAACGCCCGACTTTCTCTACGCCAAATTCGACGTCAATCACACGCAGCATTTTGCCAACGACATGCAGGCCAACGCGCACGTGACCGCGCAACTGGCGAACTCGCCGCTGGTGTCGAGCGAGCAGTTCGCGGCCGGCGGCATGAACAGCGTGCGCGGCTACATGCAGGCGGAAGACACGGCGGACAGCGGCGTGATCGGCTCACTCGAATTGCGCAGCCCTTCGCTGACGAAATACCTCGGCGGCGCGGCCGGCAGTCGCATCAACGAATGGCGTTTTCATGCGTTCGTCGACGCGGCGCACCTGTGGCTGCTCAGTCCGCTGCCGGAACAGACCGCGAGCTTCAACCTGCTCAGCGTCGGCGTGGGGACACGGGTGCAACTGTTCAAGTACGCGAGCGCGGATTTCGAAGCGGGCTGGCCGCTGAAAGCCGGCATCTACACGAAGCAGTACAGCCCGCGCTTTGATTTCTATGTGCGCCTCGGTTTCTGAAGGATCTTTTCTGTTCGTGCCTTGCCGCGTTGCCGGTACGGTTCATTTGGGGAGTGGATTGTGAAGCGAGCCTTGTTTCTCCTGTTACTGACGCTGCTGGGCGTGATGCCCGGCGTCGCCAACGCGTGGTGGCAAAACGACTGGTCGTACCGCAAGGCGATCACGATCGACGCCGGTCCGAAAGGGGCCAACCTGGCGGAGTCGGTCGGTCGCGTGCCGTTGCTGATCCGGCTGCACTCGGGCAATTTCCAGTTCGACGGACTGGCCGATAACGGTGCCGACATCCGCTTCGTCGCGGCCGACGACAAGACGCCGTTGAACTTCGAAATCGAACAGTACGACGCAGTGCTCGGTGTCGCGCTCATCTGGGTCGATATTACGAAGATGCCGGCCGGTTCAGCCGAATCGATCTGGATGTACTACGGCAACAAGAAGGCGCCCGACGGCAGCAAGCCGTCGCAGACTTTCGATCCGGATTACACGCTGGTGTATCACTTCGACAGCCCGTCCGGCTCGCCGTCGAAAGACGCGACCGCATACGCAAACAATGCGCAGAACGCACCGCTGCGTACAGTTGAAGACGGGATCGTCGGCAAGGGCGCGCAGTTCGACGGCAGCACCGCGTTGAACCTGCCGGCCACGCCGTCGCTGAATGTGAGCGCGGGCGGCAGCTTCACGTTCAGCGTGTGGGTCAAGCCCTCGGCGCTGGCGGCCAACACGCTGCTGTATAGCCGCCGCGACGGCGCGAACGCCTTGCTGATCGGCCTCGACAACGGCGTGCCGTTTGCCGAGATCGACGGCGCCGCCGCGCCGGTTCGCACGCCCGCCGCGACGGCGTTGACGGCCAATCAGTGGGCCCATCTCGCCGTCACCGCCGACGGCAAGAACCTCACCGTGTACGTGAACGGCAAGCAGGCCGCGCAGATCGCCGCGGCATTGCCCGCGCTGACCAGCGCGGCCGCAGTGGCCGGCGACGTGACGGGCGCGCCCGCCGGCTTCAGCGGCTTCAAGGGTTCGCTCGACGAATTGCGCCTGTCGAAGATCGCCCGCTCGCCGGATCTGATCGCGCTCGACGCGCTGGCGCAAGGCTCGGAATCGAAGCTGATCAACTACGGCGCGGATGAAAAGCAGTCGGGCTTCGGCTTCGGCTACTTCGGCGTGATCGTCCAGTCGGTGACGGTCGATGCGTGGGTGGTGATCGGCATTCTGCTGGCCATGGCGGTCGTCTCGTGGGTGGTGATGTGGAACAAGGGGCGCTACGTCGGCCTCGTCGATCGTGCCAACAACTACTTCGTCGAACGCTTTCGCGAAGTGGCGGGCCGTCACCTGGTCGGCCTCGCGCACGTGAAGGAAACCAGCGAGGAGGGCCAACGTCTGCGCCAGTCGTCGCTGTACCGCTTGTACCGCGCGGGCGTCGCCGAAATTCATAGCCGCGTCGACGACAACGGCCGCACGGTGATCACCAGCGAGTCGATCGAAGCGATCCGCGCGTCGATGGACGCCACGCTCGTGCGCGAAAACCAGCGCCTGTCGAAGTCGATGGTGCTGCTGACCATCGCCATTTCGGGCGGTCCGTTTCTCGGTCTGCTCGGCACGGTGGTCGGCGTGATGATCACCTTCGCCGCGATCGCGGCCGCCGGCGACGTCAACGTCAACGCGATCGCGCCGGGTATCGCCGCCGCGCTGCTGGCCACCGTCACGGGTCTGTTCGTCGCGATTCCGGCGCTGTTTGGCTACAACTACCTGCTGATCCGCAACAAGAACGTGACCGCGAACATGCAGGTGTTCGTCGACGAATTCGTCACGCGGCTGGCCGAAGCGCATCGCAGTCCGGACCACGCGCTGCTGGCCGACTGAACGCACACGGGAGATCACCATGCAGGTTCAGGACGACGACAAGCCGTACGACGACATCAACATCACGCCGATGCTCGATCTGGCGTACGTGCTGTTGATCATCTTCATCATCATGACGACCGCTTCGGTGCAGGGCATCAAGGTGGATCTGCCCAAGGCGAGTTCGTCGGCGAGTCTCGCCAAGCCGAAGACCAAGGCGATCACCGTGTCCGATTCGGGACAGATTTTTCTGGATGCGTACCCCGTGTCGATGGACGAACTGGAGAGCCGGCTGCGCACCGAGAAGGCGAGCAATCCGGATGTGCCGATCGTCCTCAAAGGCGATTCGGCCGTGGCGTATCAGCGGGTCATGGATGTACTCGATCTGCTCCGGCGCCTCGATCTGTCGCAGGTCGGTCTGGTGACCGGCAAAGCGAAGCAGGGCGGCTAGGGCGACGCGATGGAAATGACCTATAACGGCGGCCCTTCCGGCAAGGGTCCGGGCCGCTTTATCAAGCCGGTCTCGATCGTGCTGGCGCTGGTGGCGCTCGGTGCGCTGATCTGGCATTTCGCCGGCGATACGACGGGCGTGAAACGCATCAGCGCGCCGCAGGTGACGACGGTCATTCCGTTGCCGCCGCCTCCACCGCCGCCGCAGAAACCGCCGCCGGAGAAAGTGAAGGAAGAGCTCAAGACGCCGGTGGATAAGCCGACGGTCGCGCCTAAACCGTCGGAAGCGCCCAAGCCGTCGGACAACCAGCCCAAGCAGATGACCATGAACGCGCCGGCTCAGGCGGGCACCGACAGTTTCAACATCGGTGCGGGCGACGGCTCGGGGAACGTGGGCAGCGGCGGCAACGTGGGGCGCTTCGGTAACGCGAGCTACGCGCAGTACATGGTCTACACGCTGCAGCGCGCGGTCGAGCAGGACAAGGGCGTGCAGGAGGTCGGCGGCGTGCGCTTCACCGGCAGCCTGAATCTGTGGATGGAGCCGTCGGGACGCATCACGAAGGTGACGATCGCGCAGACCACCGGCGATCCGAAGATCGACGCCGCCGTCGTCGCGGCGGTCGAGGCGCTCGGCAAGGTCGACGAGCCACCGCCGCCCGCCACGGCGTATCCGGTGCTGGTGAAGCTGCAGGGGCGCAAGCCGGGATAACGGGCGCGTGGCAGGGCTGCAAGCGGTCTACAAGCGGCACGGGCAAACGCAAAGACAAAGATCACACACACGCACGCAACCACGCGGCGGCAGACAAGCAAACACGTGGCAGGTCCGCACACGGACGATGCCGGCAAAAGAACAGCGGTTACGCGGAGAGCATTGATGATTCGGAAAATGAAGCTACGGGGTCGCGGCTACGGCGGCGGAGGATCGACGACGACCGGCGCGCGCCTGAGCGTGGCGCTGGTCACGCTGGGCCTGTCGTGCGCGACGGGCGCGCACGCGCAGTCGCTCGAAACGCAGGCCGCGACGGGCGCAGCGGCGCCGACCGAGAGCACGGTGATCAACCTGATCAACCTGCTCGTCAAGCGCGGCGTGCTGACGCAGCAGAACGCCAACGACCTGATTCGCGAAGCACGCGCGGAAACGGCGCAGGCCAAGGCGGCATCCGGGCGCCCGGTGGCGGCGGGCGCGGCAGGCTTCGCAGGGGCCGCGGTCGTCAATGCGCCGACGCAACCGGGCGACGTCGCGGTGCCGTACGTGCCGCAGGTCGTGCGCGATCAGATTCGCGATCAGGTGAAGCAGGAAGTGGTCGCGCAAGCGAAGGCGGAGAACTGGGCGCAACCCAACACGTTCCCCGACTGGGTGTCGCGCATCAAGCTGGACGGCGATCTGCGCGTGCGTGACGAATTCCACTTCTATGGCAGCCGCAACGCCAACAACGTGACGAACTTCGCGGCGATCAATCAGGGCGGCGGCTTCGATATCAACGGCAACACCAACACCACGCAATTGCCGACGCAGAACACCACGCAGAACCGCAACAACCTCGAACGCTATCGCGCGCGTCTCGGCGTGACCGCGCTGCTGTCGGACGAATTCAGCGCCGGCATCCAGCTCGCGAGCGGCAACGACAACGGTCCCGTGTCGACCACCGCCACCGCGGGCGGCGGCTTCGCGAAGAAGAATATCTGGCTGAACAAGGCGTTTTTCCGCTATCAGCCGAACTCGTGGCTGAACGTCGTGGCGGGTCGCTTCGACAATCCGTTCTTCACGTCGGACCTGCTGTTCTCCAATGACCTCGAAATGGACGGTCTGGCCGCGAGCTTTCGTCACGCATTGCCGATCAATCCGGACGTGACGCTGTTCGGCACCTTCGGCGTGTTCCCGATTCAGTACACGTCGGAGAACTTCCCGTCGAACAGCACCAGCAAAGTGGGCAGCGACACCAAGTGGATGTTCGGCGCGCAGGTCGGCGCGGAATGGAAGATCAACCAGCAGAACCGCTTGAAGGGCGCGCTGGCCTACTACGACTACCAGAACATGCGCGGCACGCTGTCGTCGCCTTGCGCGCTGTACCTCGGCGCGACGAACTGCAGCACCGACAACGAAGCGCCCGCGTTCCTGCAGGGCGGCAACACGCTGGTGGCGTTGCGCAACATCGTGCAGAACCCGAATCTCGCGCCGGGCATGACGCCCGAGCCGCAACTCTTCGGGCTCGCGTACAACTACCGGCTGCTCGACATCAAGGCGCAATGGGACACGGTCTTGGCCGATCGCGTCAAGGTGAGACTGGACGGCGAGTTCGTCCGCAATCTGGCCTACAACACCAACAAGGCGTTCGGCGCGGCGTCGTTGCCGGTCAACAACTACGAGGCGACCACGGTCAACGCGAGCCAGTCCGACTATCGCAGCGGCCCGAACGGCTACCTCGCGAAAGTGACGTTCGGTGAGCCGGAGCCGAGCACCAAAGGTCAGTGGAATTTCTCGGTCGCCTACAAGTATCTGCAGCCGGACGCCACGCTCGACGCATTCAACGATCCGGACTTCCATCTGGGCGGCACCAATGCGCGCGGCTACATTCTCGGCGCGTCGTATGCGGTGGCGCGCGATACCTGGCTGTCGGCACGCTATCTCAGCGCGAAGGAAGTCTACGGGCCGCCGGTCTCGATCGACGTGCTGCAGATCGAGCTCAACGCGCGCTTCTGACGGGAGTCGGGATGAAAACAGTTCGTTATGGCCTGATTGCCGCGGCGCTTGCCGGCGCTTTCATGTTCGTCGGTGCGAGTGCCAACGCGCAGAGCATCGAAGACAAGTTGCGCACGCAATTACGTTCCACGGTGCAAACGCTGCGGCAGCTTCAGGACAATCAGGCGCAGCTTCAGGCCGACAAAACCGCCGCCGAGCAGCAACGCGATGCGGCGCAGGCGCAGTTGAAGGACGCGCAGGCGCAGCTCGCGGCCGCGAGCGGGAAGTCGAGCGGCGAGGCGGCGGCCGAGCGGGCGTTGTCGGTGGAGAAGAGCAGTCATGCGCAGGACGCCCAGCAGCTCGCGAAGTACAAGTCGTCTTATGAGGAACTGCTGACGGTCTCGCGAGCGCGCGACGCGCAACGCGCGCAATTGCAGAACGACGCGAAGCTGCGCGATACGCGCTTGCAGATGTGTCAGGCAAAGAACGCGGATCTGTATCGCGTGGGGCATGAAATTCTGGACGCTTATGAGCATGTCGGTTTCGGCTCGTTCTTCGCGTCGCGTCAGCCGTTCGCACAAGGCTCGCGCGTGAAATACGACGAGATCGAGCAGCGTTACGGCGACGCGCTTTACAGCGCTCAATACGATCCGGCGGCGCGGTCGGTAGCGGCATCTGCATCTCAGGATGCGGCTTCCGGGCCTGCCGCCGCGCCGTGACACAGGCAGCGCGAGAACACAAAAAACACTGCCCGGAACGGGCCGTTAGCAACCCAATCGACGTAGGAGCATCGACATGAGCGACAAACAGACCAAGGCCGTGGCCGAGCAATTTCCCGGTGGCGAATTGATCGAAGCGGTGAGCATCGATCGACTGGCGGAGATCCTGAAAGCGGCCGGCTATCGCGTGACCGTGGCCGAACAGAACGGCGCGCTGCAACTGATGAGCGCGAGCCAGGGCGTCGGCTTCTCGGTGCGTTTCGGCAACGCGGTGCAGGACGCTGCTGCGGCGACCGATCCGGCCGCCGTCCGCTATCTGGATTACACCCATAGCTGCGTGCTGCAGGTGCAAGGTGAACTGCCGATGGAACTGGTGGCGAGCTGGAACCGCACCAAGCGTTTCGCGCGTCTCGCCGATCACGGGCCGTTTCTGGCGCTGGAGATGGACGTGATCGTCGCGGGTGGCGTGACCGAGCGCTATCTGCGCTCGACGATCGAACTCTGGGACCGTCTGATTCAGGAGTTCCTGTTGCATCTGCGTAACCGTCCGGTGTTGGCGGAACAGCAGACGGATTCGCGGACGACGGCAACCGTGGCTTCTGCTCCCGCGTCCGCAGCTACGGCTCCCGCTCCCGCTGCATTCGTCAGCGAGGGGACGGACTCGGCAGTGCGTGAAAACGGCACGCGTGAGAGAGCGCTCGCGCAATGAACATCGCGGGTCGCATGAAGGCGTTCGGCGTGGCGCTGCTGTCGGTTCTCGGCGGCAGCCTGCGCGTGAAACCCGATGCGGTGGCGCTCGGCGACGCGCCGGCCGCGTGGGTGCATTACGCGGAACTGGTCGCGCGGCGGCTGCACGCCGCACTCGACGGCGCGGACGGCGCTGCCTGCCGGCTTCGTGCTTCTCTCGAACAACGTGCAAGCGCGGCGGCGGACAACGAGCCGCTGGTCTTGCGACTGAAGACCTGGCTCGACGCGCGTGGGCGCATCGAACGGATCGAATGCGCGCCGCATTGCCTGCCTGAAATCGAAGCCGATCTTCATCGGGTAGTGGTCGGCAAGGGCATAGGTAAAGCACCGCCGCGCGACATGATTCAGCCGATCGTCGTGCAGTTGGGCGGCCATGCAGCAATGAACCGGTCGGCCGAATCGTAGGTCGCGATTCTGGCCGCCGTGCAGAGGGCACGTCCCAACCGAGGCGCGTGCCGGTGATGACAGCATTCAGGTAACCGCAGGAGTCGTGGTGAAGAAATTCGTACTGGCAGGATGGCTTGTGTCGATGATGCCGCTCGTCGCGATGGCGCAAAGCGATGTGATCGCCAACGCGCCTCAGGCGTCGGTCACGCAGGCCGATATCGAAAGGCTGCTGAAGTCGCTCAATCCCGACGGACGCACGCGGCTCGCGGCGGACCCCGGCGCGATGGATCAACTCGTGCGCTCGACGCTGGCGCAGAAAGCGGTGCTCGCCGAAGCCAAGGCGAAGGGCTGGGACAAGCAGCCGCAAGTGCGCACGGCGCTGGAGCAGGCCCAGCGCGATGTGGTGGTTCGCAGCTATCTCGCTTCGGTGAATGCACCGCCGGCGGATTATCCGTCCGACGCGGAAATCCAGTCGGCGTACGACCAGAATCAGTCGGCGTTCACCGCGCCGCGCGCACTGCATCTCGCGCAGATTTATCTTGAAGCACCGGCTAATTCGGACGCGGCGACGCTCGAGAAAATCCGCAAGCAGGCGGCCGATCTCGCCGGCCGCGCGCGTGGTGGAGACTTTGCCGCGCTCGCCAAGGCGAATTCGCAGGACAAGACCAGCGCGGCGAACGGCGGCGACATGGGGGTCGTGCCCGAGACGATGCTGTTGCCCGCCATCCGTCAGGCCGCCGACGCGCTCAAACCCGGTCAGGTGTCCGCGCCGGTTCAGACGCCGAGCGGTTTTCACGTCGTCAAACTGATCGACGTGAAGGGCGCGACGCTGCGTCCGCTCGCCGACGTCAAGGAACAGATTCGCACGACGTTGCGCGCGCAACGTTTGCAGCAGAACGTTCAGGCCTATGTCGCGAAGCTGGCCGGCAATACGCCGATCAACGAGGACGCGTTGAAAAAGGCGTTGGCCGCGGCGCAGTGATCGACGCGGCCGGCAGGTCCGGTTTGTGTTGAAGCGGACTTCGCGCGGGTATCTCGCGCGAAGTGGCGTAGCGGTGCGCGAACGCGCGAAGTGTCGCCGACAGGAGAGAGCAATGAATCTGCGTCGATTGATCGTTGTGGTGCTCGTTGCGTCGGCATCGGTATTGGTATTGGCCGGCGCGGTCCATGCGCAAGGCGGCGCGACGCGTGCGAGTTCTTCCGGCGCGGCGGCGTCGGCGACGAAGCCGGTGTGCGTGGATGCTGAAGTGGACGGCCAGCGCGCACTGTCGTACGACTGCCTGAGCTCACAGCTGAAGCCGAAGCCGACGGTGCAGGCCGGTGCGTCGCAGACGGCGGCGGAAGCCGCGGCTAACGCGCCGTCGAACCGGCTCGGCACGTTCAATCTGTCCACCGAACGTAACCGGTTCGGCACGAACTGGGGCAATTCGGTGACGCCGCAGCGTCCCGCCGCGCCGGTCGCGGTGCCGCCGAAATGATGCATGACCCCATGCGTGAATTCGGCGAGGACGACCGGCAGGACGACGCCTCGTCGAGTGAGGGCGCCGTGCGTGACGGTGTCGATGAGTCTGGCGGCGATGCGCTTTTCAGCAAAGTGGAGCGCAAGCGTCGCGGTGCAACGAGGCGATCACACAGGAGCGTCAAAGTGCTGTTGTGGGACGAGACGTAGAGGTTAATGCCGCGTTCGGGCCGGGAGCGGCGGCGATGGTGGCAAACGGTCCGGAATAACGGAGCAACACAGCAGGGAGAATACGGATGATGGCGTGGGACAAGATGGACGACGTGGTCGAAGTCGACGCGAAGGTGACTGAATCGACTGCGCAGCGGATTTTGCGCAGCCGGGGCGGCTGGGTCGCGTGGGATGCGTTGCGCGACTGTCCTGACTGGCAGATGGGCACCATCGCGCTGGACGGCCGTTTCTCGATGGATGAATTGCGCGCGCTGATTCTCCTCGCGCGTCGATGTGGCTGACGTATGGGACCTGCGGTGAAGGGGCGGATGGCGCGGGGCGGGGTCGTGCGTATGGGTGTGGGCATGGGGACGGCCGTGCTGATGTTGATGTACGCGAGCACGGCGGTCTGGGCGGCCAACCCGAGCGCGGCGGATAACAGCGCATCAACCAGCGCGTCGCTGACGGTGCCGAATTTCGCCGCGCTCGTCAAACGCTACGGTCAGGCGGTGGTCAATATCAGCGTCACGCGCGAAGTCACGCAGATGGGCATCCAACTGCCGCCCGGCATCGCGCCCGGCAATCCGCTGGCTCCGTTTCTCGCGCGGCGCGTGATCGGCAATCGCGAAGAGGTGAGTCTCGGCTCGGGATTTATCGTGAGTCCGGAAGGCGTGATTCTGACCAACCGGCACGTGGTCGGCGACGCGACGACCGTCGACGTGAAGCTGACCGACAAGCGCCAGTTCAAGGGCACGGTGATCGGCAGCGACGCGCTGTCGGACGTCGCGGTGATTCGCATCGACGCCCGCAATCTGCCGGCTGTCGTCACGGGAAATCCGGCCCGCACCGAGGTCGGCGATTGGGTGATGGCGATTGGCTCGCCATACGGATTCGCGAATACGGTGACGCAAGGTATCGTCAGCGCGAAGTCGCGCTCGCTGCCGGGCGAGAGCTATATCCCGTTCATTCAGACCGACGTGCCGATCAATCCGGGCAATTCGGGCGGCCCGTTGTTCGACCTGAACGGCCGCGTGATCGCGATCAATTCGATGATCTATTCGAAGACGGGCGGTTATCAGGGATTGTCGTTCGCGATTCCGATCGACGTGGCGCTCGACGTGAAGGAGCAACTGCTCAAGACCGGCAAGGTCACGCGCGGACGGCTCGGGGTCGCGTTGCAGGAAGTCAGCCAGGCGCTCGCGCGTTCGTTCGGGCTGGCGCAGCCGGATGGCGCGCTGATCAGCATGGTGGAAGCCGGTGGACCCGGCGCGCAGGCGGGACTGCTCGCCGGCGACGTCGTGCTCGGCGTGGATGGCGACGCGGTGGCCGATCCCGTCGATCTGCTCGGCACCATCGCGAAGATGAAGCCGGGGCAAAAGGCCGATCTACTCGTCTGGCGCGCGGGGGCCCGGACGCATATTCAGGCGGCGGTGGGCGCGCTCGACAGCGGTGTTGCCTCGAGCGGGAACCCCAAGGGGCCGGCGCGCATCGGCTTGAGCTTGCGGCCGTTGAACGGACCGGAGCAACAGCAGTTCGGCGTCGACCGTGGCTTGCTGGTCGAACAGGCGAGCGGTCAGGCGGCGCGTATCGGCCTGAAGCCGGGCGATATCGTGCTGTCGGTCAATGGCACGCCGGTCGCGACGATCGACGCGCTGATCGCCGAAATCGGCGCGGCGCACGGCACGGTCGCGCTGCTCGTGCAGCGCGGCGGTTCGCGACTGTACCTTCCCATGGATCCGGACTAGCCGGGAATCGTCATGAAGCGCAATAGCCGATGCAATACCCGCCGCACGCTGTCTCGATGGACGAGCACGGTCGCCGTCGCATGCACGCTGTTCTGCAGCGCACTGGCCGCGGCGCAGACGCTCGATGTGCCGCAGCCGTGGATCGATTATGCGCAGCGCGTGGGCCAGCAGTTCCAGGCATCGCTCGAAGCGAACGACGACGCGGCCAACCAGTTCCATCAGTTTCTCGAAGACCGGGTGCTGAACGCGAAGGCCGATGCGCCGCCGCCCGCGCTGGTGGTCCGCGCATGGATCGGCGCGGATGGGGCGGTCACGAAGGTGCAGTTCGATTCGCTCGGCGATCCGAAGGCCGATTCGACCTTGCAGCAATTGCTGACCGTACATCCGATTTCGGGGGCGCCGCCAGTGGATATGCGTCAGCCGTTGAGGGTGAGGTTGCGGCTTGCGGCGAATCCGGATTGGGGGGCAAGTGGGGCGCAGGCTGTCGCGCGGTAGAGGTGTTGTCGGTGCCGCTCGTGGACGAGATGTCGTACTCCCGTGAGTCGGCCAATATTTCCGGTTTTTGAGCAATTCAACGTTGCTGCCAATACTGTATGAATGTACAGTATTGCGCGTAGACCGTTCGCTTGTGCGAGCGGCTTTCTGATGCCGCCGAGTATTTGATCGGCGGCTCGCTCAGCCGCTGCGTGCAAGCCCGCTCAATCAACGGAGATTTATCGTCATGCCGGCTTTACCGGGTCAGGACCACCATGCCTGAACAATTCTGGCTGCCCGGGCTCGAGGCGCCGCCCACGCCGACAGACGGCCTGTTTTTCGCTGTTTTCCCCGATCCCAATACGGCAAGCGGCATCGCGAAGTTCGCGCAACAGCTTTGCGTTGAAGCGCGCGTGCGTAGCAAGCCGCTTGCGGCGGGTCGTTTGCACGTCACGTTGCAACACCTTGGCAATTTCGCGGGCGGGCTGCCGCAGGCGCGCGTCGACGCGGCGATGCAGGCGGCGGCATCCATTCGCATGGAGCCGTTCACCGTCGAGTTCGATTCGGTGGTCAGCTTCGCGACGCGGCCACGGCCGGGACCGTTGGTGCTGGGAGGCGGCGAGGGGGTACCCGGCTTGCATGCGCTTCACGAGGCGCTTGTGGCGGCGCTGCCAAACGAGGGTGTCGGGCATGCCGCGGTGCCCTATACCCCGCACGTCACGCTCGCCTACGGCATGCCCTGGGCGGCGACACGTCCCGTTGAACCCGTCAGTTGGAACGTCCGCGAGTTTGCGCTGATGCACAGTTTGCTCGGGCGCACCCGGCATGTCGTGCTCGCGCGTTGGCGGCTCGCCGGCGTGGTTTGACGATGTGTACGGCGCCTCTGCGCTCGTGGCCGCCTCGACCACACCGCTATGCCCTTGAAATACGCGGAGTCTGAAAACCAGGGGGTTTCGTCGGTCCGCGAGCCGAAACCGTCGCGTGCTCCCTGATAGAATGCTCGGGCCGCAACGTAGTGGATTGCAGATGAAATTGCTTGACGCGCTAGTCGAACAGCGTATTGCCGCCGCAGCCGCGCGTGGCGAGTTCGATGCTTTGCCGGGCGCAGGTGCGCCGCTGCCGCTCGGGGACGATGCACTGGTCCCGGAAGAGGTGCGTGTCGCCAACCGGATTCTAAAAAACGCGGGTTTCGTGCCGCCCGCTGTCGAGCAGTTGCGCGCGTTGCGCGACCTGCAAGCGGAGTTGAATGCCGTGAGCGACCCTACTACCCGTTGTCGTCTGCAGGCGCGCATGCTGGCGCTCGACATGGCGCTTGAGTCGCTGCGCGGCGGGCCGCTGGTGCTGCCGCGCGAATACTGCCGGCGTATTGCTGAGCGCCTGTCGGAACGCGCCGGTAATCTCAATGCGGCAGATGCGGGTTCGCGGTGAGCGGGCCGCTTACTGGCTGTGCCGCGTCGTCAGGTTCGGAGCCGCTCGAATCGGGGGGCGCGCTGAACAGTTCGGGTTCGTCCGCCGAATCCGCACAGTCCGCCGATTCGGGCACGCCTGATTCCCGCGCGGCCACACCTTCGGTAACTTGCGTCCCCGAGATTAACGACGTCTTGCCCGTTTCGACTCCGCCCATCTCCGAACGCGATCGCCGCTTCATGGCGCTCGCCCAGGCCGCCGCCGAACAGGCGCGCGCAGCCGGCGAAGTGCCGGTCGGCGCCGTGCTCGTGCGCGGCGACGACGTCATCGCCACCGGTTTCAATCATCCGATCGGCGCGCACGATCCGTCGGCGCATGCCGAAATGGTCGCGTTGCGTGCCGCGGCGCAGGCCGTCGAGAACTACCGCCTGCCGGGCTGCGAGCTCTACGTCACCCTCGAACCGTGTCTGATGTGCGCGGGCGCGATCATGCACGCGCGCATTGCCCGCGTCGTGTTCGGCGCGCGGGACCCGAAAACCGGCGCGTGCGGCAGTGTCGTCGACGCGTTCGCGAATCCGCAATTGAATCATCACACGTCGGTGACGGGCGGCGTCCTCGAAACCGAATGCGGCGCCGCCCTCAAATCGTTCTTCGCCGAACGCCGGCGCGCAAGCCGGGAAGCGCGTGCGGCGGCGCGTGCCGACACCGGCACAAGCAACGCACCAGGCTCGGCCGAGCCGCTCTAACACAACGACATCGAACGGACTTCGCCCATGACCGTCCATCGCACCATCGAACTGATCGCGCCGTCCGGCTATCCCCATGATCCGGAAGCGGTGCATCGCGCGTTGCAGCGCTTTCATGCGCAAGGGCATCGCGTCGAAGGCGCGGAGGTGACGAAGCGTCGCTATCAGCGGTTCGCCGGCACCGACGGCGAGCGCGCGGCCGATCTGAACCGGCTCGCGGACCCGGCGCGTGCGTTGCCGGACATCGTACTGGCAGTGCGTGGCGGCTACGGCGCGGCGCGGATACTGCACGGTCTCGACTACGAAGGGCTGCAACGGCGGCTGACCGATCAGCCGGTCGCGCTCGTGGGGCATAGCGATTTCACCGCGATCCAGCTTGCGCTTCTGGCGCGCGCCGGCGTCAAGACCTTCGGCGGCCCAATGATCACGAGCGATTTCGGTGCCGAAGAACTCAGCGAATTCACCATGCAGCACTTCTGGTCGGCGCTGACCAGGCCGACCATGACCGTGACCGGCAATACACCGCAAGCGCACGCGGTCAACGTCTCGGGCATGCTGTGGGGCGGCAATCTGGCGGTGTTGACATCGCTGATCGGCACGCCCTACATGCCGCCGGTGCAAGGCGGCATTCTGTTTCTGGAAGATGTGAACGAGCAGCCGTTCCGGGTCGAGCGGATGATTTATCAACTGCATCTGTCCGGCATTCTCGCGCAGCAGCAGGCGCTCGTGCTGGGCGACTTCTCCGGCGGCAAGGCATACGACTACGACAACGGCTACGATCTGCACGCGATGATCGAGCAAGTACGCTCGGTGATCGGCATTCCGGTCGTCACCGGGCTGCAATTCGGGCATGTCCGCAACATGCTGACGCTGCCGGTGGGGGCGGACGCCCACCTCGTCGCGGATGCGCACGGCTTCAAACTGAACCTGTCGGGTTATCCGACGCTGGCCTGAAGGTGAGGCAGCGTGGAGCAGGGAAGCGGGCATTTTGCCCGCTTTTTTTAAACTCACAACGCAACTAACTGTCAGGTTTTCAAGCATCCGGCCAAGCAGACAGGCCATGAAGGTCCCGCGATTTTGTTGACAAAAACGGCCGCCAATAGACAGCCATTTACCCATCTAATTAAACTGATACTGAAGCTGAACAGGCCTTGCAGCCATACACATTACCCTGCAGCCCAGCACCTTCCCCGAGATTGTCGATATTCAAAACAAAAATTGTTGACAATCTTTATGTCCATCCTATGATGACCAACATACCGAGACGCACATCATGTCCGACACAGATTCCGCGGCCGTCAACAGTTCGAAGCCTGAAGCGATCGCCGAGCGCATCCGCGCCGCGATCCTCGAGCATCGGCTCGCGCCGGGCGCCAAGCTGACCGAAGCCCAGTTATGCGAAGTATTCAACGTGAAGCGCGGCCCGATCCGGCAAGCGCTCGCGCAGTTGGCGACCGACCATCTCGTCGATCTCGAACCGAATCGCGGTGCGTTCGTCGCGAGCCCGTCGCTGCAGGAAGTGCACGAAGTGTTCGAGATGCGCCGCATCATCGAACTGGCGGTGGTGGAAAAGATTTGCAACGGTCACGGCATGCGGCGTTTGAAGGGTATCGGCAGCATGATCGGCCGTGAACGCAAAGCGTTCGAAACCCGTGATTTTCCGGCGTGGATCCGCCTGTCGGGCGAGTTTCATACCGAGTTGGCCGGCCTCACCGGCAACGCCGTACTGTGCGATTGTTTGAACGGACTGGTGGCGCGCTCCACGCTGATTTCGGCGTTGTACGAGTCGCTCGGGCGCAGCCCGTGTTCGTTCGAAGACCACGAAGCCATTCTCGCCGCGCTCGACGCCGGCAATGCCAAAGAGGCGGCGGCCCTGATGTCGCGCCATTTGCAAAGCGTCGAGTTGAAGATGCTGGAGCGCCCCGCACGCGGCGCGGCCGATCTGCATGAAGTGTTCGGCGCGCTGGACAGCGCGTCGAAAGAGTTGTCGAAAGGCAAGTCCAAAAGCAAGTCCGCGCCAGGCTGAGGCAGGCGGCCGGTGCGCGCCCGTCCGTGGTGCGCGCCGCACTGAATTGAACTGAACCGAATCAAGTGTTGCAAGGCGGCTCGTCGTGAGCGCTGCCGGCTTGCGCACGCGTGTCCGTCGCCGGGAGACGGAACTCGAGCAGCGACGCAGCGCCGGTCATCCGCGGTGGCAGGCGAGGCGATAACGACAAGTACGCCACAAGTACGTCAGTACGGAGACACCCGCGGCGCGGCCAGACCGACGGCGCCGGCTTCTTCGCTCCCGAGTGAGCGGGGGAGCGCGCGGTTGGCATGGCCGATGCAACGTCCTTCGATTCGCTTTTCGACGGTCCCTATCCCAAGGAGGAATCATGGCTCAGTTCAGTGCAGCGCCCGGCGCTCCAGCAGTTCACGCATACGGCGAAGACGGCGCGTCCGGCGATCCGTCGATGCCGGCAGGCTACAGCGAGCGGCTCTACAACGAAGACCTCGCGCCGTTGCGCCATCAAACCTGGGGCGCGTACAACATCTTCGCGTTCTGGATGTCGGACGTGCACAGCGTCGGCGGTTATGTATTCGCGGGCAGTCTGTTCGCGCTCGGCCTGACGAGCTGGCAGGTGCTGATCGCGCTGCTGGTCGGCATTACGATCGTCAACCTGTTGTGCAACCTGATCGCGAGGCCGAGCCAGGCGAACGGCGTGCCGTATCCGGTGGCGTGCCGCGCAACCTTCGGCGTGCTCGGCGCGAATATTCCGGCGGTGATTCGCGGCCTGATCGCGGTCGCGTGGTACGGCATTCAGACCTACCTCGCGTCGAGCGCGCTGGTGATCGTGGTGCTGAAATTCGTCCCGCAACTGCTGCCGTATGCCGACGTTCATCACCACGGTTTCATGGGACTGTCTACGCTCGGCTGGAGCGGTTTCATGCTGCTGTGGGTGTTGCAGGCGCTGGTGTTCTGGCACGGCATGGAGACCATCAAGAAGTTCATCGACTTCGCCGGTCCGGCCGTCTACGTGGTGATGTTCATGCTCGCGGGCTACATGGTGTATCGCGCGGGATGGCGCAACATCGGCATCAACCTGGGCGGCGTGAAGTATCACGGTATGGCAGTGGTGCCGGTGATGATCACGGCGATCTCGCTGGTGGTGTCGTACTTCTCCGGGCCGATGCTGAATTTCGGCGACTTCTCGCGCTACGGCAAAAGCTTTCGCAGCGTGCAGCGCGGCAACTTCTGGGGACTGCCGGTCAATTTTCTGGCGTTCTCGCTGGTGACGGTGGTCACGACCGCGGCCACGTTGCCGGTGTTCGGTGAGCTGATCACGGACCCGGTCGAAACCGTGGGCCGGATCGACTATCCGACCGCGGTGATTCTTGGCGCGCTGACGTTCACGATCGCGACGATCGGCATCAACATCGTCGCGAACTTCGTCTCGCCGGCGTTCGATTTTTCGAACGTCGCGCCGCGGCTGATCAGCTGGCGCATGGGCGGCATGCTGGCGGCGGTGGCGTCGATTTTCATCACGCCGTGGAATCTGTTCAACAACCCGGCCGTTATCCACTACACGCTCGACGTGCTCGGCAGTTTCATCGGACCTTTGTACGGCGTCCTGATCGTCGACTACTACCTCGTGAAGCGCCAGAAGATCGTGCTCGACGATCTGTACACGGTCGCGCCCACCGGTTCGTACTGGTATCGCAACGGCGTCAACTACCGCGCCGTGGCCGCGTTGTTGCCGGCCGCGCTGATCGCCGTGCTCTGCGTGATGGTGCCGGCGCTCGATGGCATGGCGAATTTCACATGGTTCATCGGCGCGGGGCTGGCTGCGCTGTTCTATCGCGTGCTCACACGCTGAGCCTTGAGGCTGCAGGCAACAGGAGTCGATATGCGCATCAAACTGATCAACCCGAACACGACCCAGCGGATGACCGACGCGATGGGCCGCTGCGCGCGCGACGTCGCCGCGCCGGGCACCGAAGTGATCGCGGTGAATCCCACCATGGGACCGCCGTCGATCGAAGGCTATTACGACGAAGCACTCGCGACGCCGGGCTTGCTGGCCGAAGTCATGGCCGGCGAGCGCGAAGGCTGCGACGGCTACGTGATCGCCTGTTTTGGCGATCCCGGGCTGTACGCCGCGCGCGAGGTGGCGCGCGGTCCGGTGATCGGTATCGCGGAAGCGGCGATGCACGCGGCGAGCGTGCTGGCACCGGGCTTTTCGGTGGTGACGACGCTGGCGCGCACTTGCGGGATGGCGTGGCATCTCGCCGAGCGTTATGGCATGAAGCGTTTTTGCCGCAACGTCCGGGCCACCGACGTCGCCGTGCTCGATCTCGACAAGCCGGGTTCGGCGGCGCGCCGCATCATCCTCGACGAATGTCGGCGCGCGCTTGCCGAGGACGGCTCGGACGCGATCGTACTGGGCTGCGCCGGCATGGCCGAATTGTGCGCGGAGATTGAAGACGCGCTGGGCGCGCCGGTTATTGAAGGCGTAACGGCCGCCGTGAAGTGGACGGAGGCGTTGATCGCGCTGCGCCTGTCGACGGCCAAGCGTGGCGACTATGCGCGGCCGCTCGCCAAGCGCTATGACGGCGCGCTGGAATCTTTCAGTCCGACCGAAGCCGACCCGAATCCGCGAGTGCCGCGCGGGTCTGGCGGAAGTTCTGCCGCGAACCCGCAAGAAAATGCGCAAACCGTTGATTCGCTGCGGGTAAACGCTACAAAACCGGGCTCGCACATACATTCAGTCTGACACGCACTATCTGCCCGGGTGTATGGGCGCACCCGGGTGTTTTCGCTACACTGGTCCCACTCCGCGCTGGGGTCGCGACAGGTTTTTTTGCCGCTGCTGCCGGCGCTGCTTTGAGTGGGTTTCCGCGCGTGCCGCCGTGCATTGCAGCTATCACCTGCAAGCAGAAGTTGCAGCCACAACCTGTCGGCCGAAGCGCGCGCCAACCCACGCCAAACAACCCCACGCGAATTTTACGTACCGTCACCACGCATTCGTCAAACCATGCCACTCGACCCGAACTACCCACGCGATCTGATCGGCTACGGCCGCCACCCGGTGCAGGCCAACTGGCCGGGTCAAGCGCGTGTCGCAGTGCAATTCGTTCTGAATTACGAAGAAGGCGGTGAAAACTGCGTATTGCACGGCGACCCCGGATCGGAGCAGTTTTTGTCGGAGATCGTCGGCGCCGCAGCTTACCCGGCGCGCCACATGAGCATGGAGTCGATCTACGAATACGGCTCGCGCGCGGGCGTCTGGCGCATTCTGCGCGAATTCGAAAAGCGTGGCCTGCCGCTCACGGTGTTCGGCGTCGGCATGGCGATCGAACGCAATCCGGACGTGGCGCGCGCGTTCGTCGAACTCGGCCATGAGATCGCCTGCCACGGCTATCGCTGGATTCACTATCAGGACATGGCGCCGGAGAAAGAGGCGGAGCACATGCGCCTCGGCATGGAAGCGATCGAACGCGTGACCGGCGAGCGTCCGCTCGGCTGGTACACCGGCCGCGACAGCCCCAACACGCATCGTCTGGTCGCCGAACACGGCGGTTTCCTGTACGACTCGGACAATTACGGCGACGACCTGCCGTTCTGGATGGACGTCGAAGTCACCGGCGGCGCGAAGGTGCCGCAACTGATCCTGCCGTACACGCTCGACACCAACGACATGCGCTTCGCGAGCCCGCAAGGCTTCAACACCGCGGACCACTTCTTCACCTATCTGCGCGACGCATTCGACGTGCTGTACGAAGAGGGCGACGAAGCGCCGAAGATGCTGTCGATCGGCATGCACTGCCGCCTGCTCGGACGCCCTGGGCGGTTCCGCGCACTGCAAAAGTTTCTCGATCACATCGAACAGCACGATCGCGTGTGGGTGACGCGGCGCGTCGATGTTGCGCGCCACTGGCGCGAACATCACCCTTACCAACAAAACAACCGCGGGGCTGCGGCATGAAGGCGATGCAATACACACTGGACCAACTCAACAGCACCTCGACCGACGCGTTCGTCGCAGCGCTGTCCGGTATTTTCGAGCACTCGCCGTGGGTCGCGGAACTCGCCGCGCAGCAACGGCCGTTCGCCAGCATCGACGAGTTGCACCGCAAGATGTCGTCGCTCGTCGAGACCGCGGGCGAAGAGAAACAACTGGCGCTGATCAACGCCCACCCGGAGCTCGCCGGCAAAGCCGCGGTACGCGGCGAGCTGACCGCCGAATCCACGCGTGAGCAGAGCGGCGCGGGCCTCGCGCAGTGCACCCAGGAAGAGTTCGACAGACTGGTCGCACTGAACAGCGCCTATCGCGAGAAGTTCGGCTTTCCGTTCATCCTCGCGGTGCGCGGCTTCGACCGCCACGGCATCATCGCGAACTTCGAGGCGCGCGTGAACAACAGCCGCGCCGACGAATTGCGCGCGAGCCTCGATCAGATCTACCGCATCGCACGTTTCCGGCTCGACGACCTGATCGACGCGTGACGCTTCATTCACGCGTCGCGGACCCCGAACCGAAACGTTTTTTCAGCACTAACAAACATTAAGGAAGACAAAGATGGCACTCCCGATTCTCGACCCCAATGCACCGGAATTCACGCGTCGTTATGTGAATCTGGCGGACCCGCGTCTGGGCGCACAGGCGCTCGAGACCAGCGACGATTTCTTCGCGCCGAAGGAACGCATGCTGAATCCGGAGCCGGCCGTTTTCATTCCGGGCAAGTACGACGACCACGGCAAGTGGATGGACGGGTGGGAAACCCGCCGCAAGCGCGCGAACGGCTACGACTGGTGCGTCGTGAAGCTGGCGCGTCCTGGCGTGATCAAGGGCCTCGATCTCGACACCAGCCACTTCACCGGCAACTTCCCGCCGGCCGCTTCGGTGGAAGCCGCGCGCGTGGTGGACGGCGTGCCGAACCAGTCGACCCAGTGGACCGAGATCGTTCCGTCGACTTCGTTGCAAGGCAACAGCCACCATTATCACGAAGTCAGCGACGCGAACGCGTACACGCATTTGCGCGTGAACATCTATCCGGACGGCGGTATCGCGCGTCTGCGGGTGTACGGTCAGCCGCAAGTGGATTGGGCCGGCGCGAGCCGCACCGATCAGTTCGACCTGGCCGCGATGGAAAACGGCGCGTACCTGGTCGCGGCGAATAACCAGCACTTCGGCGCGGCATCGACGATCCTGATGCCGGGCCGCGGCGTGAACATGGGCGACGGCTGGGAAACGCGCCGCCGTCGCGAGCCGGGTAACGACTGGGCGATCGTCGCGCTGGCGCAACCGGGCGTGATCAGGAAGATCGAAGTCGACACGGCGCACTTCAAGGGTAACTATCCGGATCGCTGCTCGATCCAGGCTGCGTACGTGACGGGCGGCACCGACAGCTCGCTGATCACGCAGGCGATGTTCTGGCCGGTGTTGCTGGGCGAACAGAAGCTGAAGATGGACAACCAGCATTACTTCGAAAGCGAGATCGCGGCGCTGGGTCCGGTGACGCACGTGCGCTTCAACATCATTCCGGACGGCGGCGTTTCGCGTCTGCGTCTGTGGGGCACGCTCGCATCATGAAAACGCTCGCGATCGAACCGTTGACGAAAGAAGCGTTCGCCGCGTTCGGCGATGTGATCGAACTCGAAGGCGCGAAGCAGATTCCGATCAACCTCGGCACGACGATCCGCTTTCACGATCTCGCGAAAGTGGACGTGACCGACGAGAACGGCCGCACGCTCGTGAACCTGTTCCGCGGGCAGCCGCGCACGCTGCCGTTCGAAGTGAAGATGCTCGAACGTCATCCGCTGGGTAGCCAGGCCTTCGTGCCGCTGAACGACAAGCCGTATCTGGTCGTGGTGGCGCCGGCGGGCGAGCTGGACGAGTCGGCGATTCGCGCGTTCGTAACGAGCGGCTGGCAGGGCGTCAACTACGCGAAGGGCGTATGGCACCATCCGCTGATCGCTTTGGGCGACGTGAGTGACTTTATCGTGGTCGATCGCGGTGGGGATGGACTCAACCTCAATGAGCAGGATCTGGCCGAATCGCTGTGGCTCACGGAAGATGCGTTGAGCGCGGTGGCGGTTTGAGTATTGCCTGAGTGTTGTGGCAAGCAGGTCGATGTGAAAAAAGCCCACGGTGTACGCTGTGGGCTTTTTGCATTGGCGCAGCGAAAGGAGCGCCTCGCCGTCACCTCGTAACCGCTTCATAGCCGCCTAGTGACGCTCGCCGAGAAGCGGTGAACGCCCGATTACTTCACGCGCACGTTGCGCCGGCTCCGGTGCGGAAAATCCCGCTGCTTCGATCGCGGGTTTGAGCCCTTTGAACTGCAGACTCTTCTTCGGCGAGCGCAAAGAGGACATCCCGTCGTCCCAAGCATGCAGCATCTGTTTCGCCACGTTATGCCACTGCGTTTCGTTACGCGCCGCTTCGATCAATTCATGGCCGACGCTCACCGCCGAGTCGCACAACGCTTCGACCATCTGCGCGTATTGCCGCGGCGCGATGCCCATGCGCGTGTTGAAAAAACGCTCCAGCGTTTTGCCGGCCGCCCAGGTCTTGCGGCCGTCGATCGGCAAGCCCGGCGGATTGGCTGCGAAGCGCGGATAAGCCTGCGTGGTGACGATGTCGTAGACGGGCGTGAAGGCGACGTCGTCGACCGAGGTATAGAAGAGCGCAATGTTCTTCGTATGGCAGTCGGCGTTGCGCACCACGTAGTTCGTCAACAGATGCCAGCCTAGATGCTCGAGTTGCTGCCGCGAGGTGTCGCGATCGAGCAGATACGCTCGCGCGGCGTTGAGCAGTTTTTCGCTGGTCGAGTTGTATTTCTCGTGCGGCGGCAGACCCAACAGCCCGCACAGATCTTCGACACCATAGGCGGGTAGTCCCTGCACGTCGACGTCGAAGCGCTCGACAATCAGCGCCCGGCCATCGTCCGACATCTGCGTACGTGCAACGGGCGCGACGCCGAGTCGTTCCAGCACGCGCATCGAGTAGAACTCGTTGAAGCCGAGAAACGGCGTGCTGTCGTCCGAACCTTTGACGATGTGGCGGCTCGTGCGGATAGTCGGTTTGCCCAGCGTCATCGGCGTGGACACACTGACGGTGTCCTGAGGGGCGATGAACTTCGGCACGGCGCCCGAGATGGCCGCGCGCGCATAGTCGCGCACGAGTCGCGCGAAATGCTCGGCGGTGTTGTCGCCGTGCAGAATGTCCTGAACGTCGAGCGCTTGCAGATCGGTGCCCGGCGCCACGCCTTCTGGCGTCACGGTGACGCGGCCAATGCCCATCGCGCCGACCACGGCCAGCAGCGACAGATCGGTGCCGTCGAGCAGCGGACCGAATTGCTCGCGGATCAGATTCAGCAGATAGCCCTCGGGCAGATTCTGCCGGAAAAACGGATGCAGATCGCGCGGCCACCGCCAGGCTTCCTCGCGCACCGGCATGGTCAGGCTGACGAAGTCGGCCGCGCCCGCGTCGCGGTGGTACTTGAGGACGTAGTCGTCGCGCTCGCGATAAAGCGTGGCGACGTTCTTGCCCAATACCTGAACGTCAAGTTTCATGGGTTCGCGTCCGGCGAGCGTTGCTCGGCGAGGATGTCTTCAAGCGTGCGTCCATGCCCATGCGCCACGAACTTGAGGTCGTAGCCCGCCGCTTCGAGCAGACGCACGAGCACGGAGACGCTCATATCGTTTTTGGCGAGCGTTTCCATACGGGCGACCGTGGTGCGTGCAACGCCCGCGCGGTGCGCCAGCTCCTTCTGCGAGAGACTGCTTTCATGGCGCACGGCCTTGAGCATGTCGGATACGTCAGCGAGATTGGTCATGTGTAGCCTTGGGGCGTCATTTTCTCTGAATTCAGCACTCAGTGTAGCCCATGGGGCACAATTTTATTATTAACGTTTGTAGCCTATAGGCTACAAATCAATAAAATATATAGATTTTGTCGCTCACGGGACACATTTTTGACGTGATATTGGAATTTCAACAATTTCCCGCCTGCCGGCAACAAAAAAACGGGCTTTCCGCTCACGCGAAAAGCCCGCTTCCTGTCCCGCCAACCAGCTGCACACCGGGCGCGAAGCCCGGCCAAACTCGTTACTTCGCAGCGCCGCCTTCGAACCACGCGGCGATCTTCATCCGCTCGTCGTCGGTCATGTGCGTCACGTTGCCGAGCGGCATTGCCTTCAACGTCACCGCCTGCTGATAAATCCGCTGTGCGTTCTGCGAGATTTCATCCGGCGTATCCAGCAGCACGCCGGCCGGCGCGCTGCCCATCATCGTCGGATGTGCGGAGTGGCAAGCCACGCAGCGTTGCTGCAACACCGGCGCGATGTCGGCGATCTTCACGGACGGCGCGTTCGCGGCTTGCGCTTGCGGCACGATCGGCTTCGGCATGGTCCAGAAGAGGGCGCAGAACATCAGCACGATGCCGACCAGCGGCAGATACCACAGCACCTGGCCACGGTGACGCATCACGAAGAACTGGCGAATCAGCGCGCCGGCCAGCATGATGATCAGCAGCACGGCCCAGTTGTACGGATGCGTGTACGTCATCGCGTAGTGGTTCGACAGCATCGCGAACACCACCGGCAGCGTGAAATACGTGTTGTGCACCGAACGTTGCTTGCCGCGCTTGCCGTAGATCGGGTTCGGCGTGTCGCCCTTGAGCATCGCGTCGACCATCTTGCGCTGGCCCGGAATGATCACGAAGAACACGTTCGCCGACATGATCGTCGCCAGCATCGCACCCATGATCAGGTACGCCGCGCGGCCCGCGAAGATGTGGCAGGCGAGCCATGCCGCGATCAGCACGTACACGCCGACGCAGATGCCCAGCACCTTGTCTTTATTGCCCAGAATGCGGCACAGCGAGTCGTAGACGATCCAGCCGGCGGCGAGGAAGCCGAGCGCCGACGCCACGGCGACCACCGGGCCCATATCGAGCACGTTCTTGTCGATCAGGTACGTGGACGGCGAGAACAGATACAGCACGGTGAACAGACCGAAGCCCGACAGCCAGGTCGTGTACGACGGCCACTTCGACCAGTGCAGATCTTCCGGCATTTCCGGCGGCGCGACGGTGTACTTCTGCATGTTGTAGAAGCCGCCGCCATGCACGTGCCACAGTTCGCCGAACACACCGCGCTTGCGCTGGTTCGGGTCAGTTGGCGGCTTCAGGCTGTTGTCGAGTGCGACGAAATAGAACGACTCGCCGATCCAGGCGATCGCGGCGATGACGTGAAACCAGCGAATCGCCAGATTCAACCAGTCGGTGATAAATCCTTCCATGAACTCCTCCACTTCTGATTCGTTGTACGCGCAACGACGGCGGGCGCCTTCGGGGAGCCGGCTAGCGGGTCGTCGGCGGAGATGACGTCGCTGCGCAGACTGCGGGGTGAAAGACGCGATGCGCTCAGTTCGCACAGCGTCGTTTTTAATGTGTCTTCGTGTCGGATCGGATCAGGCCGGTCGAGCCGTCAGCGTTCTTCGATTGCGTTTCGCGGGTGCTTGCGGTGAGATCCGTTCCGGCATCCCGGCAGGCATCTGCGCAATGCAATCGAGCGTGAACGTCAGGGCGCGAACTCGACCGGGTCTCCGCCGGGTTTCGCGGCAGACGTTCGTTAGCTGCCCCGATACGTGCTGTACGACCACGGCGACACCAGCAGCGGCACGTGATAGTGCGCAGCTGCATCGGCCACGCCGAAGCGCAACACGACACGATCGACGAAACGCGGCTCCGGCACCTTCGTGCCGATCGACGCGAAGTAATCGCCGGCGCCGAACACGAGTTCGTATTCGCCCGGGACTAGCGCTTCGCCTTCGAGCAGCGGCTGGTCGCAGCGGCCGTCGTCATTGGTGGTGGTGGTTTTGAGCGCGCGGCGGGTGTCGCCTGAGAGCGCGAAGAGTTCGACCTTGATGCCCGCGCCGGGACGGCCGTTCGCGGTGTCGAGCACATGGGTAGTGAGCTTTCCCATTCGCAATTTTCCTTATGTGAATGCGAGGTTTCGGCGGCAGCCCGATCCAGATACGTTTGCGGCGGATCGAGGCTCCACGTCAGTGGCTACATACCCGTCGGCGAATTGAAGCGAGCGCCGTGGCAGCCATTGTAAAAAGGTTGTTCCGCTCAGCGCGCCCGAGATAGGAAAGATAATACCTGGCGCATGACAGACAGCCTGATGAAAGCCACGGCGAGTCGATTCGGTCGACTATTGCCGGTTGTTTCGATCGTACCGGGGCCAAAAAAGGCCCACTATATCGACAGCCTGAACTTGGGTATCGCTATGGCGTGAGTTGTCAGCATTATTTTGGCCGTCGAAGGTTACACCCGTGCGCTGCAACAGACCCGGGCCGAAGACGGCTCGAGCGCGGCACACGCCCCGAAGACGGCGTAATACGCTGGGTAACCGGGCCAACGGCGTTCGACGGGACGCGACGGCACGGTAGCGTGCCGTCACATCGCGTTCGGACGACTTTGCACGGAAGCATTAAAGCGGAGAAGCGAATGACGATGGAACAAACGGCTGGCAAGCCGAAGAAAACGATGCTGGTGAAGCACGCGGACGTGCTGGTCACGATGGACGGCGCCCGGCGCGAACTGCGCGACGGCGGCCTGTATATCGAGGACAACCGCATCGTCGCGGTCGGACCGACGGCGGAGCTGCCGCAAACGGCCGATGAAGTGCTGGACATGCGTGGGCATCTGGTGATCCCGGGGCTCGTGAACACGCATCATCACATGTATCAGAGCCTGACGCGGGCGATTCCCGCCGCGCAGAACGCTGAGTTGTTCGGCTGGCTGACGAACCTCTACAAGGTGTGGGCGAACCTCACGCCGGAGATGATCGAAGTCTCGACGCTGACGGCCATGGCCGAGCTGTTGCTGTCCGGTTGCACGACGTCGAGCGACCATTTGTATATCTACCCGAACGGCAGCCGTCTCGACGACAGCATCGCTGCGGCGCGCCGGATCGGCATGCGTTTTCACGCAGCGCGCGGCAGCATGAGCGTGGGGCAGAAGGACGGCGGTCTGCCGCCGGATTCGGTGGTCGAACGTGAAGCGGACATTCTGAAGGACACGCAGCGCCTGATCGAGACGTATCACGACGACGGGCGCTACGCGATGCTGCGCGTGGTGGTCGCGCCGTGTTCGCCGTTCTCGGTGAGCCGCGATCTGATGCGCGAGTCGGCGGTGATGGCGCGTCAGTATGGCGTGTCGATGCATACGCACCTGGCGGAGAACGTCAACGACATTGCGTATAGCCGCGAGAAGTTCGGCATGACGCCGGCGGAGTACGCGGAAGACCTCGGCTGGGTCGGTCACGACGTATGGCATGCGCACTGCGTGCAACTCGACGACGCGGGCATCGAACTGTTCGCGCGCACGGGCACCGGCGTCGCGCATTGCCCGTGCTCGAACATGCGGCTCGCGTCGGGCATCGCGCCGATCAAGCGGATGCGTCTCGCGGGCGTGCCGGTGGGTCTCGGCGTCGACGGTTCGGCGTCGAACGACGGCGCGCAGATGATTGCGGAAGTGCGGCAGGCGTTGCTGTTGCAGCGGGTCGGCTTCGGACCGGACGCGATGACCGCGCGCGAAGCGCTGGAAATCGCCACGCTGGGCGGCGCGAAGGTGCTCAATCGCGACGACATCGGCGCGTTGGCGCCGGGTATGGCGGCGGACTTCGTGTCGTTCGATCTGAAGCAGCCGCTGTTTGCCGGTGCCTTGCATGACCCGGTCGCGGCGCTGGTGTTCTGCGCGCCTTCGCAGGTGAGCTATAGCGTGATCGGCGGCAAGGTGGTGGTGAAGGACGGCCAGTTGGCGACGCTGGAACTCGGGCCGGTCATCGAGCAGCACAACCGGCTGGCGAAGACGCTGTACGAGGCCGCGGCGTAATAGAAGGGAAAAGAGAGAAGGGTAAGAAGGAGAAAAGCGGAGTTGCCGGCGGCCGCCATCAAACGGCTGCCGATAACTCGCCAGACAAACAACGCGTTAAGGCTTGTCGATCAAGGTCTTGGTCGCTTCGGCGACCAGGCTGCGCAACCAGCGCACTTCGTCGGAATAATGCACGCGCTCGTGCCACAGCTGGTAGTACTGCATCGGCGGGAAATCGAGCGGCGCGGGCACCACGGTGAGCGGCAGGAACTTGGCGTAGTAGTCGGCAAACAGGCGCGTCGTCGTGAAGATCAGATCGGACTTGATCAGCACGTACGGCGCCAGATTGAAGTACGGCAGGGTCACGACCACATGACGCTTGAGCCGTTCGCGTGCGAGGTGCACGTCGATCGCGCCGCGTTGGCCCACCGAATACGGAGTTGGCGCAAGATGCGGTGCATTCAGGTACTGGTCGAGCGTCAACCCGCCGCGTTTGGCGAACGGATGCGCGTTGCTCATCAGGCAGACGATCTGATCGACGAACAGGTTCGACAGATGCAGTTGCTCCGGCGGTTCCGGCCAGTTGCCGACCACGGTGTCGAGCTTGCCGTCTTCGAGCGCGAGTTCGTAGTCGAAAGCGGGCCCAAGCGAATGAAACTCGAGCGTCGCGTTCGGCGCCGCCTGACGGAAGCGTTCCACCACCGTCGGCACGAACAGCACGTTCAGGTAGTCCGGGCAGCCGATCCGGTAGCAACGGATCGAGGTTGCGGGGTCGAAGTTGTGCTGCTGGAACTTGATGCGTTCGATTTCGCGCAGCGCGTTCTGCACCGGTTCGAGCAGGCGCAGACCGTATTCGGTCGGCACCATGCCGGACTTACCGCGCACCAGCAGCGGGTCGCCGGTGATGTCGCGCAAACGGCGCAGCGCCGCGCTGATCGCGGGTTGCGATTGATTCAGTTTGACGGCCGCGCGCGTGACGCTGCGTTCCATCAACAGGGTGTGCAAGACGCGTAATAGATACGTATCGATCGCCTCGCGTTGCTGACTCATGACTTCTCCGAAATATATGTTCTGGCTGATCGAGCGGGCATGGGGGTATATGCGTTTTAATATGAACTCGGGTTCACGTCAAGGGAGGGATACCCGCAGATCGCGCAGTGGCGTGGGTTTGCGGGGAATTTTGATGGCTCGACTGAGTGGGTCGAATTAGGTATTGTCATCCGGTTAAGGTGACGGATCGTCTGCCGGCAAGGCGGGCGGCCGCGCTGTAACCGGCAGTCACTGACGTACTACGGAATCACATGAGCGACTCTTTTCATAGCGACGGCGCCGCCGCGCAGCCGGCAACCAGGCCGGAACAGGCGGCGCCCCGGTTGATGCTTCAGGGCATCACCAAACAGTATCCGGCCGTGCGAGCCAATGACGACGTCACGTTGATCGTCGCGCCGGGTGAAATCCATGCCGTGCTCGGCGAAAACGGTGCCGGCAAAAGCACGCTGATGAAGATCATCTACGGCGCGGTGCGACCCGACGCGGGTGAGATTCGCTGGGAGGGCCAGGCGGTCGAGATCGCCAGTCCGGCGGCGGCGCGCAAGCTCGGCATCGGCATGGTGTTCCAGCATTTTTCTCTGTTCGAGACGCTCACGGTCGGCGAAAACATTGCGCTCGCGCTAGACGAACCCTTCGATCTGAAGACGCTCTCCAAACGGATTCGCGAAGTCTCCGCCGACTACGGCCTCGACATCGACCCGCAGCGTCACGTGCATAGCCTGACGGTGGGCGAGCGGCAACGCGTTGAGATCGTGCGTTGTCTGTTGCAGAACCCGCGTCTGCTGATCATGGACGAACCGACTTCGGTGCTCACGCCGCAAGCGGTGCGCAAGCTGTTCGCGACGCTCAGGCGTCTCGCGGCCGAAGGTTGCAGCATCCTCTACATCAGCCACAAGCTCGACGAAATCCAGGAACTGTGCGACACCGCCACGGTGATGCGCGGCGGTCGCGTGACGGGACATGTGAAGCCGAAGGGCGAAACGCACGCGTCGCTCGCGCAGTTGATGGTGGGTCATTCGCTGCCCGATTACACGCGGCGTGAACACAATCCGGGTCCGGTGCTGCTCGACGTGAAGACGCTGTCGGTCGCGAGCGACGATCCGTTCGGCACCTCGCTCGACAACGTGTCGTTCGGCGTGCATGCCGGCGAGATCTTCGGCATCGCGGGTGTGTCGGGCAATGGTCAGGCGGAACTGCTGTCGGCGCTGTCGGGCGAAAAGCGGGGCGTGCGCGCCGACGCGGTAACGATTTGCGGCAAGGCAGCCGGGCGCCTCGGCGCGGGTGGCCGGCGCGCGCTCGGTTTCGGTTTCGTGCCGGAAGAGCGGCTGGGTCGCGGCGCGGTGCCGGCCATGACGTTATCGGAAAACGCGCTGCTTACCGCGCATCGGCAGCAGATGGTGAGGTCGGGCTGGATCAACGCGGGCGCGATGCGCGCGTTCGCCCAACGCTGCATCGACGCGTTCGACGTGCGTTGCGGCGGCGCCGAAGCGCTCGCGCAAAGTCTGTCGGGCGGCAATCTGCAGAAGTACATCATGGGCCGCGAGATCCTGCAGGCGCCCAAGGTGCTGGTGGTCGCGCAGCCCACCTGGGGCGTCGACGTCGGCGCCGCGGCGTTCATTCGTCAGCAGTTGCTCGATCTGTCGGCGCGCGGCGTGGCGATTCTGGTGATCTCGGAGGAACTGGAGGAGTTGTTCGATATCTGCGACCGCATCGCGGTGCTCGCGGGCGGGCGGCTCTCGCCGGTGCGCGCCACCGGCGCGACCAATGCCGAGGAAATCGGCCGCTGGATGGCGGGCCTGTTCGGCGGCCGCGAAGGCGCGGCGCCGTCGGCGGAACAGCCGGCGCATGCCTGAGCGCAAGCGCGATGCCAACGCTAGCGCCAACGCCAACACGTTCGCTCCATAAAACCAGAACCTGAACGACCACGACACGCACCCCATGATTCTTCCGTATCGACTCGAAGCCCGCACGACACCCTCGCGCACGATGCAGCTCGCCGTCCCGCTGATCGCCGCGTTGCTCACGCTCGCGATCGGCTTTCTGATCTTCAGCCTTGTGGGCCGCGATCCGCTCGAAGCCATGCACGCATTTTTTATCGAGCCGCTGTCCAGCGTGAACGGTTGGTCGGAGCTGCTGCTGAAGGCGTCGCCGTTGTGCCTGATCGGCCTCGGTCTCGCGATCGGCTATCGCGCCAATGTGTGGAACATCGGCGCCGAAGGGCAGATGCTGCTGGGCGGCATTGCCGCGAGCGGCGTCGCGATCTATTTCGATCAGGCAACCGGCTGGTGGATTCTGCCGACCATGATGATTGCCGGCGTGCTCGGCGGCATGGCGTGGGCGGCGATTCCCGCGCTGCTGAAAAGCCGCTTCAACACCAATGAGATTCTCGTCAGCCTGATGCTCACGTATGTCGCCACGCAACTGCTGATCTATCTCGTGAGCGGTCCGTGGCGCGATCCGCAGGGGATGAACTTTCCGCTGTCGGAAATGTTCAGCGGCGACGCGTTGTTCCCCACGTTCTCCGGCGACTGGCACTGGAAATGGTTTCGCGGCACGCGTTTGAACGCGTCGGTATTCATCACGCTGGTCGCGATTCCGCTCGTGTGGCTGTTCATGCGCAAGAGCTTCGCGGGCTACCGGATGAACGTCGGCGGTCTCGCGCCGCTCGCCGCGCGCTACGCCGGTTTCTCCGACAAGAAAACCATCTGGACCTCGCTGCTGATCAGCGGCGGCCTCGCGGGTCTGGCCGGCATGGGCGAGATCGCCGGTCCGATCGGCCAGCTCCAGGCGACGTGGTCGCCGGGCTACGGCTTCACCGCGATCATCGTGGTGTTCGTCGGACGGCTGCATCCGATCGGTATCGTGCTCGCGAGTCTGTTGATGGCCTTGCTGTATCTCGGCGGGGAGGCCGTTCAGACCTCGATGCAATTGCCGCAGGCGCTTTCCGGCGTATTCCAGGGGCTGTTGCTGTTCTGCCTGCTGGGCGCCGACCTGTTCGTGAACTACCGTGTGCGGCGCCGATCTCTCGCCGCGCAAGCTCACTAAATTAGCTCACGTCCTAGATACTGACTCCCGCCGGATTGCCATGGATATCAACCAAGCCAGTGCGCTCACCTCGAGCGCCGTCACCGCCGCGATTCCGCTGATGTTCGCGGGCGCGGGCGAACTCGTCGCCGAAAAATCAGGCGTTCTCAACCTCGGTGTGGAAGGCATGATGCTGATGGGCGCCGTGAGCGGCTACGCGGTCACCGCGATCACCGGCAACCCCTGGCTCGGCGTGCTCGCCGCGATCGGCGCCGGGCTCGCGATGTCGCTGCTGTTCGCCTTCCTCACGCTCACCATGCTCGCCAACCAGGTCGCGACCGGCCTGTCGCTGACGATCTTCGGCATCGGCCTGTCGGCGTATGTCGGCAAGCCGTACACGTCGGCGGCGGTGCGCGCGACCATCGACACATGGACCATTCCCGGTCTCTCGAAGATTCCGGTGCTCGGGCCCGCGCTCTTCAGCCTCACGCCGCTCGATTACCTCGCGTTCCTGATGTTCGCGGTGATCGGCTGGTTCCTGTACCGCACGCGCGCGGGTCTCGTGCTGCGCTCGGTCGGCGAATCGCCGCAGGTCGCGCATTCGGTCGGCTTTCCGGTGGTCGGCGTGCGCTACGGCGCGGTGGCGTTCGGCGGCGGCATGGCTGGGCTCGCGGGCGGTTATTACTCGATCGTCAATCTGCACCTGTGGCAGGAAAACCTGACCTCGGGACGCGGCTGGATCGCGCTCGCGCTGGTCGTGTTCGCGACGTGGCGCCCGGGCCGTCTGCTGATCGGCGCGCTGCTGTTCGGCGCCGTCACGGGGCTGCAGTTCTACGCGCAGGCGATCGGCGTGCCGGTGCCGACGCAATTTCTCGCGATGCTGCCGTACGTCGCGACCGTCGTGGTGCTGGTGCTGATTTCGCGCAATCCGAACACGATCCGGCTGAACGCACCGGCATCGCTGGGTAAACCGTTTTTCTCGGCAGGCTGACCGACCAGGTTTCGACCATCCGTTTCCAGACGTTTCCAGATCATTCGATAAACACGACAGGAGAAAACATGAAGAGAAGAAATCTGCTGACCGCATTCGCGTGGGGCGCGGCCTCGCTGGCGCTCGCCGCGCCGCTCGCGCAAACCGCGCAGGCCGCCGACGCACCGGGCGTCGCGTTCGTCTACCTCGGCAATCCGGGCGATGCCGGCTGGACCTACGCGCACGATCAGGGCTCGAAGGAAGCGGAAGCGAAGTTCGGCAACAAGATCAAGATCACCCGCATCGAGAACGTGCCCGAATCGGCCGACTCCGAGCGCGTGTTCCGCGATCTCGCGAACAAGGGCAACAAGATCATCATCGGCTCGAGCTTCGGCTATCAGGATTTCGAACTGAAGGTCGCGAAGGATTTCCCGGACACGGTGTTCCTGCACGCGACCGGCTACAAGAAGGCGCCGAACTTCGGCACGTATGACGTGCGCATGTACCAGGGCGCGTATCTGGCGGGCGTCGCCGCCGGCTACGTGACGAAGACCAACACGCTGGGCTTCGTCGCCTCGGTGCCGATTCCGGAAGTGATCCGCAACATCAACGCGTACACGCTCGGCGCGCGCTCGGTGAATCCGAAGGTGCATACCAAGGTTATCTGGATCAACAGCTGGTTCGATCCGGGCAAGGAAAAGCAGGCGGCTGAAACGCTGATCGGCCAGGGCGCCGACGTGCTGCTGCAAAACACCGATTCGAGCGCGACGCTCGCAACCGCATCGGAAAAGCACGTGCATGCGTTCGGCTGGGATTCGGATATGAAGAAGTTCGGTCCCGACGCGCATCTCGGCTCGGTGGTTGCGCACTGGGGCGTGTACTACAACGCGGCGATCCAGCAGGTGCTGGACGGCAAGTGGAAGAACGATCCGGTGTGGTGGGGCATTCCGCAGAAAGCCGTCAACCTGGAGGATCTGAATACCGGTGTGATTTCGGCTGACGCGCAGAAGCAGGTCGCGGCGAAGCGCGACGAACTGGCGGGCGGCAAGTGGGACGTGTTCACGGGCCCGATCAAGGATCAGTCCGGCGCGGTGAAGGTGCCGGCCGGCAAGACGCTCGCCGATCCGGAACTGCAACGCCTGAACTGGTATGTGGAAGGCGTGGACGGGACGCTGCCGAAGTAAGTTGCGATTCAACGCGCACTTCAACGCGCGTTTCAACGTATTGCGATCGACCAGGCGGCGGTCTCAGCAACCGCTGCTTTAAGGCGCTGCGTCCAGTACGGACGCAGCTTTTTTTTGCTTCGGACTAATAGCTTGGGGCTCGCTGGCCTCGGGCTTGGCGCGGGCTTTAGCAAGGCACGCCGCGCGCCGACCTCAATTCCAATCTCCATCTCAATCGATGCGCAGGCCCACCTTGATGGTCACCTGCCAGTAAGCGACCTTGTCGTTCTCGATCTGGCCCCGCGTTTCCGTGACTTCGAACCAGTGCAGATGGCGCAGCGTCTTCGACGCTTTGGCGATTGCGGTGCTGATGGCGTCGTCGATCGACTTGGTCGATGAACCGGTCAGCTCGATCTGCTTGTAGACGTGTTCGGACATGGACTGCCTCCTTTCTCTCTTCGTTGGTGTTCAAAAAGTATAGGCAACGGGTCATGCGCCGCACGCCGCTTGCGCGAACCCGTTCGCGTTCGCTCAAGTGCATCAGGCTCGCATGACCCGCATGACCCGCATGAGCGAGTCATATCGCACATCGCGTGCCCGATATCCGGCGGCCTCGCGCGGCCGTTATCATGTCCGCGCAACTCAATCTGACAGTCGACGAGGTTCGAACGTGGAAATTGGTTTTTGCGGTCCCGGTCTGATGGGCGCGCCGATGATCCGGCATCTGCTGCGCGCCGGGCATACCGTGCATGTATGGAATCGCACGCGCGCCAAGGCCGAAGTGCTGATCGCGGATGGCGCGAAAGTGGTCGATACGCCGCGCGAACTGACGGCGCGCTGCGAAGCGGTGCTGCTGTGTGTTGCGGATGCAGCGGCGGTGGAGCAGACGGTGTTCGGCGCAGACGGTTTGTTGAGCGGCGTTCAGACGTCCGAGCCGAGCCGCGTGCGCTGGATCGTCGATCACTCCAGCATTCCGCCGGCCGCGACGCGCGCATTCGCGCAGCGTGCGGCGGATGTGACGGGTGTGGCGCTCGCGTCGACCCAGTCGCCCCACGAACGCACCAACGCGCCACACATCGGCTGGATCGACGCCCCTGTCTCCGGCGGCGTGGCCGGCGCGAACGCCGGCACGCTGGCCATCATGGCCGGCGGCGCGGAGGCCGACGTAGAAGCGGTCAAGCCGCTGCTCAGCGCGTACGCGGCCCGCGTCACCCACATGGGCGACGTCGGCGCGGGCCAGACCACCAAACTGTGCAACCAAACCATCGTCACCGCCACGCTCGCGGCGATCGCCGAAGCCGTGAGCCTCGCGCAACGCAGCGGCATCGACGCCGCCAAACTGACCGAAGGCCTCGCCGGCGGCTGGGCCGACTCCGTGCTGCTGCAGATTTTCGTGCCGCGCATGACGCAAGGCGGCCTCGCGCCGATCGGCGCGTTCCGGACCTTTCAGAAAGATATCGACACGGTGGCCGCCACCGCGTACGAGACCGGCACGCCGATGCCGGTGTCGTCGACGGTTCAGCAACTGCTGCGACTGGGCGCGGCGATGGGACTCGGCGAGGCCGATCTGTCGGCCTTCATCGACGTTTTGCAGACGCCGCGCGGCGTCCAGCGCCAGTAACGCGGCGCGCGTGCGGGTTGAATTCGCGATAACCTGCTAAAATATTGGGTTTTTCGCCGATATCACATTCAAAGGGACGCGCCGTGCTGTCTACCGCCAATATCACCATGCAATTCGGGCCAAAGCCCCTCTTCGAGAATATCTCGGTCAAATTCGGGGGAGGGAACCGCTATGGCCTGATTGGTGCGAACGGCTGCGGTAAATCGACCTTCATGAAGATTCTGGGTTCCGACCTGGAACCGAGTTCCGGCAACGTGATGCTTGAGCCGAACATCCGCCTCGGTAAATTGCGTCAGGACCAGTTCGCGTACGAAGACGTGCGCGTGCTCGACGTCGTGATGATGGGCCACGCCGAAATGTGGGCCGCCATGACCGAGCGCGACGCGATCTACGCGAACCCCGACGCGACCGACGACGACTACATGCACGCGGCCGAACTCGAAGCGAAGTTCTCCGAGTACGACGGCTACACGGCCGAAGCACGCGCGGGCGAGTTGCTGCTGGGCATCGGCATTGCGATCGAGGACCACAACGGTCCGATGAGCAAGGTGGCGCCGGGCTGGAAACTGCGCGTGCTGCTCGCGCAGGCGCTGTTCTCGAAGCCGGACGTGCTGCTGCTGGACGAGCCGACCAACAACCTGGACATCAACTCGATCCGTTGGCTGGAAGACGTGCTCAACCAGTACAACTCGACGATGATCATCATCTCGCACGATCGTCACTTTCTGAACCAGGTCTGCACGCACATGGCCGACATGGACTTCGGCACGCTGAAGGTCTATCCGGGCAATTACGACGACTACATGCTGGCCAGCACGCAGGCGCGCGAGCGTCAGCAGAACGCCAACTCGAAGGCGAAGGAACGCGTCGCCGACCTGCAGGACTTCGTGCGCCGCTTCTCGGCGAACAAGTCGAAGGCGCGTCAGGCCACCAGCCGGATGAAGATGATCGACAAGATCAAGATCGAGGAATTCAAGCCGTCGTCGCGTCAGAACCCGTTCATCCGCTTCGAGTACGAAAAGAAGCTGCATAACATCGCGGTGGTGGCGGAGAAAATCTCGAAGAAATACGAGCGCACGATTTTCAACGACTTCAGCGTCAGCGTGCAGCCGGGCGAGCGTATCGCGATCATCGGCGAGAACGGCGCGGGCAAGACCACGCTGCTGCGCTCGCTGCTCGGCAAACTGACGCTCGATCACGGTACGGTGAAGTGGGCCGAAAACGCGAACGTCGGCTACATGCCGCAAGACACGTACGAAGAGTTTCCGGACGACCTGACGCTGATGGACTGGATCGACGGCTATCGTCAGGAAGGCGATGACGAGCAGATGGTGCGCGGCACGCTCGGCCGGCTGTTGTTCAATGCCGACGACATCCGCAAGTCGGTGAAGGTGCTCTCGGGTGGCGAGAAGGGCCGCATGATCTGGGGCAAGCTGATGCTGGGCCGCCACAACGTGCTGCTGATGGACGAGCCGACCAACCACATGGACATGGAATCGATCGAGTCGCTGCAGATCGCGCTGGATAAGTTCGAAGGCACGCTGATTTTCGTGTCGCACGACCGCGAGTTCGTGAGCGGGTTGGCGAACCGGATCATCGAAGTGAAGACGAATGGCACGTTGAATGACTTCGGTGGGAATTATGAAGATTTCCTGCTGAGCCAGGGCGTGCAGTAACTGTCGTAAAACGTCCGTTCATGTCAACCCTTGTCCCCTTGGACAAGGGTTGACATATCGATTGCCGGGCAATCGCTCACTTCGCAATATCAAGCCTGCCTTGCACAATTCACGGTGACGAGATCGCGTCAGCACAAGATCTGCTGCTGTCGTCACTGATGTGAATATTTTGCATTCCAATATCGCCCTCCATCGCGCTTGAACGGTGTGCGCCACCAACCGATTTCCGGATTCGGTTCACTCGCGCTCACTGTCTGTCGTAAGCCGCAGCGTTTCGAAGAAAGCACATTGTCGAATACTGCGCGCGTCTGAAAAACCGGCCGTTCAATCACTGAAAAAGGCGGAATAAATGCCTGTGCAATTCAATAATTGCCTCGATATTCGTTCCGCATTGAATTGGTTTGCCCTTTGCAAAATGTCACAGTTGTCTGATTGCCTTCGCACGATCGTAATACGTAAAATTGCGCGAATTAGCCGTGATTACCTGTTCGTGCTCGACTGCGTCTCCACGTTGGGCGTATTCGCTTAAGTCGTCCGCCGGAAGGACGATTCAGAGCATCACTAACGATCGCGGTGAGACGACACCGATCTTTACACCGTCCCCGCAAGAAGTGCCGCTACAAGCCGTGAAACCGGAGCCGGCTTAAGTCGAAGCGTGGCAATTCGCGGGCGGCAGTAAGCCATCCATTCAACGCGACCATTTGGAGGACATGACACATGTCGGCCACGATGGAAACGATCGCGACCTGCACGACAGTCAACGAGGACAGGAAAACGTATGCCGAGTTGCCGCCGAATACGAAGGGCTATTTGCAGGAGAAGATCGAATATTCACTGAAGGCCCCGGATATCATCAACGTCAGACTGCCGGACGGTTCGAACACGATCTCAATGCTCAAGCAAATCGTGATGACCGCAGCGATTCATGTCGATGAAAAACTGGCAGATTTCCGCTGGCAGTACAAAGCGGAGGTCAGCTTTGATATGTGGCCGAATTTCGCATCGAATGGCGAAAATGCCCCTATCCCATTTCTTAGCGCCAGTGTGGATAAGGGTCCGGGCCGTCGCCATAGCACGAGTCCGTTTCCGAAAGGGCTGGTGCCCGGCTACTTGCGCCGGCCGGACGTGATCATCGTGAGAACTGCCGCTGACCGTTGGCCGGGACGCAGTCCAATCGATCTTCAAGGCAATCCGCACATCGATAATTCGTTGCGGCTGGTTGAAGTCAAGTTTCCCGGCGACAGTTGGGGTTCAGGTCAAGAAGATGCCTATCGAAAAATTGCGGGAGCGCCGGGGGAATACACGCATCGCATGACCGTGATCGACGTGAGCGACTGTCACGGCGATCTTGAAAAGGCCCGCGTACGAGCGCTCGCCATGTCGCCGGAACAGCGTGAAGCTGAACTGCGACAGAAGCGACGTGAACGACAACTGCGCGCGCACCGATCCGAAGCAAGGAGCCGATTCCGGAGCCCGCATGGTACGAAGCCTGGGTTCGACGGGCCGAAGAAGCCGGCGACGTGACAGTCGCAGCCGTGTGGGATGCATTGAATGGTGGCGCGGATTACCTGTCGGCTGAAATGCACGCGTGGTTGCAGCAGCATGCGCCGTGGGCACTCACGGCAGGGCAGTGGGTCGTCGATAAATCAAGCGCTACATGGCGATGGGTGGACGAGAAAGGCAACGAGATTCACCGTTACACAACTTCGCAGTTAAAGACCGGCTGGGAAGCAATCGCGCGAACCACTGACATGACGTGGGACCTGCTGAAGCAAGTCAACTGGACGCAGATCGGCACATCGTTCATCAAGGGGCTGGTGGCTGTGGTAGCCATCGTTGCGGGCGTCGTGGTCGTCATCGTGCTCGCGGAAGTCCTGTTGGCGATCCTGCTCGCGCTCGCGGCAATTGTCGCAACAGCCTCAGGCGCAGTCGTCGCGGCGCTGGCTGTCGCGCTCGGTGTATCCGCTGCCGCTGCGTGAGCGTGGCCACAGCTAATATTGGTGAGAAATTTGAGCATGAGCAATATCGAAGTGACGAAACCAGTCGTATTGACGCCGTTCGCAGCCTACGCGCGCTACCTCGAAGATCTGAGTGTCCGCTTGGCCGACAATAGTTTTGCGGTGAAACCGGGCGTGATCGGGACGGTGTACTTTGCTGGCGGCTCGAAACCGGAAGGGCGACGCGGGCTGCTCGCGTGTTTCGACCGCTTCGATGAGTTGTTCGGCGAACACCTGATTTCCGGCAAAGACGAGGACCTGGCGAAGTTCAGCAGAAAAACAGCGAAGGGGATCGAAAAAATCCGCAAGGTCATCATCGATTCACCGGAATATGAACAGGTCAGCGTGATGCGGTCCAGCGCACCGAATCCCCTGACCGCACCGGACTACCAGATTGCGACGCTAACCGGACGTGCAAGTCCGATGAATTACGAATCTCCGGAAGGCTTCAAAGTAGCCAAAGGCGAAGAAAAAGAAATTTCGTATCTGAAATTTAGCGTTCCGATGGAACTGGTGACTCGCCCTGAAGGACAAGAACAATACGAGCAGTTTCTGCGATACGTGTGTGAGCAGTTAGACGTTTGTGGCGGCTACGGTGGACTGTCCGCCGTGACGGCGTACAACTATCACAACTGGCAGGCTCAGGAGTGGGCAATTGCTGAACGGTTCAGCGGTATCGAGGTAGATGCCTGCGCGCACTTTGGCAGAGAAGAATATGACCCGACCTCCTATGAAGGCGAACCCTATAATTTAAAGGCTGTATATAACTACCTGCACCCCGGTGCAAAAGTAGGTCGTTGGGGTTTCATCAAAAGCATCAACTGGTACACGCTGATGGGCGACGTATTCGTTGAACGCCTTGGCGGCGACACCGCGCTGCGTGCTGCATTGGATCGTGCCGACATCCAGATCGAGCGCATCAATCACTGCACACTGGTGCGTGCCGGCCCAATCCCACGCCTGGGTGCACCCGAAGAAGGTCTGCCGGAGCCCTATGTGTTCGTCAACAAGGTGTTGCGTGTGCTGCGCAACCCGAAGCCGGATGGACTGCACTGGTACGACCCGCAGTTGCAGAACGCGGACAGCAAGAACGCACGCGCGTGGGAAGCCCGCTTCGATCTGCCGAACGCTCCGCCGATTCCGGCTACGCCGACCATCGTTCCTCAGCCGGTGAAGCGCGAACCGGTCCGCCGTAGCGTGCGGGGCGGCAGCCCATGCCCCGAGGCGGGTTGGTGGCAGACGCCCGCGAAGGCGGGAAGCCGTCGTTATTTCGAAGCGGGGGAAATCATGCCGGTCTTTGCGGGAAGTCGTTGGGGAGAGACAAACTGGGTTTGGTCTGCGGACGAGAATACACAGTGACTGACAGGCAAAACCCGCTTCTTCTTCGGAAAAGCGGGTTTCTTATGGGGCGCGCGCCGCGCAATAGCGCTCACACCTGACCCGCGTCAACAAACCTCGCCGCCGCCCCACGCCATCCCCCAACACCTTGACCTGAAACAACGCCCCCCGGCCCGCACCGACGATGATCGCCAGTTCGACCATCCGCTATCGGGCCCGTCATGTTCACCTCTCACGCATTCTCTCCGCTCACTCTCCGTGGCCGCTCGTTACTGCCGATCGTGCAGGGCGGCATGGGCGTCGGCATCTCCGCGCACCGGCTGGCCGGCAGCGTCGCCCGTGAAGGCGCGCTAGGCACCATCGCCAGTATCGACCTGCGGCATCATCATCGCGATCTGGTCGAACAATGCCGCCAGTCGCCCGACCGTGCCACGCTCGAACAGGCTAACCTCACCGCGCTGGCCCGCGAAATCCACGCCGCCAAAGCGCTCAGCAAAGGCCGCGGCATGATCGCCGTGAACGTGATGAAAGCGGTCAGCGCGCAAGCCGACTACGTGCGCACTGCCTGCGAAAACGGCGCCGACGCGATCGTGATGGGCGCAGGCCTGCCGCTCGATCTGCCCGACATGACGCAAGGCCACGACATCGCGCTGATCCCGATCCTGTCGGACAGCCGCGGCGTCGCGTTGATCCTCAAAAAGTGGATGAAGAAAGGCCGCTTGCCCGACGCCGTGGTGATCGAACATCCGGCGCATGCGGGTGGCCATCTCGGCGTCAACAACGTGGCCGACATGCAGGATCCGCGCTTCGACTTTCACCGCATTCTCGACGAACTCGACACGGTTTTCACGTCGCTCGGCTTGCAACGTCGTGACGTGCCGCTGATTCTCGCAGGCGGCATCAATAGTCACGAGGCGGTGCGCGAACTGCTGAACGCGGGCGCGAGCGGCGTGCAGCTCGGCACGCCGTTCGCCGTCACCGAGGAAGGCGACGCGCATCCGAATTTCAAGCGCGTACTCGCCGAAGCGACACCCGACGACATCGTCGAATTCGTCAGCGTGACGGGGCTGCCCGCGCGCGCGGTGAAAACCCCTTGGCTGATGCGCTATCTGCGCCACGAAAACAAGATCCGCGAGCGGGTCGGCGCGCTCAAGCACGCGTGTCCGACCGCGCTCGAATGCCTCAGCGCGTGCGGCTGGCGCGACGGCATCGAGAAGTTCGGCCACTTCTGCATCGACACGCGACTCGCGGCGGCATTGCGTGGCGACGTGGCCAACGGTCTGTTCTTTCGCGGCCGCGAAGCGTTGCCGTTCGGCACTGCGATTCGCAGCGTTCACGATCTGATCGAGCTTTTGCTGACCGGTGCAACGCGACCGGCTGTCGCAGGGCGATGGGCGTTTTCTCTCGGTTGATGCGTATCAACGTGTTTCGCGGCGAGAACTTCGACAATTCCCGCACGCAAACAACATTCGGGGAAGCAGATGACGCTCTCACACAGAAACAGAATCCGGGCCGTCGCGATCGCGGCGAGCCTGCTCGGCGCAAGCGTCATGGCCACGCAAGCACATGCCGCCAGCGACGATGAGATGACCGGCATCCACGCCGGCGACGTGCTGGTGCGTCTGCGCGCCATCAGCATCATGCCGAACGTGGGCACGAACCAGTCGCTGAAGGCGCTCAATGTGGGCGTCAACAACGCGATCGTGCCGGAACTGGACTTCACCTACATGATCCGCGACTACCTGGGCGTCGAGCTGATTCTCGGTACCTCGCGGCATCAGTTGACGTCGAGCCTCGGCAACCTGGGTGGCGTGAACGTATTGCCGCCTACGCTGCTGCTGCAATATCACTTCAACCATGCGGGCAAGATCCGGCCGTATGTCGGCGCGGGTATCAACTACACGCTGTTCTATAACGACGGACTGCATGCCGGCGCGGCGCCGATTTCGGTCACCAATCACAGCTTTGGCCCGGCGCTGCAGGCCGGCGTGGACGTGCAGGTGACCAAGAAGCTGTTTGTCAATGCGGACATCAAGAAGATCTGGATGCACACGGACGCCTCGCTCGGCGGGCAGTCGCTCGGGCGCCTGAATATCGATCCGGTGGTGGTAGGGCTGGGTGTCGGGATGCGCTTCTGATTTTTGCCGCGAACTTTGCCGCGAACGCGTGACGGCAGGTTGCCGGCACGCCGACGCGGCAGCCTACAGTTTGTCGTTCCTGAACCGCATGGCGGTTCCTTCCTGCTCGATACGCATCCACACCGCGCGTTTTTCCTCGTCGCTGAGGAAAACCCAGTTCGAAACTTCAGTGGCGGTGCGGCCGCAGCCTTTGCAGACGTCGTCGAAAAGCGTGGAACAGACGCCGATGCAAGGGCTGTCGGGAAGATCGTGGAGATTCGAAGCCATCGGAAACCTTGAGCGGAAAAGCGAAGTGCCGCTATGTTAACCGATGCGCGGCTCGCGACTCGCCAAGGCGAGTCGTGTGGCCGCGGTTCGCGTGCGGTTGGCAGCATCCGCAGGACCGCCGCAATACAGATCGGTGTGGGTGAGCCTCAACGCGCGATGCTGTAGCCGATCCGCGCCATCCAGTGCTGGCGATTGTTGTAGTCCAGCAAATCCTCGCCGTAGCCGTTGAAATATCCCACCCACAGATAGCCGCCCCACGCGCTGCCCAGCAGTTTCGCGAGCGGGTAGGTGAATTGCGAATCGACGCTGCCGTACCAGTGTTTGGTGCCTTTGCGCAGCGTGGTGGCCAGTTGCCAGCCGTCCGGGCTACCGTATTTGATCAGCAGGTCTACGTAGCCGCGGTAATCGGCGATATCGGGGTTGTTGCTGGTGCCGATGTAGTAGTAGAAGCGCGGCGACACCGTCAGATGGTTGGCCGTCAGATCGCCGAATTCCCACGTCGGCCGGATGAAGGGCAGGTTGATGCTGCGCGAATCGGCGCCGGCCTTGCCGTTCGATTCATGCGCGAAGCCCGCCGCGAACCCCATGCGGGTGAACCACGAACTGCGCCAGCCGGTGTCCGGCACGTAGTAGAACAGTTGCGGCGAATAGGTCGTGTCGCGGAACGGCCGCGAATCCGCCGACAGATCCCAGATCGAGGTCTGCGTGTACGCGAAGTACAGGTTGTCGGTGAAGGCCTTCGAGCGCAGATCGTCGGGGATCCGGAGCCGGTATTTGAAGCTCAGTTGCAGCCGCGCGTTGGTGTCACCGTTATGGCCGGCGCCGAAGTACATCGGCTCGTAGTAGGACACGTGCGAAAGCACGCTGCGGCCGGTAGTGGCCAGCGAGTCGCCCGGTGGCGACATGGCGTCGCCCGTCGGACCGTCCACCAGCGCAGCGGTCGCGGCAGCCTGCGCCGGCGTGCTGGCGTGGCTTTCCGAGCGCTCCGCCTGGGCGATCGCGTCCTGCTGCGGCCCGCGATTGATCGCCACGAGCGCCGGCGACGCATCGAAGCCCACCGGGTCGATCCGTACCTCGCCGCGCGCGTATTGCGGCCACGGCGCGGAGAAGCGCACCTTGCGGAACTGGCCGGGCTGCAGATGCAGCGTGTCGGGCACGCCGGGCTCGCGTTGCAGATCGAGCGGCTGGGGCGACTGTTCGGCCGCGCTGAGCGTCACGCGCAGCGTCGGCGGGACGGTGACAGTGAGCGGTTTGGCGTCGTCGGCGGAATAGAGCAGCGTGATTTGCAGCGGCTCGTTCGCCGCGGCCACGCGGGCGGGTTGCAGCATGGCGACCGTCGCGCGGGCGTCGCCGGACCAGCAGGTAACGCACGCGATTAGCAGGAACAGCAGCGTGGCGGGAAAGCGCATAGGCGATTGCGATTGTCCAAGGGAAACGGCAACGTCGCGGGACGTCGGCGACACAAAAACGGCTGCCGTAGAAACCCGGCAGCCGCGTCGAAACAGGATGCATAACCGGCGCAGCGCCTCGATGGGCTAGCACACCGGTTACGACCACTCCTCTGAGAATACTTACAAAATCACTTCATTGCCAGGGTGATGCGACAACCTGCGACAAAACATCGTCACCCGCCCAACGCCAGCTGCCACAGCAACGCGACGTTGAGCACCACGATAAAGGCGGCGGACAACCACGCCAACGCAAGCCGCGTGCCGCGCACGTGCCAGCCGCGCATGAGTTCCGCGTCGGACGTGTAGCGGATCAGCGGCACGACCGCGAGCGGCAATTGCAGGCTCAACACCACCTGGCTCGCCACCAGCAACTGATTCGAGCCATGCTGGCCGAACAGACCCACGGCCACGAGCGCCGGCCCGATCGCGAGCGCCCGGGTCAGCAACGCGCGCTTCCAGCGCGGCAGGCGGATCTGCAGGAAGCCTTCCATGACCGTCTGACCCGCCAGCGTGCCCGTGACGGTGGCGCTCAACCCGCAAGCGAGCAGGGCCGCCGCGAACAGAATGCTGGCCCAGTGCGTGCCGACGAGCGGCGCGATCAGCCGGTGGGCGTCCGCGAGATCCGTGACGTCGCGATGGCCGCTTGAATAGAACACGGCGGCCGCCACGATCAGCAACGCCGCGTTGATCACGAACGCAAAGCTCAGCGAGCCGATGGTGTCGAGATTGACCACGTGCAGCGCGGCTTTGATCTGCGCGTCGCTGCTGTCGGGCGCGTGGTGCTTGACGAGCGCCGAGTGCAGATAAAGGTTATGCGGCATGACCGTCGCGCCGACGATGCCCGCCGCCAGCCACACCATGCCGGCATTGCGCAGCAGTTCGAGGCTCGGCGCGGTGCCGGCCAACGCGGCATGCCAGTCGGGCCGAGCGAGCGCCAGCTCGACCACGAAGCACAGCCCGACGAAGCCGATCAGCACGGCGATCACCGCTTCGAGTTTGCGGCCGCCTTTCTGCTGAAGCGCGAGCAATGCGAACGTGCAGACCGCCGACATCAGCACGCCGACCGTCAGCGAGACGCCGAGCAGCAGTTGCAACGCCACGGCGCTGCCCACCACCTCGGCGACGTCGCAGGCAATGATCGCGATCTCGCTGGTCAGCCAGAGCAACAGCGTGCCGCGCGGACTCGAGCGTTCGCGGCAGATCTGCGCGAGGTCGCGTCCGGTCACCACGCCGAGGCGCGACGACAGCCATTGCATCAGCATGCCGATCAGACTGGCCAGCAGCACGATACTGAGCAGCCGGTAGCCGTAGCCCGCGCCGGCGCCCAGCGCGGTGGCCCAGTTACCCGGATCGATATAGCCGACCGCGATCAGCGCGCCCGCGCCGACGAATGAGAACCAGTGAGCGGGACGTACCGGCCCATCGCCCGGCAGACGCCGGCGGCGGTTTGGACGCAATGCGGACGGATTGGTGTTCATCGATACCCGAGGTTCAAGACTGCATGCCTGTGCAAGCCACGTGCCCGTTCGCCAGCGGCACGCGACGCGATCCTGCCGGAGCGCACGTCGCGCGATGTGCGATGCGCTGTCCTTCGACACTCCGTAAGCTATTGTGCACCGTCGTACGCGCCGCGGCTGACGGCCGCCGCAACGTTAGCCGAACGGCATAGGATTCGCGCAAAACGGCCGTGCCTGGCCACTGCCGAACCGCACGCGGCACAGGCCGGATGCGCCAGCTTGACAACAACCTGACAGCGCCCGCGCGACAGTGTTTTTTTCGGGTAGACAGGCGCGCATAACCCGCTAAAATTGCGGCGAATTTTCCAGCGGTACGGCTTGCGCTGTACCGTTTGCGCGACAGCCCGGGATTTTTTTTGGAGCGCGCAATAATTAATGGTAGTTTTCGGGTTTTTCAGGGGAGCCGTGCGCGCGGTGCCGCGGCGTGAGAGAGGACGGCCGGCTCAGGTCGGTCAGGATCGGAGAACGGAATGAAAAGACGGGTAGTGGGGCAGGTGGCGGCGCTGGTCTTGTGCGCAACGCCGTGGTTGACGGCCGCTGCGAAGGATACGCAGTTGAACGTGTATAACTGGTCCGATTACATCGCCAAGGACACCATTCCGAACTTCAGCAAGCAGACCGGCGTTCAGGTCAAGTACGACAACTACGACAGCGACGACACGCTGCAAGCCAAGCTCCTCACCGGCAATTCCGGCTACGACATCGTCGTGCCGACCAGCAACTACGCCGGCAAGCAGATCGCCGCGGGCATCTTCGCCCCGCTCGACAAATCGAAACTGCCGAACCTCAAATACCTCGACCCGTCGCTGATGGCGCTCGTAGCCGGCGCGGATCCGGGCAACAAGTACACGGTACCCTGGGCGTACGGCACGACCGGCCTCGGCTACAACGTCACGAAGGCGCAGCAGATTCTCGGCAAGAACGTGCCGCTGGATAGCTGGGACGTGCTCTTCAAACCCGAAAACATCTCGAAGCTGAAGGCTTGCGGCGTGTCCGTGCTCGACGCGCCGGACCAGATGTTCGCCGCCGCGCTGCACTACATCGGCAAAGATCCGATGAGCACGAACCCGGCCGACTATCGCGCCGCGCTCGAGATGATGAAGAAGATCCGTCCGTACATCACGCAGTTCAATTCGTCGGGCTATATCAACGACCTGGTCGGCGGCGACGTGTGCTTCGCGTACGGCTGGTCGGGCGACGTCGTGATCGCCAAGCATCGCGCGGTCGAAGCGAAGAAGGCGTTCAAGATCGAGTACTACATTCCGAAGGGCGGTGCGCCGGTGTGGTTCGACGTGATGGCGATTCCGAAAGACGCGAAGAACAAGGAAGCCGCGCTCGAGTGGATCAACTACATCGAAACGCCGCAGGTGCACGCCGCGATCACCAACGCCGTCTACTACCCGAGCGCCAACCTCGAAGCGCGCAAGTACGTGGACAAGGACGTGGCGAACGACCCGGCGGTGTATCCGTCGCCGGAAGTCATCAAGACCCTGTTCCTGCTGAAGCCGCTGCCGCCGGAAATCCAGCGTCTGCAAACGCGGTTGTGGACTGAATTCAAGTCCGGCCGCTAAAACGCCGTCAATGTGAACGGGTAATGCATCATCATGAAGCCCTCGGTGTCCACCGGGGGCTTTGTACGTTAAACGCCGGAGTCAAGCATTGTGATGAGTAGTGATCAGTCGGGCGCAGCGGCGGGGAATGCCGCGCCGTCCCTCAGTATGAGCGCCGTGTCGAGCGACGCCGCGGACCAGTTCGTCCAGATCGTCGACGTCGTCAAGAAGTTCGGCGAATCCGTGGCGGTCAAAGGGGTCAACCTGTCGGTGAAGAAGGGCGAACTGTTCGCGCTACTCGGCAGTTCCGGTTGCGGCAAGTCGACCTTGCTGCGCATGCTGGCCGGGCTCGAAACCATTACGTCGGGCAAGATCCTGATCGACGGCGAAGACCTCGCGCAATTGCCGCCGTACCGCCGGCCGGTCAACATGATGTTCCAGTCGTACGCGCTGTTTCCGCACATGAACGTGGAGACGAACGTCGCCTTCGGTCTGAAGCAGGAAGGCGTGCCGAAGGCCGAACTCAAAGACCGCGTGCAGAGCGCGCTCGATCTCGTGCAGATGGGCCGCTTCGCAAAGCGCAAGCCGAATCAACTCTCCGGTGGTCAGCAACAACGCGTGGCGCTGGCGCGCTCGCTGGTCAAGCGGCCCAAGCTGCTGCTGCTCGACGAACCGATGTCCGCGCTCGACAAGCAGATCCGTCAGCGCACGCAGATCGAACTGGTCAACATTCTCGACAAGGTCGGCGTGACCTGCATGATGGTCACGCACGATCAGGAAGAGGCGATGACCATGGCCAGCCGCCTCGCGGTGATGAGCGAAGGCGAGATCATTCAGCTCGGCACGCCGCATGAGGTGTACGAGTATCCGAACACGCGCTTTTCGGCGGAGTTTATCGGCTCGACCAATCTGTTCGACGGCCATGTCGTCGAAGACGAACCCGATCACGTGTTTATCGACACGCCGGATCTGCCGTGCCGTCTGTATGTGAACCACGGCATTACCGGTCCGCTCGGCATGCCGGTGACCATCTCGGTGCGGCCCGAACGGATCGCGCTCACGCGCAAGCCGCCCGAGGGCGCGTACAACTGGGGCAAGGGCGTCGTCACGAATATCGCGTACATGGGCGGCTATTCGCTCTATCACGTGAAGCTCGAAGCCGGCAAAACGGTGATCGCGAACGTGACCAGTCTCGCGTTGACCGAGATCGATACGCCCACCTGGGGCGACGAAGTGTACGTGCGCTGGAGTGCGTCGGCCGGTGTGGTGCTGACGTCATGAAGCGCGCCTCGTTCAGTTCCCTCGCCAACTGGCCGGTGCGGCGTTTCAATCTGACCGGCCGCACCGCCGTGGTGGCCGGGCCGTTCGTCTGGCTGCTGCTGTTTTTCCTCGTGCCGTTCCTGCTGGTCGTGAAGATCAGCTTCGCCGATCTGCAGCTCGGTATTCCGCCTTATACGGAGCTGAGCACTTTCGCGGATGGCGCGGTTCATATCACGCTCGACCTGTCGCATTACGCGTTTCTGCTGACCGACAGCCTGTATTTCGCGACCTATGTGAATTCGGTGGTGGTCGCCGCGATCTCGACCTTGCTGTGTCTGCTGATCGGTTACCCGATGGCGTATTACATCGCGCGATCGAATCCGGCGAGCCGCAATCTGCTGATGATGGCCGTGATGCTGCCGTTCTGGACGTCGTTTCTGATTCGCGTGTATGCGTGGATCGGGATTCTGAAGAACAACGGTTTGCTGAATAACTTCCTGATGTCAATCGGCCTGATTCATTCGCCGATCGAGCTGTATCACACGAATACGGCGGTCTACATCGGGATGGTGTATTCGTATCTGCCGTTTCTCGTCATGCCGTTGTACGCGCATCTGGTGAAGATGGATATGACGCTGCTCGAGGCGGCCTACGATCTCGGCGCGAAGCCCTGGAAGGCGTTCTGGCAGATTACGTTGCCGCTCTCGAAGAACGGAATTATCGCCGGCTGTTTGCTGGTGTTCATTCCGGCGGTGGGGGAGTATGTGATTCCTGAACTTCTCGGTGGCGCGAACACGCTGATGATCGGGCGGGTGATGTGGAATGAGTTCTTCGACAATGCCGATTGGCCGATGGCGTCTGCTGTGACGTGTGCGATGGTGTTGCTGCTGCTGGTGCCGATGGCGTTCTTCCAATACGCGCAGGCGAAGGCGATGGAGGAAAGGCGCTGATGAAGCCGAACCGGATTTTGCAGTTTGTTTTCCTCGGGATTGGGTTTCTGTTTTTGTATATCCCGATTGTTAGTCTTATTGTCTATTCGTTCAATGAGTCGCAGTTGGTCACCGTCTGGACGCGGTTTTCTACGCGGTGGTATGCGGCTTTGTTGCAGGATGATGAGTTGATCGCGGCCGCGTGGTTGTCGTTGCGGGTGGCTTTGCTGACCGCGTTTGCTTCTGTTGTTATTGGCACATGGGCTGGGTTTGTGTTGGCCCGTATGGGGCGGTTTCGGGGGTTTACGCTCTATACCGGGATGATCAATGCGCCTCTGGTTATTCCTGAAGTCATTCAGGGTATCTCGCTGTTGTTGCTGTTCATCGAAATGGCTAAGTGGTTGGGGTGGCCCGCCGGGCGCGGGGTCTTCACCATCTGGATCGGCCATGTCATGCTGTGTATCTCCTATGTCGCGATCATCGTGCAGTCGCGCGTTAAGGAGTTGCATCCTTCTCTCGAAGAGGCAGCGCTTGATCTTGGGGCTACGCCGATTCGGGTGTTCTTCTTTATTACCCTGCCGTTGATCTCTCAAGCACTCGTTTCCGGGTGGTTGTTGTCGTTCACCCTCTCTATCGATGATCTCGTGCTGTCTGCGTTCTTGTCCGGGCCTGGGTCGACTACCTTGCCTCTCGTCGTCTTCTCGCGGGTTCGGCTTGGGCTCAACCCCGAGATGAATGCGCTCGCTACCCTGTTTATTGCTGTCGTTACTGTTGGGGTTGTTGTCGCTAATTATCTTATGCAGCGGGCTGAGAGGAAGAAGGCTGTTATGGCGGTTTAGGGGGCGCTTTGCGGGTTTTGGCTGTGATCCTGGGGTGTTGGCCTCTCCTTGTGTTGCTTGTGGTCTATTAGTGTTCCCCCTGTGCGGGGGGCACTAACTTCTCTTTGCCGCGGCAAAGAGAAGTCAGCAAGAGAAAGCCGCTCACACCGCTAATTCTTAAGTGGGTCCCCCGCGCAGTCACGGTAGTGGCTCATCTGGAATCCGTGCTCTCGCACACTCCGCCTTCGTGGTACAGCAGTCATTCTTCCGGCGGCGCTCCGCGCGCCGTTGCGGTCTTCTTTTCTCCTGGGTGCGGCGAATTGCGGCGGCACGTTTTGCAACGCTCGCGCGATGTCGGAGTCAATCCATTACCGGTTGCTACGGGCCGACGTCGACGAGGTGGATATGGGCGAGGGAGAGATCAGGAATCTGAATTACCTTCGCGTTTTTATGGCCGTCGTCGAACAAGGGAGTTTTACCGCTGCGGCGGATCGTCTCTGTATTTCTAAATCGCTTGTCAGCGAATACCTGAGTCGCCTCGAAGCGGAAATCGATACCCAACTCGTCCGGCGTAGCACCCGCAAAATCGCCCCCACCGATGCCGGGCATACCCTCTATCTCGCAGCCCAGGAATTCGTCAGCCATCTGCATGAAACCGTTGGGAGCATCCGGCGACTCCGCCACGAATCGACAGGGCTGCTGCGCGTCGCCGCACCCAGCGCGTTCTCCACGGCGCTGCTGGGTCGCATCGTTGCAATGTTCGTTAATCGGCATCCGCATATCGATGTAGAAATTGTCTGCAACGACCTGGACGTCGATCTGATCGGACAACGCATCGATCTCGCCTTCGAAACCGGCTGGCCCAAAAAGAAAGGCTTCCGCATGAAATTGCTCGGTTCCTTCGAGCAATGCCTCGTCGCATCACCGGACTACGCGCGCCAACACGCCGCGCCATGTCATCCGAATGATCTGCCCAGCGCGCACTGGATCTCGCATGACGGTCTGGCCAATTCGGCTTATTCGCTTTTCGTGAATAACGGGCAGTCCGCCCGCATTCACACCCACGGACGCCTCAAAGTGCAAAGCGTCCTGCTCGCTCTTCAACTGGTGCTGGCAGGCGCCGGCGTCGGTGTGTTCCCCGACTATCTCGTCGCCAAAGACCTGCACGAAGGGCGCCTGTGCCGCTTGCTACCCGCCTGGACCACACCGCCAGGGGGGTTCTATGCTTTTCGTACCGCCGCCCGCCATGCGTCGATCCGGGAGCGTCTGTTCCTCGATGCAGTGCAGACGTATCTGTCGGATGCGGAGCGCGAGCGGGCAATCGCCTGAGTTCTCCCACGCTAGCGGCGTTCGTGCTCCTGGTGTTGATGAAAAAAATCAACCCGCCGGTACGCCATCCAGTTCGACTCGATACAGCGCAAGCCAACTGTTGAGGCGCGTGCTCGACTCCACGAGAATGCGTTCGAAATCGGACAGAGTGCTGGTCGTGGTTCGTGCCGCGAGCGTGCGCAGCGCGTCCCGGTCGATCAAGGGATGCAGCGGCGCGCGCGGGTCGTCGAGCGCCGTGTTCAGACGGGCGATGAGGCCGCGGTCGTAGGCCGGCGTCTGGATCGACGGATAAGCCGCCTTCTTGCGATGCAGTACCGATTCAGGCAGCAGGTCGTCCGCGGCGGCCCGCAGCAGCGCTTTGTCGCGGCCGTTGAAGGCCTTCATCGCCCACGGAATGTTGAAGGCGTACTCGACGAGCCGGTGATCGCAGAACGGCACCCGTCCTTCGATCGCGTTGGCCATGCCCATCCGGTCTTTCTTGTCGAGCAGCAGCGGCAGCCAACGCGTCAGCGTCAGATAGCTCACCTCGCGCGTGCGTTGCTGTTCCGGGCTCTCTCCGGCAAGGCGCGGCACTTCCGCGAGGGCCGAGCGATAGAGATCCGCTTCGTATTCGTCGAGTTTCAGTGCGTCGATGAAACCCGCGCGAAACAGCGCGCGGGGATCGAGGCCGCGATGCGCGCCGAGCTTGAGCCACGGAAAAGTTTGCGCGCTGCGCGCGGCCGGATCGGTAAACCACAGGTAGCCGCCAAAAATTTCGTCGGCGGCTTCACCCGATAGCGCGACGGTCGCATGCCGGCTCACTTCGGCGAAAAGCCGATGCAGCGACACGTCGAGGTCGCCGAAGTTGAACGGTAGATCCCACGCGCGCAGCACCGCTTCGCGCACCTGGGGATCGAGTAGCGTGGCATGGTTCAGCTCGATCGTATGATGGTCGCTGCCAATGTGCCGCGCGACTTCGCGGGCGAACGGCGCGTCGGCCGTGGGACGAACCGGGTCGGCCCGAAAGTGTTGCGTGTGCCCGGTGAAGTCGACGCAGAACGTCTGGAGCTGGCCGCCGCCGTTTGCGCTTCGGTGTTTCTGCGCGAGCGCGGCGACAGTGCTCGAATCGACGCCGCCGGACAGCAGGGCGCACAGCGGCACGTCGGCGATCATCTGGCGCGACACGATGTCGTCGAGCAACGCGCGCAGCGTCGCGATGGTCGTCGGCAGATCGTCGGTGTGTGGGCGCGCCTCCAGTGCCCAGTAGCGCTCCTCCACGATGCGCCCGCGCCGCACACGCAGCCGGTGGCCGGGCTTCAGTTCGCGCATGCCGGTGAGCGGAACCTGTCCTGGTGTGCGCAAAAACAGCAGTGCGTCACAGAGCCCTTCGGACGAGGTGCGCGCTCGCACGTCGGGGTGGGCGAGAATCGCTTTCGGTTCGGAGCCGAAGATCACGCCGTGCGCCGTGGGATAGTAGAACAACGGCTTCACGCCGAGGCGGTCACGCACGAGCAGAAGCTCGTGCCGCACCGTATCCCACAGCGCGATCGCATACATGCCGTTGAGGCGCTCGACGAATTGCGCGCCCCATTGCAGATACGCATGTAGCACGACCTCGGTATCGCACCGCGTTTCGAAGCGGTGGCCGAGCGCGCCGAGTTCGGTCCGCAGCTCGCGAAAGTTGTAGGTTTCTCCGCCGTAACAGATCACCGCGCGAGGCAGGCCGCGCGTATCGTACGCCGGGCTGCACAGGGGTTGCGCACCGTGTGCGGGATCGATGATCGCCAGCCGCCGGTGTCCCAGCGCCACGTGCGTGTCGAGCCACACGCCACGCCCGTCCGGGCCGCGATGGGCCAGTTCGTCGGTCATCCCGTCGACGATGGCCGCCGTGCACCGCAAGTCGCGTTCGAAGTCGACCCATCCAGCGATCCCGCACATAGTGGTTCCCTTGAATTGAAACAGCAGAGATCGGACGATTCGAGCCAGTCAGTTCAGTCGGGCAGCCAGGAGCCAAGGGTTGCGCAACCGATCGTGCGAGCTGTCGTTGTTCATGCAGTGCCGCGCGAATGCGTCATGGTCGGCGAGCTGCTCAGACGACCGCATCACGCGGCCGTTTCGATAGATGCGGGTTGGCCAGCGGCGGCTCGCTATGCACGTGAACGCGGCGCAGATGCCGCCCGCTGCGGCTGACGAAGCGTTCGCGTCCGTGCAGCAGGGTGAAGTTGTCGGTCAGCACGACGTCGCCCGTTTGCCAGCGATGCGCGTAGTGCGCGCGCGGATCGTAGAGCGCTTGCCGCAAACTGGCGAGCAGCGTTTCCCGCTCGTGTTCGCCGATGCCGTCGAACGCGTAGGTCGATGGATTGATGAAGGTGCTGTCGCCGTCGACCGGTGGTTCGCAAAAACGCAGCACCGGAAACGCGCGCCGTGGATGCCGCCCGACAATGGGCGCCGCCACTGTGGCGCTGTAGAGCTCGACCGTTCGTTGATAAATCCCGCTGGCCCGGTGCCAGAGCGCATGGTCCCGCGGCGTCGCGATACGCAGCGCCTCGGTCGTGCTCGAAAACGTGGTGCGTCCGCCTTGCGTGTCGCCGGGCGCGTTGACGCAATGAAATAGCTGGTATTCCGGCACGGTTTCCAGGTACATCCCGTCCCAATGCAACGGCACATAGCCGCTCGCGAAGATATGGTCCTGGGGATCGGCCTGCTCGACCAGTTCGAGCACCGCGCCAAATGGCCACATCATGATTTCGCCGAACGTTGCGCAGAAACGGGTCAGGCTGTCGGCGTCGTCGAAGCTGTCGAAGCCGCGCAAGACAACCAGTTGATGGCTGTGCACCAGCGCGCGCAACCATTCGATCCATAGTTCGTCAACATGAAGATCCGCGCGGCGCGATGTCACGAGGATGCCGAACGAACAGGCGTTGCCGGTGCTGCCGATCAACGGTTCGAGGGTCAGCGATCGTTGGACGAAGAGGTCGTTCATTGACCCTCCGGCTTGGTCGTCGGGATGACGTTAGCGCTGGCCGATGCGCGATGGCGGCGACTGTCTGAGGGAACGGGAGGATAGCGGTTGGCGAGATGCAAGGGATCGATTCGATAGTGGCTCGGTTGTTGATCGTGCATCACGATGCGGCCACCCAGCCGCTCGGCGTCACGGCGTTTCATCAGCGTGAACTGTCCGTGGCGTTCGACTGCGACGCCGTGCCACGGCGTTAGCCAGTTGTCGCGCGTCGGCATCAGGTGAATGCCGATCTTTTGACTCGCTGCCGGCTGCGGATGGATCGACAGACGGATCGCGTTCGGGAACCGGTCGGCGAGCAGCGCGCCCCATGCCCAACTGCGTTGAATCACACCGAGCGCGCGAGTTTTGGCATCTTTCTGCAGCGCGGTTCGGGAGCCACGATAGTGAGGCGTCAGGCCGTCTTCGAACAGGAAGCGGGTGATGGCGCGATAGAGCTGCGTACCCGCTGGATCGCCGATGAGTTTCTGTTTGATCGCGTCGATTGGGTCGGCGTATTCGTCGACGAGTCGTTCGCGCATTTCATTGAAGTTGGCGGTGTGAGCGGGGCGCGGGTTGGAATGGTCCAGGTTGTAGAGTTCGAGATGGTCCGCGCGGCTTTGCGCGACGATGTGTTGCAGCGCGCTCTGGTAAGCGCTGATGTCGCGATCGTCGACCCGGATCAGATCGCCGAAGACGCGGCCGTCTGAGCAGATTTTTAGTTGGGCGCCGGGTGGGTGGTGGCGTTGAATGCGTAGGCAGAGCGTATTGAGGAACGTTAGCGAGAGTCTTTCCGCCAGATCGGGGAGGCGGCCGAGTACTTTCGCGAGGTTCGGGGATTTTGATGGGAAAGCGGGGAGGACGAGCTCGATCGGGTTGTTGGCTTCGACGAAAGCGTGGATTCGGGGTAGCTGGATTGCGCCGATTGTCTGGTTGTCGTGGCGGATTTCCGAGGCGGTTCTTTGGGCCGGGTGCCAGCGAACGATCTGGATTATCTCTTCAAGGATGGCATGAGACGTTAGCCGATTCCGGTCGTGTGGCATGGAAGGCAACCTCGCTGGTTCATTCGATAGGCAGTGAGGTGCATTCTATTTTTTACAGGGCGATCGATAAACACGGATTGGTCGATAAGACCGTTCGGTTTATCTGTTCAAACCCGATACCCCACCCGAACCCCACCCCAATGCCGCCCACCCACAAAAACCGGCGCGGACGCATCCTTCATCAACACAAACTCCCCACCCCCCATATCCCGCCGATACGTCTGCAGCAAAAACCGCTTCGTATGCGAAGCCGCAGCAATCCCGGTGCGATCATCAAACATCCGCCGATTCCGGCAATTCGCCATATTCCAAACAACATCCTCCCGCTGCGCCAAAGAGAACTTCAGATTATGCGTAGGCAAATACCCGCGCAAATCCACAGCAGCACAAAATGCCACCCGCGAATCGAGCTTAAGCAAAGGCTCCTGAATCGCCGGCAACACCCGATCGGTAAACGAAGTAAACCGGGTAACGAACTGCGGCGGATTACTCCCGGCAACCGGCACATAGCGCTGATCGAACAGATCCTCGATCGACACTTCACCCCGCGCGACAGCGCCCTCGAACACCTTGCTCACCGCCGCCGCGGCCCGCTGCACCGCATCGATAAAAAGCGTATCCGCCGTCTCGACGCCCGTCGCGGCCGTCAACTCGATCAACGTCTCCGACACCCCCAGCAGATTCCCCAACCGGTCCTTGGCCTGCGCAAAGTTCTCGCTCGAATCCTCGACACCGCTCGCCATCTCCAGCACCTGCGCCTCGAGCCCATCGCACTGCGTTTCGATCTCGCCAGTCAACGCGGCAATCTCACCCGCCTCGTTGTTCAACTGCGCAATCGCGTCGCCCGTCGCATGCACGACGTCGCCGATCTTGCGCGTGCCTTCACGCACCCGATGCGCCCGCGCGGTATTCACCGATCCTTCGCTAATCAGTTGCTCGGTCTGCTGCGTGAGTTGCGCGAGCGTCTTTTCGATCTGCCCGGTAGCTTGCGCGGTCTTCGCCGACAGGTTCTTCACCTCGGCGGCCACCACCGCGAAACTCTTGCCGGAATCGCCCGCGCGCGCCGCTTCGATCGCGGCGTTCAACGCGAGCAAATGCGTCTGGCGCGCGATCAGCGAAATTTCCTCGGATACCCGGCTCACATGCGCCAACGCGCTGCGTAACGCGCCGATCTGGCTCTCGATCACCGTCACGCCTTCGACCAGTCCGTGAATGTCGGCGAGCGAGGCCTGCAAGGTCTCCTGCGACGCCTGCACACCGGTCGCGGCTTCGGCCGAGACGTTACGCATTTCACGCGCGGCAGTCGCAATGCGATGATTGCCAGCCAGCGTTTGCGCCGCGGATTCGCGCAGCGCGCGGCAGACCTGCGCCTGGCGTTGCACGCGCGCGGCGACTTCCTCGACGTGGCCCGAGACGTCGCAGATCTCAATGCCCAGTTTGCCGGCTTGCGCCGCAATATCGCCGACGACACCCTGTGACTGAGCCGGTCTGCGGAATTTGAAACGCATCATTTACGTCTCCTCGATGGCGCGCGTGGCGCGCTCGGCTTGCGCTGTCATCCATGGCAGATGCAGCGCCTCCTCGATGCGTTTACGGCAGACTTTCAATCGACTTGATACGGGCTATCCCGCAGTCGTTATGATGGGCGGTCAAACCGCCATCCGCAGCCCTAATTTCTTGCCTTCACCCATCATGATCGACTCCTTCGCGCGCGTTTCGGGCTGGCAACAGCTCTATCACCTGTGGGAGCTGATCGTGATGCTCTGCAAGTTCTTGTGGGGGCTGTTGCGTTTTCTCGGCGGAGGGTGACCGGAAGCGGATGAAGTTCAGGCCGGCGCGCGACGACTGTCTTCGTCCATCGAAACATCGGCGCCCGGCGTGCCGAGAAACGCGCGCAGATCGGTCATCACGCGCTCGGGCGCTTCTTCCATCGGAATGTGCCCGAGCCCCGGATACATCACCGATTTAGCGCCCGGAATACGGCTCGCAAACTCGCTCGCGTGCGCGGGCGGAATCCAGCGGTCCCTGGCGCCCCACAGCACCAGCGTGGGCACGTCGAGCGTTCTGAGCGCCTCCGTGTCGACCTCCTTGAAGTCGAGCGTCGGCACCATCTTGCCGATCGCGGTGCGCGCGCCCTCGGCGTGAAAGAAATCGACGTAGCGCCGCATCGTCACCGCGTCGATCTTGCGCGAATCGCCGTACACGTTGCGCACCGCGCTTTTGACAATGACTTCGGGCAGCCACCACGGCGAACTCAGCCGCACCAGCGCGTGATTGAACAGGTCGATGTAAATCGGCAGCTTCATCGGAAAGCCGGCCGAATCGATCAGCACCAGACGTTCGACGGCGTCGCGGTGGCGCACCGCGTAGTCCCACGAAATCAGCCCGCCGAGCGAGTTGCCGATCAAGGTCGCGCGCGCAATGCCGAGCGCCTGCACGAACGTGTCGATGAAGCGACGATAAGTCGGCAGGTTCATCGTGTCGATTTCGCCGGTGCTGGAACGCAGCGGGCCGGTCACGCCGAACGGCGGCAGATCGAGGCGAATCACGCGATGCTCGCGCTTGAGTTCATCGGCGACACGGTTCCACGTATGCAGCGACGACGCGAAACCATGGATCATCACGATCGTGTCGCCGCTGCCTTCGTCGAGGTAGTGCACGTCGGCGCCCATGATCTTGACGAACTGCGAGCCGCTTTGCGTGTAGCGGCGGCGCAATTCATCGCGCGGCACGCTGGTCATGCCCAGGCGCGCGGCGAGCGAGCGCGGCGGTAGCGGCGCGATGGTGGCGGGCGAGGTGGATTCGATGCTTGCCATGATGCTTGTCTCCCTTTGTTGTTCGACTAGTCCGACTGGTTCGAATGCTTTGGATGCTTTGGTTGCCCCGAATGCTTCGAATGCCTCGAATGCCCCGAATGCTTCAAACCGCCCCCGCCCGCGGCCTCAACGCGCGAAGCGATATTCACCCGGCCGCACGCGCCGGGTGCGCTTGCGAAAGCTGAACGTGAACCCCGGCCACAACGCGGTCACCTTGCCGCTCTTCGTCTGATACCAGCTATGGCAGCCGCTGACCCACACCGAGTGCTGCATCTCCTTCTGCAAGCGCGCATTGAAATCGCGCTGCACGTCGAGCCGTAGATTCATCGTGCGTGCTTTGCGCCGGCGCAGTTCGCGCAGACAATCGGCGATGTATTGCACCTGCGACTCGATCATGTAGATCATCGAGTTATGACCGAGCCCGGTGTTCGGGCCGACGATCATGAAAAAATTCGGAAAGTCCGCGACGCTCACGCCGAGGTACGCTTCCGGACCGTCGCGCAGCCACATCGCGCCGAGATCCGCACCGTCGAGACCGGTCACGTCGAACGGCGCGCCGACGTCGTTGACCTGGAAACCCGTGCCGCAGATGATCGCGTCGGCACGATGCAGCACACCGTCTTCGGTCACGATGCCGTCGGCGACGACCTCGCGGATACCGGTCGTGACCACGTCGACGTTCGGTTTGCCGAGCGCCGGATAGTAATCGCTCGACAACAGCACGCGCTTGCAACCGAGCCGGTAGTTCGGCGTGAGTTTGGCGCGCAGCGTGGGGTCCGGTACGCGCCGTTGGAGATAGCTGAGGCCGAACTTCATCGGCATTTTCATCAGCTTCGGATTGACCACGAACGCAATAGCGCGCGATTCGAGTTGCCAGTAAATCGCGCTGCGCACGAAACGCTGCGTGAACGGCAGATGCCGGAACAGCCAGTGCGCGCGCGGGCCGACCGGCTTGTCCGGTTTCGGCATGATCCACGGCGCGGTGCGCTGGAACAGTTCGAGTTGTGCAACGTGCGGCTGGATTTGCGGCACGAACTGGATCGCGCTCGCGCCGGTGCCGATCACCGCGACGCGTTTGCCTTCGAGCGGATACGCGTGGTCCCAGCGCGCCGAATGAAACAGCTTGCCTTCGAACTGGTCGAGCCCGGCGATTTGCGGCATCGCCGGACGCGACAGCGGGCCGCTCGCGGCGATCACCACGTCCGCTTCGAGGGTTTCACGCGTGCCGTGCGCGTCGATCTCGACGTGCCACACCTGGCGGGTTGCATCGAAGCGGGTGGCGGCCACGGGCGCGTTGCAACGTACGTAGCGATCCACGCCGTACTTGCGCGCGCAATGCTTCAGATAGTCGAGAATTTCCGCCTGGCCGCCGAACGCGCGCGACCACGCCGGATTCGGCTCGAACGAAAACGAATAGAGATGCGACGGCACATCGCAAGCTGCGCCGGGATAGGTGTTGTCACGCCACGTACCGCCTATGTCGGCGGCCGCTTCGTACACGGTGAACGACGTAATCCCCATTTTCAGCAGGCGGATCGCCATGCCGATGCCGGCAAAGCCGCTGCCCACGATGGCAATGCGCGGCGCGGCGGAGGAAGTGGAAGAGGCGGGGGTCACGGTGATCTCCAGCATGGAACGAAGTTCCGGAGTCTACACATGTCTACTCCGGTATAACGCGCAGAGTAGACAACTGTACACTTGGCGTCAAGATCGTTTAGAGTACTGCTATTAAACGCGCATGGCGCACAGTGGCTGAAAGCTTATGAACCCCGTCCCCGACGCGGCGAACGCCGCCGACCCAGATCTCGCGGCCGTGCAGGAATTGCCGGCCGGCAAGCGCAAGCTGATCGAAGCCGCGTTGCGGCTCACAGCAGGTGGCCGCAGCTTCGCGAGCCTGGGTCTGCGCGAACTGGCGCGCGAGGCGGGGCTGAATCCCAACACGTTCTACCGTCATTTCGACACGCTCGACGACCTCGCGCGCGAGGCGGTCGAATCGGTGAGCCGGCGCTTACGGCCGATGCTGCGGCGCGAGCGCTGGCTCGCCGCGCACGACGAGCCCCATAGCGTGCCGCGTCGCGCGTGCGTGGCGTTTTTCACGTTCGCGCTGGATAACCGCGAGGCCTTTCTGAGCGCGCTGGCCGAGTATCACGGCACGTCGCCGGCGCTGCGCGAGGCGGTGCGCGCGAATCTCCACGACGTATCGGCGGAAATGGCCGACGACGTCGTGCAGCTGGAACTGATGCCGACGCTCGAGCGCGACACCGTCGACGAAGTCTGCACGCAGATCGTGCTGCAACTGTTTCATCTGTCGGCGGAATATATCGGCGCGGAGGCGGCGCGCCGCGATGCACTGGTCGCGTACGCGGAGCGTTTTATCGTCAGGTTGTTTGCGGGGTCGATATTGCTTGCGCAGCATGAGCCGGGCAGGGCGTCGGCGTCGGTACGCGTGTGAAATCCGCTAGCCGAATAAACCGGCATAAAAAACGGGCTCCTTCATTTGAAGGAGCCCGTTTTTGTTTCAGCTTGCCGCCTGGCTACGTCGCTCAGGTATCGTTCCAGCCGCCGGAGTCGTCGTTGCTGCCCATATCGACGCCACCGCCGCTGTTATCGTTCCAGTCGTTCGAGCCCTGGCCGAAGTCGAGGCCGCCGCCATTGCCGCCGTCGTTGCCGCGGCGGCGTGTTTCGTCGTCGACGATCACGTCGCGCTCAACCACGCGCTCACGCCCGGAGTTCAGCGCTTCGCCGAGCAGCACGCCGGTCAACAGACCGCCCATGCCGCCGCCGAAGCCGCCACCGCCTTGCTGCACAATGACCTGCGGCTGCTGCTGATACGGACCTTGCTGCGGATAGGGCGCTTGCGGCGGATTGCCAAAGCGGTCGGCTTCCTGCGCATACGGCGATTGCTGCGTGGTGGCCGCCGGCGCGGCGTACGGATCGGGCCGGCCGTCTGCGCGTGCGCGCAGGCTGCCGATGCGTTGTTCGAGTTCGTCGAGCTGATACGGCGGCACCGGGTTCTTGCCGTTCGACAGCGTTTCGACGAGGCCGCGCAACTGGTCTTCGGTCGCTTCGACTTCTTTCTCCAGCGCCTCGTGACCTTGCACGGTGGACAGCTTCACGTCGAGCTTCAGCGAACGCACGGCGTTGAGCATCTCGGTAGCGCGCTTCAACTGCACGCGACGATCGTCGTCGGCGCGCGTATCGTCTTGCGAGCGCGCGCGACGCAGCGTCCAGCGCAACACCAGCGCGATCGCGCCGATCAGCAGAATGATGCCGATCCACATGCCCATGCCCGGACCATGCCGTTGCGGCGCTTGCGACATCATCGCCGACTGCTGCTGCACGGCCGGCGCATTCTGCTGCGCGAACGGGTTCGGTGCGGTGGTGTTGCCCGAGTTGCCGCCGGCACGTTCCGCATCTTTACGGATGCGCGCTTCGGTCTGCGCGAAACGGGTCGGGTCGGTGAAGCGGATTTGCGGGTCGAGCGTCTTGGCCTGTTGCACCTGGGCGAGCGCGTCGGCATAACGGCCTTCGCGATCCAGCACCTGGCTGTACAGATAGCGTGCGCGCGCATTGTTCGGATGCGCCTGCAGCACTTCGCTCAGGCCGGCGTCGGCCTGCTGCCAGTTGCCTTGCGACATGGCGGATTCGATCTGCTGAACCGTCGGCACCGCGAAGGCCGCGGCCGAGACGAACAGCAAGGAAGCGAATGCGCCTGCGAGAAATTTTTTCATGGTCGGACCAGGCGCATGGCGCCCGTCTCCTTCAGTCGTTTCTGGTGGCCGGCGGCCGGAAACCCGGCGACCGACTACCAGGCGCTCCGGCGGTTGCATGCGCAACCGCGAGGAGCTACTGCTGACGCAATTACTGAGCCGGCGTATTGATCTGTTTCTTCAATGCTTCGAGACGATCTTCGACGGACGGCCCGCGGTTCAGATCCGAGAGCTTGTCGTCGAGCGCCTTGCCGCTCGTTGCGTCGGCGGAATTCAGACGCGCGTCGGAACGGGCATTCGACAGCGCGACCTTGTCTTCCAGCTTCTGGAAATCCTGCGACAGATTCTTGCCGCCGATGCCGCCCAATGCCGTAGCTGCAACGTCTTTCGCCTGCGCGATCTGTTGCTTGGCTTGCAGAATGTTTGAACGTGCGTTCAGGTCGTTGCGACGGCTGCGCATGTCGTCGATCTGGCTCTTCAACTGCGCGACCGACGGTTCGAGCGTGGTCAGTTCTTTCGCCAGCGCGTCGCGTTCGGCTTCGGCCGTGGCTTGTGCGCCGAGGGCTTCGCGCGCGAGGGCTTCGTCGCCGGATTGCAGCGCGCGCTTCGCGCCGTCTTCGTACTTCTTCGCCTTGTCCGCGGCAACATCGCGCTTGCTTTGCTGCGTGGCCACTTGCGCCTGAATCTCGATCAACGAGTTCTCGGCTTTGGCGATGCTTTCGTCGAGTTCGCGCACGATCTGGCGCGAGTCGCGCGACGGGTCTTGCACGGAATCGGCTGCGTCGTTAAGGAGACCTTTAAGCGTGCGCGAAATGCTGTCGAATAGCGACATGAAAACCTCCAGAGAATGGTGTCGGCGCTGAATAAATCCGCGCGTCCAACTGCTTTTAACTGCTACTTTACGCCGCTGCGCGTGAAGCTGCGCAACGTTCGGACCGGAGTTCGGGGCGTGCTCGCCAATTGCAATAGCAGCGCCGTAAATTGTTCGATCGACGGATCGAATGGCAAACAGTGATTACGGTTAAAACGCGCGGCCAGTGATTCAGCCGCCCGCGGATATTACACCACGGGCTCGCTTAAATCCGCCTTAAAGGGCGCGATGACAGAATCGCGTAGTTTGCGCGCATTGGGTGTCGTCGATGTGAAGCGCTGCGGCTTATATGTGCCGACTTGCAGAGTAGAAGTCTGTTCAGCCAGATGAGATGAGCGACGTGAAAGACGATGCGCATAAGCGGACTAAGACTGGACTGAAGCCGGGCTAACGCTTCTACCTCACACCACAGTGGCCGGCTCACATCGTCAAGCTTGCAATATCGAAAGCTCGCGCGTTTCACCGCGCCCAGCATGACGTCGGATGCACCGCCAATGCGCGATTTGCGATGTCCACTTCGCGCTAAAGCGCTTCGTCAGGCGAAGCGGCCGCCTTCGGTGCTCGGATCGGTACGGGGATCGTCGTCGTCGCGCGAACTGTCGACGCGCGGGCGCTTGAGCACGCTGCGCAGTTGCGCGTCAGCATCGGTCTGCGGCGTGCTCGCGCTTTCAACCGCGGCGGCTTTCGCGGCTGCCACGCGTGCCACGGCTTCCGCGGTGGCCAAGGCTTCTTCGTCGATCTCGGCGGCCAGCGCGGCGGCGACCCCCGCCGGCAACAACGGTGCAGGCTCAGGCGCGGCGGGCTTGCGGGGCACGGCATTCGCATTCGACGGCGCGTTCGCTGCGTCCGCTGTTGCTCCACCTTCCGCCGATGCACCGGTTTCGCTGCCGCCACGCGTTTGCAAGGCCGCCGGCAGCGCCGCGCGCGCGTGGCGCGTGCCGCGCGCGACCCGCTGCAACGCCGCGTCGAGCGCATCCGGCGCGCGCGGGGCGCGCAAGCGGTCGACGATGCTGGCCGCCTTCACCTGTTCGCTGGTGGCGCCGAAGCTCAACACCGCGCGCCGCATCAACTCGCTGACGCTAATGCCCAGATTCTCGGCGGTGGCGGCGATCGCGCGTTTCTGCGCGGTCGTGACGAATACGACGATGCGTTCGCTGGGCTTGTTCATGATCGGCTCGCATACTTGTTGGCATGGGCGGGACGGCTTGGTGGTGCGTCTGATAGTGCGCTTGCTGGTACGTCCGGCAGCGCGCGGGTCCGACGCACGCGCCGAACCCATCATATGACGAGTTGCAACGATGCGGAACGGGCGTGACATGAAAATCCCGTGACATCAACGACTTGTCGCGTTTCCGGCGAGCTTGTCCACAGGCCTTTCAACAGTTTCTGTTGATAACCCCGGCCGTCCGCGCAAGGCGTGGCGGCGTAGGGCGGCAGCGGCGGGCGCGCAAGGAACGCGAAGGGAATTCTTACAAAAAAACTCGCTTCGGCCTGTCTTGATTTCTTTAAAATGCGCTGTTACGTTGCGCCGGACACTGTCCCGGGCGCCGTGCGGCTGGCCGGGGGCATAGGGCCGCGCGGCGGTGTGCGTCCGAGGCCACGGTGCTCGATCACGATCCATGCACGCGCTACGAGCGCGCGCAGAAAGGCGTTCAGTTACGCGCCCACTATTCCAGTCATGCCAATCATCAAACGACCGCATTCTTCCAATTCTCCGGCTGGTGAAGACCGGGACTCCTACCAACGCACTCCAGGACGCAATGCGGCTTCGCGCGAGGCCGAGGGCGACGCGCGCGGCCGCCGTTCGATCGGCTTGACCCTCGTGATCTGGTTCGCCAGCCTGATGGGCACGCTCGCGGTGGTGGGCGCGCTGATCGTCGGCTATGCGCTGGTGGTGATGGGGCCGCAGTTGCCGTCGCTCGACGCGTTGACCGACTATCGTCCGAAAGTGCCGCTGCGGGTCTACACGGCCGACCACGTGCTGATCGGCGAATTCGGCGACGAGCGGCGCAGCATCGTGCGCTTCCAGGACATTCCCGACCAGATGAAGAAAGCGGTGCTCGCGATCGAAGACTATCGCTTCTACGAGCACGGCGGCGTCGACTTTCTGGGCATTCTGCGCGCCGGTTTTGCCGACCTGGCGCACGGCGGCGCCTCGCAGGGCGCGAGCACGATCACCATGCAGGTGGCGCGCAACTTCTTCCTGTCGAGCGAAAAGACCTACACGCGCAAGATCTATGAAATGCTGCTCGCGTACAAGATCGAGCGCGCGCTGACCAAAGACCAGATTCTCGAGCTGTATATGAACCAGATTTATCTGGGCGAGCGCGCGTACGGCTTTGCGTCGGCGGCGCGCGTGTACTTCGGCAAGGATCTGAAGGACATCACGCTGGCGGAATCCGCGATGCTGGCCGGTTTGCCGAAAGCGCCGTCCGCGTATAACCCGGTGGTCAATCCGAAGCGCGCCAAGATCCGTCAGGAGTACATTCTGCGGCGCATGTTCGAGCTGAAATACATCAGCCAGGATCAGTACGATCAGGCGGTGAAGGAAGAGATTCACACCAAGAATCCGGGCAACGAATACAGCGTGCACGCGGAGTACATCGCCGAAATGGTGCGGCAGATGATGTACGCGCAGTACAAGGACGAAACCTATACGCGCGGTCTGAACGTCACCACCACGATCGATTCCGCGGATCAGGACGCCGCGTATCAGGCGGTGCGTAAAGGCGTGATGGACTACGAGCGCCGGCACGGCTATCGCGGACCGGAAGGCTTCGTGCAACTGCCCGAGCCGGGCGACGACCGCGATCAGACGATCGACGACGCGCTCACCGATCACCCCGACAACGGCGAGATCATCGCCGCCGTGGTGACCGACGCGAATCCGAAGCTGGTGAAAGCGCAACTGGTGGACGGCACGCAGGTGGCGATTAGCGGCGACGGGCTGCGCTTCGTCGCGGGCGGCTTGAGCGCGCGCGCCACCGCGGCCACGAAGATCAAGCCGGGTTCGATCGTGCGCCTCATCGCCGACGATAAAGGCAACTGGCAGATCACGCAGTTGCCGCAGGTGGAAGGCGCGCTGGTGTCGCTCACGCCGCAGGACGGCGCGATCCGCGCGCTGGTGGGCGGCTTCGACTTCAACAAGAACAAGTTCAATCACGTGACCCAGGCGTGGCGTCAGCCGGGTTCGAGCTTCAAGCCGTTCATCTATTCGGCGGCGCTGGATAAAGGCCTCGGACCGGCTACGATCATCAACGACGCACCGCTGTACTTCCCGTCGAGCACGCCGGGCGGCGACGCGTGGGAGCCGAAGGACGACGACCAGCCGGACGGTCCGATGCCGATGCGTCTCGCGCTGCAGAAGTCGAAGAACCTGGTGTCGATCCGCATTCTGTCGTTCATCGGCACCAAGTACGCGCAGGACTTCGTCACGCAGCGTTTCGGTTTCGACGCCGACAAGACCCCGCCGTATCTGCCGATGGCGCTCGGCGCGGGCCTCGTCACGCCGTTGCAGTCGGCGGGGGCTTACTCAGTGTTCGCGAACGGCGGCTACCGGATCAATCCGTATCTGATCGCCGAGGTGACGGATGCACGCGGCCAGCCGCTCTCCAAAGCGCAGCCGCTGACGGCCGGGCGCGACGCGCCGCGCACGCTCGAACCGCGTAACGCCTACATCATGAACAGCCTGTTGCATTCGGTGGCGACGGCCGGTACGGGCGCGGGCACCAACGTGCTGCATCGCTCGGACCTGCAGGGCAAGACGGGGACCACCAACGACGCGAAAGACGGCTGGTTCGCAGGCTATCAGCAGTCGCTGGTGGCGGTGGCGTGGATGGGTTACGATCAGCCGAAGAGCCTCGGTAGCCGTGAATTCGGCGCGCAGCTCGCGTTGCCGATCTGGGTCGAGTACATGCAGCGCGCGCTGCGCGGCGTGCCGCAAGCCGAACCCGCGCAGCCTGACGGCGTGACCGCGGTCGACGGCGAGCTGTTCTACACCGACATGACGCCGGGCAACGGTTTCGTCGCCAGCATCGGTCTGGATTCGGCGAACCCGACCGCCGGCGCGAGCGACGCCGTGGGTGGCGTCGGACCGGCGGGCATGACGCCGCCGGCGGTGCCGCCGCCGAACGTGTCGTCGAACGAGAAGAAGCAGATTCTCGATCTGTTCGAATCGAACAAGCCTTGATGTCCCCCACGGGGATTTTCTTAAGGTTGCGTTAAGCGGGCGCGGTCCACGATACGTTGGGCCGCGCACGAAAAATTTTGAAAGATCGTCGAGACGCCTGCCTGGTATGGGTTTCACGGTATTGGGCGGCGCCGTTTCCAGCAGTTTTTGTGCCCGGCATTCGCAGTATGTTTTAATCACGCCTGCGGTGCTTTCATACCGGGTCCTAACGGACTCCCGACGCCTGAGCGGTTTCGGTCTCCAGCACCTCTACGTTTCGCCACGGGCGAAGCGTCCACTTCAGAAAAAACGCGCGGCGCGAGACACGGTTTGACGCACGCGCATGCCACGTCGATCGTCGCGCGCTGTGAGGCCGTGGCGGCCGGCGTGTTCGCCATTTAGCATCCACCAGGTCCACGCCGAGTGAAAAGTCGAATCCTTATCTGTCTGATGACAGGTCTGTTGCGCGTGTTCGCGTTCCTGCCGTATGGCGCCGTTGCGCGGATCGGCACCGGCATCGGCGCCTTGCTGTACCGCATTCCGAGCGCCCGCCGGCGCGTCGTGCACACCAATCTGAAGCTGTGTTTTCCGGACATGAGCGACGACGCGCGCGAACGGCTCGCGCGTGCGCATTTCCGTCACGTGATTCGCAGTTATGTGGAGCGCGGGCCGCAATGGTTCGGCAATGCGCAGGCGCTCGCGCGTCTCGTGGAAGTGGAGAGCGCGATCGATCTGTCCGACATGCAGTCGCACCCGACGATTTTCGTCGGCTTCCATTTCGTGGGCATCGAGGCGGGTTGCATGATGTATTCGACGCGGCATCCGGTGGCGTCGCTTTACACGCCGATGTCCAACCTGCTGCTCGATGGCATGGCGGTGCGCCAGCGGGGCCGTTTCGGCACGGAGATGATTCCGCGTAGCGACAGCGTGCGGCGCGCGTTGCGCGTGCTGCGCGAGGGCAAACCGGTGATGCTGGCGGCCGATATGGACTTCGGTTTGCGCGACTCGGTGTTCGTGCCGTTCTTCGGCGTGCCGGCTTGCACGCTGACTTCCGTGTCGCGCATGGCGCGGGCGGGCAATGCGCGCGTCGTGCCGTTCGTGACGGAAGTGCTGCCGGATTATCGCGGGTACAAGCTGACTATTTTCGACCCGCTGAGTAACTTTCCGTCAGACGACGTGGCCGTCGATGCACGCCGGATTACCGAGTTTCTGGAGACGCAGGTTCGGCGGATTCCTGATCAATATTATTGGGTGCATAAGCGGTTCAAAAACCGGCCGGCGGGAGAGGCGGGGGTTTATTGAGTGTTGGTGGTAAGGGGGCGGCAGCGACTGCGCTGCTGCTTGGGTGCCGCCTTGGTGCCGCTTGACGCGTCCGCGTCGGCAAATGGGTCTCGCACTGAATCCGTTGCGTGCTCAAGTACTTAGTTGGGATCTCCAGGCGTTATCAACAGGGCTGTCAACATTATCTGTGGATAAGTTGTGGGGGTGCGTACTGGACGGTGTGCGGGCTATCGTTCATGTAGGGCCCGGCGTACGTTTCCTACGTCCAATGTAGGCGCCGTGAGAAGCGCACGGTCATCGATGAAATAACGGCAGAAGTTTAAGAATTTTCGCCGCCTCGCGGCGCACGGCTGCTTTTAGCGTACTTGTTCTTCGAACAAGTAAGACTGCTGAAGGACATCTCATGATTGAAGACAGAAGCGTTGCAGCGGAAGTTAACGACAAATTACTCGCTGCGAACCATTCCATTGTTGATGCGCTGAAAGTCGTCGAGCAGCACTGCTCGAAGAATGAGGCGGAGGTGTTTCGTGTTGAAGCTGCGAACGTGGCAGGGCATCTGTTCGCGTTTCTTTTAAGGCCGCTATGGCTGCTTCATCCGGGGCTTGCGCCCGAAGGTCTGTCCACGTCATAAGAGGCGAATGTTTTTGCCATTCGCAGCACGCGACGATATTCATTGCCGGAGGGAGGCGTGGACAAGGAAATCGACAAAGCCACGGCATCGCAAGTCAGCAAGCAACTGATGGACGCGTATCTATCGGTCGAAAACGCGACGCGGATAATTCAGGAACGGTGTTCAAAAGACGAATTCGATGGGTTTCGCGCTGAGGCGGGGAAGGTCGTCGGCGGCCTATACCTTCTTCTTGAACCATTGTGGAGAGCGTATCCAGACCTCGCACCCGAAGGTCTGGACATGACTGCCTCGAAGAAAAAGCCGTAGCAGAGCTGAAGGCGCGTTAAACCGCGCCTTCAGTCGCGACGAGATTTTGTCAGGAGGGTTGATCAACCCGCTCGCCGCGCGCAGTTCCTGTCACAAATCGACCACCGTTGCCCGCATCCGCACCGCCCCCAACAAACCCATTCTCATCAAGCACTTAACCGACTATCCCAGGAGTTATCAACAAGCCTGTCAACACAAACTGGGGATAACTCAGCGAATGTCAGTACGGAATCCCAGGTTTAGTCAGTTGACCGCCGTCACGCTCGACGCCGGAACCAGCGCCGCCGCAGGCGCATTGGCAGAATTAGCAACGCCACCCGCCGCCTCAACCGGCGGATTCCCCATCGCCTGAAACAACGCCGCCGTATCCGTCAACCTTGCGCTGGTATAGCGAATCTCATCGAGCTGCGCATTGCGGAACTGCTGCTCGCTGGAACGCGTCGACGCGATCGGTACCGCACCCAGCCGATACCGTCCCGACGTCTCCTCGAAAATCCCCTGTGCCGAGCGTGCGGCGACATTCGCCGAGTCCAGCGCCTGCGCGTCGTGCTCGAGCGCGGCGAGCGAATCGGCGACATTCTGGAACGCCGCCAACACCGTCTGCTTGTACTGCGAGACCGTCGCGTCGTAGGTATCCACCGCCGCGCGTCGCTGCGCGAACAGCGCCCCGCCGTGGAACAGCGGCTGCGACAACGAAGCCCCCAGACTCCAGATCGCGCCCGCGCCCGAGAGCGCGACCGGCCAGCTAAACCCGCCTTGTCCCATCGATGCGCTCAGCGACAGGCTAGGGAACATCTGCGCCGTCGCGACGCCGACATCGGCCGCGGCGGCCTTCAACGCGGCGTCGGCGGCCTGAATATCGGGCCGCGCGCGCAGCAACTCCGAAGGCACCACCACCGGCACCTGCTGGGGCAACTGCAACTGCGCGAGCGCGAGATCGTCGGGCGCGGCGTCCGGCGTCCGGCCGAGCAGCACGGCCAGCGCATGACGCGTGGTCAACCACTGCTGCCGCAAACCCGGCAAGCTCGCCGACAGGCTCGCCGCGCTTTGTTGCGCGCTCAACTGATCGGCATGCGAGACCGCGCCCAGCACATAGCGCCGCTGCGTATCGCGCGCCTGGTCGTTGGCGAGTGTCACGAGCCGTTCGGTCGTGTCGATCTGCGCACGCAGCGCGGCGCTCGTGATAGCCGCCGTCACGATGTTGGCGGCCAGCGCGCGACGCGCGGCGTCCAGCTGATACGCCTGCACATTCACGCGCGACGCAAGCGCCGCGTCGGCGAGGCGCGAGGCGCCGAACAGGTCGATCGTGTAGTGCGCCTCCAGTTGCCCGATGAAGACGTCGTACAGCATCGTGCTAGGCCCGAACCCGGGAATCGTCAACGCACGATTACGGGTCGCCTGACCACCTGCATCGATGGTCGGCAGCATCGAACTGCCGACCTGCGCGCGCAACTGCTCACGCGCGGCGGCGAGGCTCTTGTCGGTGGCGGCGAGCGTCGGGCTGTTGCGCAAGCCTTCGTCGACCAGCGCATTCAACGCGTCCGACTGATACTGCTTCCACCATTCGGGTACCGGCTTCGCGCCGACCACGAATTGCTGGGTGATGCCTTGCGCGGCCACGGTCTGGGTCGGCTGCGCAGCAGCGCCGTAGTGAGCCGGCTGCGGCATCGCGGGCGGCTTGCCGTTGGGTCCGAACGAACAGGCGGCAAGCGCGAACGTTGCGCTGACCAGCGTGACGATGCGCGGATAGCGGGAGAGGGGGATCGTAGCCATGCTCAATTTCCCGAATGCGCCGTGCCGGACGGTGCCGGTGGCTCGCGTTCGTCGCCGCGCACCCTGAACGAGGCGGCGTACAGCGCGGGCAGATAGAACAGCGTGAGGATGGTCGCGCTCGTAATGCCGCCCATCAGCGCGGTCGCCATCGGACCGAAGAAGTTCGAGCGCAACAGCGGAATCAGCGCGAGCACGGCCGCCGCGGCGGTCAGCGTGATCGGCCGGAAACGCCGCACGGTCGCGCCGACGATCGCGTCGAAACGCTTATGCCCGGACGCAATGTCCTGCTCGATCTGATCGACCAGAATCACCGAGTTGCGCATGATGATGCCGAACATCGCGATCACGCCCAGCATGGCGACGAAGCCGAACGGCTGGCCGAACAGCAGCAGCGTGAAGACCACGCCGATCAGCCCGAGCGGCGCGGTCAGCACCACCATCAGCACGCGCGCGAAGCTCTGCAACTGGATCATCAGCAACACCAGCACGGCAATGATCATGATCGGCATTTGCGCATTGATCGACGTCTGGCCCTTGCCGCTTTCCTCGACCGAGCCGCCGATCTCGATCCGGTAACCGACCGGCAGCGTCGCGCGAATCGAGCTCAACGCCTTGTCGACCGCATGCGTGACGTCGATGCCTTGCGCGCCGGGCGCCACGTCGGACTGCACGGTGATGGTCGGCTGGCGGTCGCGTTCCCAGATCACGCCGTATTCGAGATCGTTGCGCAGATGGCCGAGCGTACCGAGCGGCACCGAACCGTTCGGTGTCGGCATGGCCAGCGTGACGAGCTGCGCGGGATCGACGCGTTCGGCTTTCGGCGCGCGCAGATCGACGCTGATCAGCTTGTCGCGTTCGCGATACTGCGTGACCGTGTAGCCGGACAAGGTCATCGCGAGGAAGCTGGAGATGTCGTCGGAGCTCACGCCCAGTTCGCGCGCTTTCTTCTGGTCGACTTCGAAGCGCACCGAGCGTTCGGCCGGCTCGTCCCAGTCGAACTGGACGTTGCGGGTGCCGCCGTCGGCGCGCAGCGTGGCCGCGACGCGCTCGGCGATCGAACGCACGGTGGCGATGTCGTCGCCGCTCACGCGGAACTGCACCGGATAACCGACCGGTGGCCCGTTCTCGAGACGCGACAGACGCGTGCGGATCGCCGGGAAGTTGTCGCGCAATTCCGGTTCGAGCCACTGCGCGAGCTTCTCGCGTTCTTTCACGGATTTCGCGGTGATCACGAACTGCGCGAAATTCGGCGTCTGCAATTGCTGGTCGAGCGGCAGATAGAAGCGCGGCGCGCCGCTGCCGACGAAGTCCACCGTATGATCGATTTCAGGCCGGCCCACCAGCACTTTTTCGAGCCGCTGAGCTTCCCGCAGCGTCGCCTGGAACGAAGCACCCTCGGGCAGCCGCACGTCGACCAGCAACTCGGGGCGGTCGGAACTCGGGAAGAACTGTTGCGGCACCAGCGTGAAGCCCGCCATCGCCACCATGAACAGTACGACGGTGATCGCCAGCACGATGAAGCGACGCTCGATGCACCAGCTGATCCAGCCGCGCAGCCGCTTGTAGAAGCGCGTGTCGTAGATGTCGTGTTCGTGGTCGTCCGCTTCGTGCGCCAGGCGTTTGCGCTCGGGTAGCATGTGATAGCCGAGCAGCGGAATCAGCACGACTGCTGCAAGCCACGACGCGATCAACGCGATCGCCGACACTTCGAAGATGGACCGCGTGTATTCGCCGGTGCTCGACTTGGCGAGCGCGATCGGCAGGAAGCCGGACACGGTCACGAGCGTGCCGGTCAGCATCGGAAACGCGGTGCTGGTGTACGCATAGGCGGCGGAGCGCGTGCGGTTCCAGCCTTGCTCCAGCTTTACCGACATCATTTCGACGGCGATGATCGCGTCGTCGACCAGCAGCCCGAGCGCAAGCACCAGCGTGCCGAGCGACACCTTGTGCAAGCCGATATCGAACAGATACATGCACAGAGCGGTGACGGCGAGCACGACCGGAATCGAGATCACCACCACCATGCCGGTGCGCACGCCGAGCGACAGCAGACTCACCACCAGCACGATCGCGATCGCTTCGGCCACGGCTTCGAGGAAGTCGTCGACCGATTGCGCGACGGCGTGCGGCATGCTCGACACTTCGACGAGCTGCAGACCGGTGGGCAGCGCGTGGCGCAACTGGATCATCTGACTGTCGAGCGCCTTGCCTAGCTGGATCACGTCGCCGCCGGGCTGCATCGTCACGCCGATGCCGAGCACGGCCTTGCCGCCGGAGCGCATTTGCGTGACGACCGGATCGTCGTAGCCGCGTTTGATCGTGGCGATGTCGCCGAGACGGAACGAACGGTTGTTGATGCGGATCAGCGTGTCGGCGAGCGCGTTGACGTCCTTGAACTGGCCGGTGGGGCGCACGAACACGCGGTCGTCGGTGGTGGTCAGCGTGCCGGCCGCCGAGACGCTGTTCTGCGAATTGATCGCCTGGCCGAGTTGCTGCGGCGAGATGCCCAGACGCGTGAGTTGCGTGTTGGCGATCTCGATGTAGATGTGCTGATCGGGATCGCCGAAGTAATCGACCTTGCCGACGCCCGGCACGCGCAGCAGCACCGTGCGCAACTGGTCCGCGTAGTCGTGCAGTTGCGCGGCGGAAAAGCCGTCGCCTTCGAGCGTGTAGATGTTGGTGTAGACGTCGCCGAACTCGTCGTTGAAGAACGGGCCTTGAATGCCTGGCGGCAGCGTGGCGGCGATATCGCCGACTTTCTTGCGCACCTGATACCAGGTTTCGGGCACGTCCTTGACCGGCGCCGAGTCTTTCATCGAGAAGAACATCAGCGACTCGCCGGGGCGCGAATAGCTGCGCACGAAGTCGATGGCCGGCGTTTCCTGCAATTTACGGCCGATGCGGTCCGTGACCTGCTCCTGCACCTGGCGCGCTGTGGCGCCGGGCCAGAAGGTGCGGATCACCATCACGCGGAACGTGAAGGGCGGGTCTTCGGATTGCGCGAGTTTCGTATAAGCGAGGATACCGAACGCGGTGGCGAGCGCGATCAGGAAGACGACCAGCGCCTGATGGCGCAGCGCCCATGCGGACAGGTTGAAGCGTCCTTCTTCATGCGGGGTGCTCATGAAGCGAAGTCCTCGGGATGCAGCGGCGCGACCACCCGGACTTTTTCGCCGGCGGTCACGGTGTGCACGCCCTGCAGCACGACACGCTCGCCGTCCTTGAGCCCCTGGCCGATCACGATGGTGCGCTCGTTGTAGCGCGTGACCGTGACGCGGCGCAGTTCCAGCACGTTGTCCGCGGCGCGCACGACCCACACGGCCGGCTGTGTGCCGTCGTGGAACAGGGCGGTGGCGGCGACCGTGAAGGCGCTGTTCTGATTCGCGCTGCCGCTGCCGCTGCCGCTGCCGCTGCCGCTGCCGCTGCCGCTGCCATTGCCATTGCCATTGCCATTGCCATTGCCGTTAGCCGGCGCGGCGAGTGCGATATCCGCGGTCATGCCGAGGCGCACGTCCGGGCCGGGGTTCTCGAGCGTGAGCTTGGCGCGATAAGTGCGGCTTTGCGGATCGGCGGCGGGCGAGAGTTCGCGCACCCGCGCGCTGAACTTGCGGCCCGGCAGCGCGGCCAGCGTGACGCTCGCGGTTTGTCCGACCGACAGCGCGGCCAGCGCGCTTTCCGGCACGTCGCAGACCACGTCGACATCACCGCTCCACGCGAGGTTGTAGACGGCCTGGCCGGCGGACACGTTCTGGCCGGTGTCGGCCTGTTCGGCGGTGATCACACCGGCGTGATCCGCACTGAGCGTGGTGTACTGCAACTGGTCTTTCGACAACGCGGCCTGCTGCGCGGCCTGATCGCGCTGCGCGGCCGCCGAGGCGTAAGCATTGGTGGTCTGTTCGAGCTGCGCGGGGGCGATCAGGTTTTCTTTCGCCTGCGCCTGGTCGCGATCGAGTTGCTGCTTCGCGTAGACGAAGCTGTGCTCCGCGGCGGCGAGTTGCGCTTGCGCGCTGGCCGTATTCTTCTGCTGATCGGCCGGGTCGAGGCGGGCGACGATCTGACCGTTCTTCACGACGTCGCCGAGGCGCACGAGCCGCTCGACGATCTTGCCACTCACTCGAAACGACAGCGGCGTCGAATAGCGCGCCTGGACTTCGCCGGGCAGCGACGCCGCCTGTTGGGCATTGCCGTCGGCATGCACCGCCACGGCAACTACCGGACGCGGCGTGCTCGCCGCGACTTCTTTCTTCGAGCACGCCGTCAGCGCGACGACGCCGGCAAGCGCGAGCGCGATGGCGGCGCGCCGCGCGCGCCGGCCATGCCGATGAGACTGCTGGCGCATCGCTGACGATGCGGGGGGACCGGGACGCTTCACAATTACTCCAACAGGAGACAGCGTACGAACACGGCAAGCCGCAGCGGCCCGCCAGCGATAACGCGCATGCCGATTGATGCAACCAGCATACGCAGTTGACTTCGAATGAATGGGCGCATTCTAATACACACCTGTATCTGAATGTAATGGTGAATCGAAATTCTTTTCGGTGCTAGACTTCCGCCCATGAAAAGGCAAAGACTCACTCGCGAGCAAAGCAAAGACCAGACGCGCCTGCGTCTGCTCGATGCCGCGCAAGCGATTTTTATGAAGAAAGGTTTTGTCGCGGCGAGTGTCGAAGACATCGCGGCGGCGGCGGGCTATACACGCGGTGCGTTCTATTCGAACTTCCGCGGCAAGAACGAGCTGTTTCTCGAACTCCTGCGGCGCGATCACGAAGCCATGCAGGGCGGCCTGCAGGCGATCTTCGCGAGCGCGGCGTCGCGTGAGGAAATGGAGGCGCGCGTGCTGCGCTACTACAGCACGCTGCATTGCGAGAACAAGTGTTTCCTGCTGTGGGCGGAGGCCAAGCTGCTGGCGGTGCGCGACGGCCGCTTCCGGATCCGCTTCAACGCATTCATGCACGAGAAGCTGGAACAGTTGGGCGCGTATATTCGCGAGTTCTCGGCGCGGGTCGGCACACCAATGCTGATGACGCCGGAAACGCTGGCGATCGGTTTGATGGGCTTGTGCGACGGCGTGCAGTTCTTCTACACGATCGATCCGCAGAACGTGCCGACGGAGCTGGCTGAGAAAGTGCTGGCGGGATTCTTCGCGCGCGTGGTGTTCGGCCGCGACGCGTGATGGACCGGATGGACGACGCGCGGCAGACGGCGCGGTATGAGAGAGCCCGCTGACGTACGAAGAGGGTCGGCGAGACCGCGCTACGAAGTCAGGCGGCGTACGGGTGGCGTGGCCGCCGCCCGCTGATCAGTTGGTCGGGAATTGCGCGCAGGCGTCGGCAACCGGCGACGAGCAGGCGAACGAATACTGCCCGCTGTAGCGCAAGGCTTCTTCGCCGACGTGCAGGACGACCCGGATATCCGGGCAGCGCTCATACGCGATAAAGGCCGAACAGGCCGCCGCGGACCAGCAAACCAGCGAAAACGCGATTTTTTCCAGAAGCTGAAAACGATGTGTCATAGCGATTAATTTCCTTTCGGGCGCTATGTTACCAGCATCTAAGGGTTTCTACTTACTCCAAATCCGCAATAAAGCTCGCAAAAAGTAGCGGGCACGCCGCGTCAACCTGACCGGATTGTCATGTTCGAGTCAGTGTTGGGACATGATCGGATCGATACAATCGGAAGCGTTGGGCAAACCCGCGCGCGCCTGGTCGCCCGGGTCGACACAGGCGGCCAGAGGTGGCGCCGGCCCGGCTTTACCGAGGCAGGAGTCGTCCCATGAATCAATTGCAATCCATGCGCGTGTTCGTCAAAGTGGCCGATCTCGGCAGTTTCGTCGGCGCGGCCGGCGCGTTGGATCTGTCCACCGCGGTCGTCACGCGTCACGTTGCCGATCTGGAAGCGCGCCTCGGCACGCGGCTGCTCAATCGCACCACGCGCCGTCTGTCGCTGACCGAGTCGGGCAGCACGTATCTGGAGCGTGTGCGGCACATTCTCGACGACCTTGAAGGCGTCGAGCAGATGGTGGTGGCGCGCAATCACGAACCGGTCGGCACCTTGCGGATCGTGGCGCCCGTGGTGTTCGGGCTGCACAGTCTCGCGCCCGTGGTGCAGTCGTACGCGGCGCGCTATCCGGACGTGATGCCGGACGTCACGCTGGCGGATCGTCAGGTGGATCTGGTCGAAGAGGGTTACGACGTCGGCATCATGGTCACGCGGCACATGCGCAGTGCGAGCATCGTTACGCGGCGGCTGACCACCGGCTATATGACGGTCTGCGCGACACCCGCCTATCTGGCGCAGCACGGCACACCGACGCGCCCCGAGCATCTGCTCGGGCATCCGTGTCTGAGTCGGCCGTCCGAGCAGGGCGGCGACGAGCGGGTGTTCACCGGCCCGGAAGGCGAGGTCCGCGTGCGGCCCAGCAATGCGATCGCCGCGAACAACACCGAGATGCTCAGGCAGTTCGCGCTGCTGGGCATGGGCGTCGCGATTCTGCCGAGTTATCTGATTGGCCGCGATCTGGCGTCCGGGCGGCTCGTGCCTTTGCTCGGCGACTACCGGTTGCCGCAGATCGAAATCACGATTGCGTATCCAAGCCGGTTGCACTTGCCGGCGAAGGTGCGAACCTTCATCGATCACCTGGTCGAGTATTTCCAGCCCGGCCAGCCGTCGTCGCGCGATCGGTCGGCAACGGCGTCGGCGTTCGCTGTGACCGCGCTGGATCCCGCACACGATCTGCCGGAGGCGGATTTGCACAGCGAAGCGGTACGTCCGGTGCGCAATGCTGCGCGGACGCGAAGCGCGGCTTCAGTGTCGGCTTCGTCGCCGATCTGATTGAAAACGGGGCGTTGCTGAAGGGCATCCTTTTGATGCCCGGGTGCCGACGCCTCTTTTTTATCGATATTATCGATATTCAGGCGCCGTATTTCTTTTTCACGTAGTCGATAAGATGAAACCCCGCAATCCCTCCCGCCACGTTGACCTTCGACCAGTTCCAGAACTCTAGTTGCGCCTTGAGTTGTCGATCGCGGAAATAGCCGGAAACGTCATTGTCGAATTCGGTCTGAAGCCGCGACCTTTCTCTGATAACACTCTGCATGCTGTTGTCGCCGTTTCCGTATCGATATAGCGCATCCTCGTAATACGCCTTTCTGCCTTCGATATATTTAATGGAGTCGTCATTTTTTCTGTAAGGCATGAGCCTGGTGACGGCGTTTCCTTTGCCCGCGAGCGGCCACTTGAAAGATATTTTATTCAGGGATTTGAGCGCGCGCCCGTCCAGCTTGAATATTGGACTGTCTTCATTGAGTGCCTCGCGCTGCAGGATATACACATCCCGTTTGAAGTCCTGGCGGGTAGTCAGTTCGTTTCTATAGGTGTTCGAGGTAATTTGGGGCATCGATTTTGTTGGGTCTGAAATTGTTTCGTAAAATTTTGAGTTGAACAAAACCAGATCCATGGTTTGATCGTCAATGTAATTTTTGAGATTGGTTTGTTGGGTTTTTATCAGGGTTTGCCAGATATTCGAAAGATTTTTTCCTCTGGTTTCTTCGGTGCCCCATACTTCCTGCCATCGTTTCATGAATGGCGAATTTTTTTCATTGGAAAGCGGGCCGACGGTCGAGTTTTTATTTTCGCCAAAGTAAGGCTCCTTGGTACCCATATTCAGCCATGCTGGATTTCGATCCATTTTTAAATGCCCGAGCTGGCGATTGGCATCGTCGATGGATTTGAATTTTGAGTAGAAGAACAACTCGCGATCGCTTGGCGGCGGCGGAAGTGGCAGATCCTGCCCCCTGAGGGGTCTTGGCGGCGCATTGGTTTCATGGGCGCCACGTCCAGGTCTTTCAGAGGTCGATGGCAATTCCGTTTGACCTCGCGGTTGCCTGGCTCTGCGCAAGGCACCCCTCCTGACGAAGGGCTGCGGACCTGGTTCGTTGTCAGCATGTCGATCTCCTTCGGACGCCGGTGCTAACTTTGATCGACCTGTATCCGCATGACCTGAAGTTGTCGCAACGGGTTGAGCACCGGCGAAGTCTGACCGTATTCCTGGCGCAACAGGAGCGGATCCCCGGTAGATGTGTGCCGGCAGGTTGGAATAATGGGCGCGACCTGTTTGCGGATTAACGGTCGCCCGGCCATCCGGCGACTGGACGGGTTCAGTTTCTTCGCTCGGTAATCGCGGAAGCCGAGTGGGGCCGAGCGGATAGCCAAGTTGTCCGTTGACACGCTGCGGCGGATTAAAAAATGACTTGAGTGCGGAGATCGTCGTTGACTCGAACGCGGGCACCTCGGCATAAATGCGCGGTTGAGTCGCTGACGACGTCTCCTGTCGATTCGGCCGGGGAGTGGCCGTGGCGTTGTCGTTCCCGAACGGGACAGACTGAGGTTTAAGCGGCGAGGGGCCTTGCGAACGTTGCTGCGGCTGATCCTGGTTAGTCGCGATTTTCATAATTCCACTCCGTGGGCGGTAATGAGCCGGGCCAGCACCGGCAGGAGTGTTCAGTATTCGGGAAGATATCCTCGCCAGGTGGTACATAGATGCGCTTGAGCGGCGGCCGGCGTATCCGCCTTTCTCACTGCCTAGATCCACACATCATTTTCGGCGGTGCGGTCGCTGGTTTCGTCGCCGGTATTTTTCACGCCGCGCGGCTCGATCAGCAGCATCTTGACTTCGCGTTCGGCGTACGGCTTGTGCTCGACCCCCTTGGGCACCACGAACATTTCCCCGGCTGAAACCAGCACGAAACCGTCACGCATGTCGATCCGCAACTGGCCGTCGAGCACGATGAAAGTCTCGTCGGTATCGGCGTGTTCGTGCCAGATGAACTCGCCTTCGATCCGCACCACCTTGAACTGGTAGTCGTTCATTTCGGCGACCACGCGTGGCTGCCAATGATCGTGAATACGGCTGAGTTTGTCGGCGAAGTTGATGGGCTGGTAGGACGGTTGGGTCGTTTGATCGTTTGACATGGAAGGTGCCTCCTGAGCACGATGGGTCAGGCCGGAGCATAGAGCGCGGTACGCTTCGGGGTCTTGCACGTTTGTGCGCGCGCAGATTGTGCGGCGCGGCGGGGTTTTGGCTTTGCTTCAGGGATGCTCGCGCCTTCGCCTTCGACGAGACCCAGGTCTACGCCTTCGTTCAGCGCATACCCGGCGTCGAAGCGCCCAGCATCTTCAGCCACTGCGCCGGCGCCACGCCCCACGCGCGTTTGAAATGCCGCGTCATATGGCTCTGATCGGTGAAGCCGCTGGCCGCCGCCGCATCGGCGAGCGACATGCCATGCACCACCAACTGCCGGACCCGATCGAGACGCCGCATAGTCAGATATCGATGCGGGCTGGTGCCGAATAGCGCGCGAAAATCCCGCGACAAACTCCAGCGGTCACGACCGGCCGCGGTAGCCAGTTCGTCGAGCGTGACCGCACTTTCGAGCGAGGCAAGCAGATACTCACGAGCGCGCGCCGCCGCGTGAAAATCCACCGGACGGCGCGTGCCCGTGGCGCCGGCCACGGCGTCGAGCGCGATCGCCAGGTCGTAAAGCGCGTCGTCCTGTTCGAGCGGGTCGAGCGCGTTATCCATTGTGCGCAGCAGGTTCGTGGTGGCCTTGAAGAGACGCGGATCGTCCGACAGGCCGCCTTTGACGAACGGCAACGGCTTGCCGCCGAGCGCCTGCTGCAACAGCGCCGGGTCGACATAGATCATGCGGTAGCGGAAGCCGTCGCCGGTGCCGGCCTGGCCGTCGTGCGGCTCATCGGGGTGCAGCACCATCGTGCCGCCCGGCAGGCTGTTGCAGGACCCGCCGCGATAGCGAAAGTTTTGCACGCCGGCCAACGTGTGGCCGATGGCGTAGGTATCGTGCCGGTGCATCGCGTAGGCGGTGTGATGAAAGAACGCCTCGATCCGCTCGATGCCGTTCGCGACGTCCGAAAGCGGTGAGCGATAGATCCAGTCGGCACCGGCTCGTTGCGTGGTTTTTTGCCCGGAAGGCGGCGGTGCCGAAGAGCCTGGCTCAGCCGCCGCCCTCGGCGCAACCAAACGCGGCGACACATCCCGCGCTCGACTCACGCGCCCAAACCCGGGCCGAAATTACCGCCGATCAGCCGCGTCACGGCGGTCACGTCGGCGTAATCCTGTTCCGGCAGACCGTCGAGCATCGACAGCACTTCGTTACTCGCACCGGCTTCGCGGGCGACGTCGACGAGGGCATCTTTATTCGCCGGGAAATGGACTTCGCCGAGCACGTCGGCGATTTGCAGATCAATCGATTCGCCGGGAATGGCCGATGCGGTCATGCAAACGCTCCTGCGGATTCGTTGGAAGGATAAAGCCTGCGATTCGACTCAATATCACGACGCTACACAACATGCAACTTTAACAACCTCGGGCACGCGCGCCGATATTAGGTCTGAAGATGCTCGTTCTGGCCAGTAAAGCTGCGTTCGAGATGTCGTGATTTCGGCAGCGCAATATGTTGCCATTGTTGCGGACGGATGTCGTCCGTGGCGGCGACGCCTGGCGCCGCGGGGGCAACCGGTGCGGCATTGGCGCGTTCGGCGAGGCTGCTCGCGTCGGTGCCGTCACGCGCGGTATGCACCGGCGCGGCGAAACACGAAGCTGACAGTGTCACCATGGTCAACAGTGTCGAGGTTTTCATCGCCCGACCTCCTAAGCTCATGCGGCGCTGTCAGTTGAGCAAGCGCTGTGCCGTCCCCGCGTCGAAAGGAAGGCGCAAGCTACGCGCGATGTCGTGGTATGCGAAACGCGTGCATCTTCCATCTTAGATGGCAAAACCTGCAACGCGCGCACATTTGCGACAAAACGGTATTGTAAATTTCAAATGATGGCAGCCAAAAGGCAAGTCCAGGTTAAGTCGGAAATAGTGCGGTGGCGAGCTGGCCGCAAAGGCCTGGTCAGCGGCTCTGTTGCGGTGCGGCGAAGCCGCAAAGCGGCAAGTCGCGGCGGGCTTGCCTCGCCGCAGGGCCTCGAACCCGCCCGCACCCACGGCCCCCCTCAGCGCAACGCCTCGAACCGCGTCCACGGCCACGACGGCCGGTCGCGCATATACCCGTTCAGCCAGTTCCACTGCGGATGCCGTTTCATGAACGCCTGCGCGTCGAACGGCCGTCCGCACGGATGTCCCCAGCGCGCGGCGAACGCCATCGCGCTCGCCATGTCGCTATCGGCCACTTTGCCGTCATTGGCGCCCCAGGGATTGAACGGCCCCTGATCGTTGCCGCCGAAGCGCGCGTCGTCCAGTTCCAGGTGCCCGCAGATGGTGCGCGAGCAGGGGTTGTCGTTACGGTCGAGATACACGTCGTGGTGATCGGCGATCATCGCTTTGGCCAGTTCGACATCGATTTTGCCGTGATGCAGTTCCGCAAGCTGCATGAAGCGCAAACGCCGCGCACCGTTCTTGCGCACGTCGGTGTAATCCTCGCCTTCGCCGATACATTCCTGGTTGCGGATCTTCAGATCGGTCGCGGTGTTATAGCCGCTGTAGAAGCCATCTTTCGTGCTTTCGAAGCCGGCGTAATGCAGCCCGAGTTCGTAGCGCGCGATCTCGCCGGTCTTGGTGTCGCCGAGCAGCCAGCTGTTCGCGTAGCCGCCGTTATTGGCGAGCGCGAACATTTCGCACCATTCGGCGATGCTGTTCGCGTACTGCGACGCGCGCCGCGAGCGGTAGAACTCGGGCGCGCCGGCCGCGTTATAGCCGACGAAGTTCGAGATGGTGGTTTCGGTCACCATCAACCCGGCAGCGGTCACCCAGAAGTCGGTGAGGCTCGAAATGCAACCCGGCAAACCTTGCATGAGGATGCGGTTGCCACGCTCCGGCACGATGTCGAACACCACGTTGAACGCGTCGCCCGCGGCGTAGCGGTCCCATGAGTTGTGCGCCATCACGATGCGGCCGTCGCGCGTGGCGCTGCCGGTCGCGATGAACGCGCTGCAATGATGGCCGCGCCGTCCGCGCCACGGTTTCAGACCCAGCTCGGGCTTCTGCTGCGCCGCGTGGGCCGGCCACCAGCTTTGCAGCAGATCCATGTAGCCGTTCCACGCCAGCACTTCGGCGAACGGCAGCTTCGCGCCGTCGGCGATGCCCTGGATTTCGTCGGCGAATTCGGTGTCGAGCTGATTGGCGAACTGCGACACGGCGGCACCGACGAAGGTCTCGAAGTCTTCGCCGGTGTCCCACTTCGCGAGGTAGCGGGCGGTGTGGATCGCGTTGCGGATTTCGGTGGCGAGCAACTGGCCGTGCTGCTCGCCGCGATCGTACGGATCGCCTTCGATATGCACGAAAATCCATCCCGCCTGATCGCGGCGTGCGGCATCGTGTGACGGTTCGCTCATCTTCGCTCCGGTGCTGACTTTTCGCTGCAGCGATCTCCTCATTGTAGAAAATCTGCCGGGCTTTGCACGGCGCGCAACGGCAAGCCGCGGGACGCTCAGCGCGTCGGATTCATCCGGAAATAGGCATCGAGCAGCGAAGTTTTGTACACCACACCCGCGAGTTTCGGATGCGCGGCGCTCTCCACGACCGGCAGCCGCTCGCCCTGAAACGCCATGAAGTGCTGCAACGCGACGCCGAGCGGCATGTCGGGCGTGAGCACGTCGAAATGCGGCTGCAGATAATCGGCGGCGGTCTTCGCGGCGGTGTCGCGTTTTTCAAGCAGATCGGAGGTAATGTCCTTCAGCGCGACCACGCCTAGAAACGCACCGGACTCGTTGGCCACGTACAGATACTTCACCGGATACTCAAGAAACACGCGCGTCATGTCATGCACGGTCGCGTTCGGCGGCACGACGGTTTCGGCCGGCCGGATCAGTTCGCGCATCTGCGTGGAGCGCAGCCGCGAACGCTCCTGTTCCTCCTGATTACGGTGCAGCGTGATCTCGTACATCGACGTCTTGCCGATCGCGCGCGACACGAAATACGCGACTACGCACGACAGCATCAGCGGCAGCACCACCTGATAGCTGAGGGTCATTTCGAAGATCATCAGGATCGCCATCAGCGGCGCCTGGGTCGCGCCGGCCAGGAACGCGCCCATGCCGACCATTGCGTACGCGAACGGCGCCGAGGTGCCGTGCGGCCACAGCGCATGCATGCCCTGGCCGAACAGCGAGCCGACCACCGCGCCGACGAACAGCGTCGGCGTGAAGACCCCGCCGACCGCGCCCGAACCCGCCGTGGCGGCGGTCGCGACGAGTTTGAACACCAGCACGAGCACGAGCGCGGTCCACGTCCACGGCGAATGCAGAATCGAGTTGACCACGCTATAGCCGTTGCCCCACACCTCGGGCGACCAGACCGACAGAATGCCGACCACCAGACCGCCGATCGCGAGCCTCACCGGCAACGGCAACGGCAGCTTGCGAAAGCTCGCCTTCGACACATCGAGCAGCCGCAGAAACTGCGGCGCCGCCGCGCCGCACAGCGCACCGAGCGCGACGAACAGCAGCACTTCGAGGCCGGCCACCGGCGGAAACACCGGCATCTCGTACGGCGGCTTGTAGCCGGCGAATTCACGCATCGTGATATTGGCGACCACGGCTGCGACCACCACCGGCCCGAAGCTTTCCATCGCGATCGAACCGAGCACGATCTCGGTGACGAAAAACGCGCCGGCAATCGGCGCGCTATACGCGGACGTGATACCGGCCGCCGCACCGCACGCCACCAGCAGCCGCAGCCGCGCCGGATCGAGATGCACCCAGCGCCCGATCAGCGACGCGGCCAGCGCCGCCAGTTGCACCATCGGCCCTTCGCGGCCAATCGAGCCGCCGCTCGAAATCGTGAACAGCGACGACACGCTGCGCCAGAAACTCAGCTTCACCGGCACCACGCCGTCGCCGATCGCGACCGCTTCCATGTAGTCGACGTGGCTGTTCTTGTCCGTATGACGCCGCGCGATCAGGAGGAAGAAACCGGCGATCAGACCGCCGGCGGCGGGCAGCCAGATCCGCACCGTCCACGGCAGGCTGCGGGCCATTTCGACGAAGCTGCCGGACTTGCCGACTGCCGCCAGTTGCAGCAGCGCGATGGCCTCGCGAAAGGCGATCGTCGCGAAGGCGCCGGCGACGCCGACCACCACCGACCAGACCAGCATCGTGTGGGCTTCGGAAAGGCGGAACAGATGTTGCGCGCGGGTGCGCAGCTTCAGCAGGAATGAAAGCACGTCGGCGTGACAGGGTGTGAAGGGTTGGACGGCAGGCCCAGCGACTGCATCGCGCCCGCAACGGACGGCGGGCGAGATGTAATGGCTGGGCGGTGAAGGGCGGTGCGGCTCAAGCCGCCGCCTTGTCGAGCTCGGGGTAGTGCCGGAAGATGCAGGCCTCGTTATGCGCGATGCGTCGCTCCGACTGCAGATACGCGGCGATGTTCGGCCGCTCGATCACCGCGTCGTGCAGCGCGGCGAGCCGCGGATAGTGTTCGCCGAAACGCTTGAGCGCGCGCGGAAACGCGTACAGCAGGCCGTCGATCAACTGGAACATCGACAGGTCGACGTAGCTCAGCGAGTCGCCGACCATCCAGGCGCCGCCGGCCGGATTCTGCTTCAGCACGCGCTCGAAGTACGTCATGAACTTCGGAATCCGGTTGTCGATGAAGTCATGCGCGCGCACCTTGGCGGCGTCTTTCTGGTCTTCGTAATACAGCGCGCTGGCGAGCGGATGGTGCGTGTCGTGCGCTTCGGTGACCATGTCGGCGATGGTCAGTTGCAGGCCGTTGGCGACGTAACGCAGGCTTTCCGCCTGCGGCGCGAGATTCAGTCGCGGCCCGAGGTAGAACAGAATGTTGGCGGTCTGCGCGATTACCAGATCGCCGTCTTTCAAAAACGGCGGCGCGTACGGCGGATAGGGCGCGTCGCGGCTCTTCATGACGGCCATCATCGCATTGGTGCCGAGGCCCTCCGACGGCTCGCCGCGCGCCACTTCCACATAGTCGGCGCCGGCTTCTTCCAGCGCCAGCCGCACGAATTCGCCGCGGCCCTGCAGGCCGTCCCAATAGTAAAGTTCCAGGCTCATCGATCGATCCTCATTCCGGTTGCCCATGTGTCTCTTGAACGGGCAGGTTGCACGACGGATTGCGTGAACTGGCGACGTCAGCAACCAGTATGCCGTGCGCTCGGGCCGGATGGGGCGCCTGAATGCGCAAAACCCCGCACGCGGCGGGGTGGGTTCGAAGGCGGAAGCCGCTTAGCCGAACAGGCGCTGGACGGCCCATGTGATCCCGAGTCCGCCGGCAATCAGCCAGACGTACAGAATGAAGCCGGTGGTCAGCGCCCGGGGCCCAGCCTGGCGAATCTGCGAGATCCGCGTTTCGATGCCGAGGGCGGTCATGGCCATGGTCAGCGCAAAGGTGTCGAGCATGTTCAGCGTGCTGGTCGCGGCTTCCGGCAGCACATGCAGCGAGTTGATCACGACGAACGCGAGGAAGCCGAGCGCGAACCAGGGAATCGCCAGCTTGCGCGGAGCATGTGAGGCAGCGCCTTCATGCGACGAAGTCGAGCGGGCCGAACGGTTCACCCACAAGCCGACCACCAGCAGCACCGGCACCAGCAGCATCACGCGGGTCATCTTGACGATGGTGGCGATATGCTCGGCTTCCGGGCTGACGTTGCTGGCCGCGCCGACCACTTGCGCCACTTCGTGAATCGTGCCGCCGAAGAAGAGGCCTGCACCCACCGTGTCCAGATGCAGCCAGCCTGCCTTGAACAGCACCGGGTAGAGGAACATGGAGAGCGTGCCGAACAGCACCACGCTGCCCACGGCCATCGCGCTCTTGTGCGGCTTGGATTGCAGCGTCGATTCGAAGGCGAGCACGGCTGCCGCGCCGCAGATCGCGCTGCCGGCTGCCGTCAGAAGCGCGGTGTCGCGGTCGAGCTTCATGATTTTCATGCCGGCCCACGTGCCGATCACGAGCGTGCTGACAACAATCAGCACCGATTCCGCGAGACCCGGCAAACCGACCTGGGCGATTTCCTGCAGGCTCACGCGCAGTCCGAAGAAGGCGACCGCGATGCGCAGCAGTTTGCGCGCCGAGAAATTGACGCCGGCCGACCAGCTGGCGGGCATGCCGTCGCGCAAGCCGTTGCCGTACAGTGCGCCGGCCACGATGCCGACGATCAGCGGGCTCAGGCCCAGGCCGGCAATCGCGGGAATCGCGGCGATCCGCGTGACGGCGGCGGCGAACAGCGCGACGAACAGAATGCCGTTGAGTTGGCCGCGAGTGGAGGACTCGGCGGCAGGATTAGAGGCGGTGAGGTGAGCGGTTGACATGGTTTGCAGCCCTTTTCTATGACTGACTAAGATTCGATAGGGCTAATCCTAATTTAGATATATCGATATGAAAAATCGTGATTTAGGATGTAAAGTATAGGTTGCACCGATACTTTGGTTCCCATGACCCCCGATCAACTTATAACGTTCGCTGCCGTCGCCGAGCATCGCAACATCAGCCGGGCGGCGGTTGCGCTGCATTTATCGCAGCCGGCCGTGTCCGGGCAGTTGCGGCAGTTGCAGGACGAATTCGGCGAACCGCTTTATCAGCGCGACGGCCGCGGCGTGCGTCTGACGCCCGCCGGCGAGCAGTTGGCGAGCTATGCGTCGCGGCTGCGCGACACGTGGCGGCAGGCGCATGCGTACCGCGACGCGTTGCGCGGGCTGGAGCAGGGCACCTTGCGGATCGGCGCGAGCACCACGCCGGCGAGCTATCTACTGCCGTATCTGATCGCCGAGTTTCATCGGCGCTTCCCTGAGGTCACGCTGCATGCCGCCGATGGCAACACCACGGAAATCGTCGGCGCGCTGGGTTCGGTCGACATCGCGATGATCGAAGGGCCGGTCGGCGCGGATTTGCCGCCGGATACCGCGGTGCATGCATGGCGCGAGGATGAGATCGTCGCGATCATGCCGAGCTCGCATCCGTTGGCGCGGTTGAGCGGGGCGGGTGGCGAGGGCGGTGAGGGCGGCCGCGTCGAGCTGGCGGCGTTTGGTGACTATCCGCTGGTGTTGCGCGAGACCGGCTCCGGTGTGCGGCAGATCGTCGAGCGCGCGTTTGCCCGGGCGGGTGTGCCGATGCGCGTGGCACTGGAGATTGCCGGCGTGGAAGGCGTGAAGGAGGCGGTGCGGGCTGGCATGGGCATCGGATTCGTGTCGGCCATGTCGATGCGGCATGAAAACGGTGCGCTGCGTTTGTTCTCGCTGAGCCCGGAACCGCTGACGCGACGCTTGTCGATCCTGGTGCCGCATGCGAGTGCGCCGGCGCGGGTGGTGGAGCAGTTTCTTGCGCTCTGTCTGGCTGAAGAGGCTTGAGCGGGCAACGTGAGGTTTGCTGGCCGATACGCCGCCTCGCCAACACGCCAACACGCCAACACGCCAACACGCCAACACGCCAACACGCCAACACGCTAAGTCTGCCCCTGGGGATTTCCACTATGGTGTATGAAGCCGGCCCCGGCGCACTATTCGGGCATCGCAAGCGCCTCGGCGCTTTTTTTCGAAACGCATTTGGAACCGGTTCCAAATGCCGATTGGCAGACAGGATTGAGTAAATTCGACATGACTGACGCAGTGGACGTGGTGATCGTCGCCAGCGCGTTCGGGATGGATGCGGTACGTGCGCACGGTCATCTGAAGTGGGCGGAAGCGAGCCGGCAAGCCGGCGCGGCGGGTTTCGAAGTGCGTCGCGAGTTGTTCGCCGACGAAACCGACGCGGCCCCGCCCAAGCTGCGCGAACTCGGCGAGCGGATCGCGGCGCTGGGTTTGTGGTGCGTGTACTCGACGCCGGCCTCGCTATACGCTGCAGACGGCACGCTCGACGCCGACGCGCTGCGTCTGTCGATCGAAGAAGCGTTGGCGCTCGGCGCGCGCTTCGTGAAGCTGCAACTGGGCGGTTTCGCTCGTGAGGCCAACGCGGCCGTGATCGCCGATCACCTGCGTTGCGCGGATCTGCGACTGGTCGTCGAAAACGGTCAACTGGCCGAGGGCGGTTCGCTCGACCAGTTCGTTGGGCTGTTCGACGCGCTGGCGCGCGAGGGCCACGCGGACGTGCTCGGCATGACCTTCGACATCGGCAACTGGGCCTGGCGCGATGTCGCGCCGCTCGACGCGGCCGGCCCGCTGGCGGCGCACGTCGACTATATCCATTGCAAGACGACGACGGGCGAGGGCGCGCGGCGTTTTCCGGCCGCCCCGGCCGCCGACGACGTGCAGTTCGCCGCGGTGCTCGACTCCCTGCCGCGGAGTGTGCCGCGCGGTATTGAGTTTCCGTTCGAGACGAGCCGTATCGATGCGGACGCGGCGCGTTACGTCGCTTGGCTGGCGGCGGCGTAAGCGGTGCGCGGGACCTGAGAGAACGCGGTAGAGAAAACAGCACACAGCGAATCAATGCAGGAGCGAAGCATGAGCAACACCAACACCCACGCAGCACTCGACGTGATCACCTACGGCGAAGCCATGGCCATGTTCGTGGCCGCCGAAACCGGCGCGCTCGCGGCGGTCGGACAGTTCACCAAACGCGTTGCAGGCGCCGATCTGAATGTGGCGATCGGCCTGTCGCGGCTCGGCTTCAAGGTGGGCTGGATGAGTCGCGTCGGCAGCGACTCGTTCGGTCAGTTCGTGCGCGACACGTTGACGAAAGAGGGCATCGACCAGCGCTGCGTGACGACCGACGAACACTACCCGACCGGCTTCCAGCTGAAGTCGAAAAACGACGACGGCAGCGACCCGGCGATCGAATACTTTCGCAAAGGCTCGGCGGCGAGTCATCTGTCGTTGGCGGACTACGCGGCGGACTATGTGCTGCCCGCGCGTCACTTGCACCTGACCGGCGTGGCCCCGGCGATCTCGGCGAGCTCGCGTGAACTCGCGTTTCATCTCGCGCGCGAAATGCGCGCCGCCGGCAAGACGATTTCGTTCGACCCGAATCTGCGCCCGACCTTGTGGCCGTCACGTGCCGCGATGGTCGACGGCTTGAATGCGCTGGCCGCGCTGGCCGACTGGGTGCTGCCCGGCATCGGCGAGGGCGAGATTCTGACCGGCTACACGAAGCCGGACGACATCGCGAAGTTCTACCTCGACCAGGGCGCGCGCGGCGTCATCATCAAGCTCGGCGCGCAAGGCGCGTATTTCCGCACCGCCGACGATGCCGCCATGATTCCCGGCCGGCCGGTCGCGAAGGTGGTGGACACGGTAGGCGCGGGCGATGGCTTCGCGGTCGGCGTGGTCAGCGCGCTGCTCGAAGGCCGCACGCTGCCGCAAGCCGTGGCGCGCGGCAATCGCATCGGCGCGCTGGCGATCCAGGTGATCGGCGATTCGGAAGGCTTGCCGACCCGCGCCGAACTCGACGCGCTCGAACTGGCCGATGTGCCGTCGGTCGCGACCGCGTTGTGAACGACGCTAGCGTTAGGCAGGTGTCGGCGCGAAGCCAAGCAGCCGCCTCGCCAACCGCTGGTCGCCGGCACCTGATAGCTGGCAACTAACGGCAGCAGAAAACAGTCGGCAGCAAAAAGGCAACACCCACAGCAAGAGCGCGCCGAACCGCGCCCCATGACCGTTCATCATTGTTTCGGGAAGCCGTCAAAGGAGACACCCATGACCTCATCGCTCGCGATTCGCCGCTGGTGGACGATCATGCCGATCGTATTCATCACCTACAGCCTCGCTTATCTGGACCGCGCGAACTTCGGCTTCGCGTCGGCGGCCGGCATCAACCAGGATCTCGGCATCAGCAAGGGGCTGTCGTCGCTGATCGGCGCGCTGTTCTTTCTAGGCTATTTCTTCTTCCAGATTCCCGGCGCGATCTACGCCGAACGCCGCAGCGTCAAGAAGCTCGTGTTCTGGAGCCTCATGCTGTGGGGCGGCTGCGCGGCGCTGACCGGCATGGTCAGCAATATTCCGTCGCTGATGGTGATCCGCTTCGTGCTCGGCGTGGTCGAAGCCGCGGTAATGCCGGCCATGCTGATCTTCATCAGTAACTGGTTCACCAAGGGCGAACGCTCGCGCGCCAACACCTTTCTGATTCTCGGTAATCCGGTCACCGTGCTGTGGATGTCGGTCGTGTCCGGCTATCTGGTGCATTCGTTCGGCTGGCGTCACATGTTTATCGCCGAGGGTGCGCCCGCGATTATCTGGGCGGTGTGCTGGTGGTTCATCGTGCAGGACAAGCCGCAGCAGGTGTCGTGGCTGACCCAGCAGCAAAAGGACGATCTCGCGCAAACGCTGCGCGCCGAGCAGGCCGCGATCAAGCCGGTGCGCAACTATAGCGAGGCGTTTCGCAACCCCGCGGTGATCAAGCTGTGCGCGCAATATTTTTGCTGGAGTATCGGCGTGTACGGCTTCGTGCTGTGGTTGCCGTCGATCCTGAAGAACGGCTCGACGCTCGGCATGGTCGAAACCGGCTGGCTCTCGGCGCTGCCGTATCTGGCTGCGACCATTGCGATGCTTGCAGCTTCGTGGGCATCGGATAAACTCAACCGCCGCAAAGTGTTCGTCTGGCCGTTCCTGCTGGTCGGCGCGGTGGCGTTCGCGGCGTCGTACGCGCTCGGCTCCACGCATTTCTGGCTCTCGTATGCGCTGCTGGTGATCGCCGGCGGCGCGATGTACGCGCCGTACGGACCGTTCTTCGCGATCGTGCCGGAACTGCTGCCGAAGAACGTCGCGGGCGGCGCGATGGCGCTGATCAACAGCATGGGCGCGCTCGGTTCGTTCGTCGGCTCGTATGTAGTCGGTTATCTGAACGGCGCCACCGGGTCGCCCTCGGCGTCGTATGCCTTCATGAGCGTGGCGCTGGTCGCCGCGGTGATCCTGACGCTGATCGTCAAGCCGCAGCCGCAGGATCAAACGCCGAACAACGCGGCCCCGCTCGCTACACCGTTGCAAGGAAAATAAGCTGATGAAGAAGATCGTCGCCTGGAAGCCGCTGCCCGAAGATGTGCTCGCGTATCTGCAGCAGCATGGGGAAGTCGTGCAGGTCGATGCGGCGCAGCACGACACGTTCGTCGCGGCACTGAGAGACGCGGACGGCGGCATCGGCTCGAGCGTGAAGATCACGCCGGCCATGCTCGAAGGCGCGACGCGCCTCAAGGCGTTGTCGACCATCTCGGTGGGCTTCGATCAGTTCGACGTCGCCGATCTGACGCGCCGTGGCATCGTGCTCGCGCATACGCCGGACGTGCTGACCGAATCCACTGCGGATACCGTGTTTTCGTTGATTCTCGCCTCGGCCCGCCGGGTGGTCGAACTCGCCGACTGGGTGAAGGCGGGCGAGTGGCGGCAGAGCATCGGGCCGGCTCAGTTCGGCGTCGACGTACAGGGCAAGACGCTCGGCATCGTCGGGCTGGGGCGGATCGGCGGCGCGGTCGCGCGGCGCGCGGCGCTGGGCTTCAACATGAAGGTGCTGTACACCAACCGCAGCGCGAACCCGCAGGCCGAACAGGCTTATGGCGCGCGGCGCGTCGAGTTGGCGGAGTTGCTGGCCACGGCCGATTTCGTCTGCCTGCAAGTGCCGCTCACGGCCGCGACGAAGCATCTGATCGGCGCAGCCGAACTCAGCTCGATGAAGCCAACCGCGATCCTGATCAACGCGTCGCGCGGCGCGACCGTCGACGAACCGGCGCTGATCGAAGCGCTGCAAAACGGCACGATTCGCGGCGCGGGACTCGACGTGTTCGAGACCGAGCCGCTGCCGGCCGACTCGCCGCTATTGAAGCTCGCGAACGTGGTCGCGCTGCCGCACATCGGCTCGGCGACCCATGAGACGCGTCATGCAATGGCGCGCAACGCGGCGGAAAATCTGGTCGCCGCGTTGCAAGGCACGCTCGCGAACAACATCGTCAATCGTGAGGTTCTGGGCCTGTGAGGCAACGCGTGAACGGCCTGGCGAGGCGCCCATGAGCACGACAAGCACGACAAGCACGACACCGCAAACCGCGCCGCGCCGCGCGACGATCACCGACGTCGCGCGTGAAGCCGGCACCGGCAAGACCAGCATCTCGCGCTATCTGAACGGCGAGATGAGCGTGTTGTCGCCGGACTTGCGCGCGCGGATCGAGGCCGCGATCGCGCGGCTCGACTATCAGCCGAACCAGATGGCGCGTGGCCTCAAGCGCGGTCGCAACCGGTTGATCGGCATGCTGCTCGCCGACCTGACCAATCCCTACACGGTCGAAGTGCTGCAAGGCGTGGAAGCCGCCTGTCACGCGCTCGGTCTGATGCCGCTGATCTGCCATGCCGCCAACGAAGTCGAAATGGAGCGGCGCTATCTGCAACTGCTGACCACGTATCGGGTGGAAGGCGTGATCGTCAACGCGCTGGGTGTGCGTGAGGAGACGTTGCGGCCGGTCGTCGGCAGCGGGATTCCGGCGGTGCTGGTGGATCGTCTGGTAGATGGGTTGGTCGCCGATATGGTGGGGCTGGACAATCGCGCGGCGGCCGAGCTGGGCACGCGGCATCTGCTCGAAAGTGGCTTCGACGAGATCTGGTTTGCCGTTCAACCGTTCGAGCAGGTCAGCTCGCGGCAATTGCGCGAGGCGGCGTTTCGTGAGGCGATGGGGGCGCAAGCGGGGCAAGCGGGGCAAGCGGGGCAAGCGGGGCAAGTTGGGCAAGTTGGGCAAGTTGGGCAAGGCGGCAAAGGCCGCGCGCGTGGGCATACGCTGGTGCTGAATCTCGCGGACACCGCCGAGGTCGAACGCAGCCTCGCCGAACTGGACCGCGCGATCGACGCCGCCACGAACGCGGGCCATTCAGGCCGCGGCGGCAACCTGGCCAACTCGGGCGGCGCGGCCAGACCCGCCGCGCCACACTCGCGCCGCATCGCGCTATTCGCCGCCAACGCTCCCGTCGCGCTGTGTCTCGCGCTGCACCTGAAAGCCCGCTACGGCGCCGACTGGCAAAGCCGCGTCGCGCTGCTTTCCATCGACGACCCCGACTGGGCCGAATTGACCGGCGTGACGACGATCCGCCAGCCGACCTACGAGATCGGCTATCGCGCGGTCGAGTTCCTGCACGAGCGCATCGAAGGCGTTCAGACCGCCGCGCGCGACTGTCTGCTGCCGGGAGAATTGATCGTCCGCGCGTCAACCTCGCGCTGATCTGCGATCATTCGGGCTGCGGCGCGCAGCGGGTGCGCGCCGGTCATTGCAAGGATACTCATGGTTGTAGCACCGCTTACCCTCTCCAGTCTCGCCGTCGCGACGCTGCTGGTCGCCGCCTTACCTTTCCTGATCTACCGTCGTCTGCGCCGGCCGCTCGCGCTGAAACCACGTGATGCGATCACCGGTATCGCGATCTTCGCGTTGTTCGCGATGGTGATCGAACGCGCATTGAACGACTACGTGCTGCATCGGAACGAGGCGACCGCAACCTTCCTGTCCAATCCGCTGGCTTTCGTGGTGTACGGCGCGCTGGCCGCGGGCATCTGCGAAGAAGTGGGGCGCTTCATCGGTATGCGGCTGCTGCTCAAGCGTGCCGCGACTAAAGCGATGTCGGCGACGTCGACCACGTCGGACAACTCGGCCGCGCGCGGCGACGACGGCACCGCGCTGACCTACGGCCTCGGCCACGGCGGCGCGGAGGCATGGCTGGTGGGTGTGCTGGTGCAGATTCAATGGATCCTGTTCGCGGTGTTCGAAAACCGTGGCGAACTAGACAGCTACCTGAGCAACCTGCCGACCGATTCGGTGATGCGCATTCACCTGATTCTCGCCAGCCTGACGCCGCAGACGGCCGGGATTTTCGCGCTCGAACGCGTGGCCGCGCTGATCTTCCAGATTGGTTTGTCGGTGCTGATGTGGCGGGGTCTGCGCGCTGGCTGGCGCGGCATCCTGCCGCTCGCGATCCTGCTGCATGCGCTGGTGGACGTGCCCGCCGCGCTGTTCCAGGCGCAACTGGTGCCGCTCGCCGCGGTGGATGGCGTGTATGCGCTGGGCGCGTTGGTCGTCGCGGGGCTGTTGTTCAGAACGTACCGTCGACCGGCGGTCGCGGCATAATCCGGCGCGGTGCGGTGTTAACTCGTCGGCGGCTCCGCGTGAGCGGCCGACCCTTCAGCATGACCTCTGGACCCTTCCCATGGAAGCTTACCAATACGACTGCGCGAATCCCGAGTTCGAGGAATTGGCGCGTGTCATCAGCGATCTGTTTCCCGAGCAGACGCAGTTCATCCAGCGCGCGGCGGAAGACGGTACGCCGACGCTGGCGATTCACTGGGTGGCGATGCGTTTCGGCGCGGCGGCGCGCCGCATCGTGATGACGGTGGAGATCACGCCGGCCGCGCTGGCGCGTTATCGCGCGACGCCGGCGCGGTTGCGCGGCCGCAGCTTTGCCGTGCTGCGCGCGTATGTCGAGGCGAGCATCGGCTCGCTCGAAGAACAGTATGCGAACGGTGAGGCGGTGCCGCGTGACGTTACGGTGGATCTCGGCGACGAGTTTGCTTGAGGCTTGGAATTGAGGCTTAGAGCGTGAGCTTTGGCGCCGAGCTTCAGCACCTGGCTTGAGGCCTGAGCCGCGAGTTTCAGGCTCCGGCTCCAAGCCCAAGCTCCCTCAATCGGCGAGCCGATAAACCTTCGCGAAGCGCGCGGCCTGGACCACGCCGTAATCGCCGGGCGCGTATTGCATGATCCAGTCGCCGGCGACGCCGCGCAGCACGTCGCCGCCGGCGGCGGAACGCGCGAGCGAGAACGCTTCGGTCATCTGTCTGGCGAGTACGACGGCCGGGCGGTTGCGGTAGGCGCCCGCTTCGCCGTGCGCGAGCGCGGCGTCGGCGGGGACGTATTTGGCGTCGAAGCGTTCGCGCGAGACGACCCAGCGGTCGCCGGTCGATCCGGTGATCAGCGCGTCGCCCGGGACATAACGGTTCGGGCCTTCGAGGCTCATCAGTTCGCCTTCGACGGCGGCGAATTCGACGTTCACGGTTTCGTCTTTAACCACGCGACGGGCGAGCGGATCTTGACTCAGATCGAGATTTTTCAGTTCGTTCATGAAGCGAGCAGAGATAGAGATGTTGAGAGCGGCGTGCGGGCAGGGGATCGCGACAGTGTGTCTCTGAACCCGTTGCCGGATGCCGCGAACTCGCATCATGCCAGATGGATCCGGCGATCTGTTTGTTTTGGGTTGGGTAGCGCGATAAGCGCGCGACGAAGAACTCGCCGGTCGCCAAAAAGAACAGGGCGAGCGGCGCACATTCTCGCGCCGCTCGCCCTTACTGCTGAACTACCTATAACTACCGATCTGCGCGATTACTGCGCGGCGTCGCTCGCCGGCGCCGGTGCGGCCTTGCCGCCCTTACCCTTGCCCTTGCCGTGATGAAGCGGACCGCCGTTCGGACCGCCCGGTTGATGGAACGTCACATCGGCCAGCTTTTTCTGCTCGGGCGAGAAGCTGCTATACAACGGGTCGAACGCGTCGACCAGCTTCTTCATGCCATCCGCATGCGCTTGCGCGATCGAAGCGTATTGCTTCATGTCGTCGATCGCGGACAGGTTGGCCGCGGTCTTGCGTTGCTGGAACAACTGGCCCATCGTCTCGCCGTTGCTGCGCATGACGTCGGCGAAAGCGTTCCATTGCGATTCCTGCGCCGAGGTGATCTTCAGTTGCGAGTGCAGGTAGGCGATCCGGTCTTCGACATTGCGCTCGTGGCCGGCTTTGCCGGCGGGGGCCGCCATGGCGCCGGCCGGTGCCGATGCCGGCGCGGGGGTTTGTGCGAACGCGCCGCTCATGGCGACTGCGGTGGCCAGCATTACCAGTGCTTTTTTCATCGAAACTCCTGATGTCTATTCGAATTGGGACAAGGCGCGTGTGGCGAGCGGCCCGCCTCGCGTCGATGCGGCCGGCTGCCCATTTGCCGTCGCCGCTATTAGTATCACGATATCCCTACAATGCGCCGCTTATGCGACAAACGCTTACAACCGAAACCAACAGGAAATAGCGGGTGGATAAATTCGTCAGCATGGAAATCTTCGTCGCGGTCGTCGAGGCGGGCAGCCTGACGGCGGCGGCCGAGCGGTTCGATATTTCGTCGGCAATGGTTGGTAAACATATCCGCGCGCTCGAAACCCGGCTGGCCACGCGGCTGCTGACACGCACCACGCGCCGGCAAAGTTTGACCGAGATCGGCCGGCAGTATTACGAGCAATGCCGACGCATTCTGGCCGACGTGAAGAATGCCGAGTCGCTCGCCGAGGCGATGGCCGCCACGCCGCGCGGCGTGCTCAAGGTGACCGTGCCGCTGACCTACGGCGTCGAAGTCTTCGCGCCCGCCATGACCGACTACCTCACCGCATGGCCGGACGTGATCCTCGAACTCGATCTGTCGAACCGCGTGATCGATCTGGTGGAGGAGGGCTTCGACGCGTCCGTGCGGATCGGTCATCTGGCGGATTCGAGTTTCGTCGCGCGTCCGCTGAAGCCGTACCGGATGCGCGCGTGCGCGTCGCCGGCGTATCTGGCGCGGGTCGGCACGCCGCGCACGCCGGCCGATCTGGTGGATCACGAATGTCTGGGTTTTCTGCACTGGGGCCGCGAAGGTTTGTGGCGGCTCGACGGCGAGACCGTTGCGGAAAACCAGTTGCGCGCCGGGCGATTCCGCGCGAACAACGGACAGGCGCTGAAGGTGGCCGCGTTGCGCGGTTTCGGCCTGGTGTTGCAGCCGGAGGCGCTGCTCGCGCGGGAGATTGCCAGCGGCGAACTGGTGTCCGTGCTGGAGGATTATTTGCCGGATGGTGCACCGGTTCATCTGGTCTATCCGCGCGACCGGCGCGCCACGCCGAAGCTCACCAGTTTTATCGACTTCGTGATCGAGCGTTTCGGCGTGTGATCCGTAGCACGACTTCACCGCCCGCCGCCCAAGACGCGCGATAATCCGCTCCACCGTTGACCACCTTCTTTCGCCCTCGATGAGACCTCCGCGCCTCGACCAACTCGACGACCTCGACCGCAACCTCGTTGCGCTGCTACAAGCCAACGCCCGCGAAAGCGTCGCCAATCTCGCGCGCCAACTGGACGTGGCGCGCACCACGGTGATCGCCCGCATCGCGCGGCTCGAACGCAGCAATGTGATCGCCGGCTATAGCGTGCGGCTTGGGCAGGACGTGCTCGATTCGAGCATCGTCGCCTATGTCGGCATCATCCTCGCGCCCAAGCACGGGCCGGCCGTGCAGAAGCGGCTCGGCAAGATGCCTGAGGTGCAACTGCTGTGCGCGGTGAGCGGCGAGTTCGACTACGTCGCGTGGCTGCGCGCCGATTCGCCCGACCGGCTGAACGATCTGCTCGATCAGATCGGCGGCCTGGAGGGCGTGGAGCGCACCACGACCTCGATCATTCTGGCGCGCAAGATCGATCGCGGCACGGTGTGAGCGGGGGCGTTGTCGTCCGCTGTCGCTCTCGGTCGCCCTCGTTGTTTACGCCGTTTTAACAACTTTTCGACATATTGAATGATTGGTTCGTCATAACGTCGAAGTTCATGGTCATATCGCAGCATTTTGCGCGTATGAACTGTTTTGGCTTCCTCCTAAACTGTTGCTCAAGGGTTCAGCCCGCCGGGCGCGGCGCCATAGCGCAGCGCACTTCCCAAGCTGGAGACAGCAGTTAGAGAATCAGGAGAAGCGCATGAAAGTAGCCATCGTTGGCGCAGGTTTGATCGGTCACACCATCGCCCACATGTTGCGCGAAACCGGCGACTACGAAGTCGTCGCGTTCGACCGCGACCAGCACGCGCTCGATAAGCTCGCCGCCCAGGGAATTCCAACACAGCGCGTCGACTCCGCCGATGCCGCCGCGCTGCGCGCCGCCGTGCAGGGCTTCGACGCACTCGTCAACGCGTTGCCGTATTACCTCGCGGTGAACGTGGCGGCGGCGGCCAAGGGTGCGGGCGTGCATTACTTCGACCTGACCGAAGACGTGCGCGCGACCTCCGCGATCCGCGAAATCGCGGAATCCGCCGATCACGCGTTCATGCCGCAGTGCGGCCTCGCGCCGGGCTTCATCGGCATTGCGGCGCACGAGCTGGCGAACCGCTTCACCGAAATCCGCGACGTCAAGATGCGGGTCGGCGCGCTGCCGGAATTCCCGACCAATGCGCTGAAGTACAACCTGACGTGGAGCGTCGACGGTCTGATCAACGAGTACTGCCAGCCGTGCGAAGCGATTCGCGACAGCCGCACGCAGTGGGTGCAGCCGCTCGAAGGCCTCGAACATTTTTCACTCGACGGCACCGAATACGAAGCCTTCAATACGTCCGGCGGCCTCGGCACGCTGTGCGAAACGCTGGCGGGCCGCGTCGAATCGCTCGACTACAAGTCGGTGCGTTATCCGGGCCACCGCAACCTGATGCAGTTCCTGCTCGAAGACCTGCGCCTCGCCACCGACCGCGACACGCTGAAGAACATCATGCGCCGTTCGGTGCCGTCGACCGCGCAAGACGTGGTGCTGGTGTTCATCACCGTGAGCGGCATGCGTGACGGTCAACTGGTGCAGGAAGTGTTCACCCGCAAGATCTTCGCGAAGACGGTGTGCGGCGTGCCGATGAGCGCGATCCAGATCACCACGGCCGGCGCGATGTGCGCGGTGCTCGACCTGTTCCGCGAAAAGAAGCTGCCGCAAAGCGGTTTCGTACGCCAGGAGCAGGTTTCGCTGCGCGACTTCCTCGCGAACCGGTTTGGGCAACTGTATGAAGGGCAGTCGCTGGATACGATGGCGACGGTTTAAGGCCGCGCACGCGCTGCGAGAAGTGGCGAGGTTTTGAGTCTTTAGCCGAGGGCCGTGTTTGGCCGTGAGTATGCAGGAAGGCCCCGCAGAGGGCGGTGGAAACGCCCCGTATTGACGGTTAGTCATACGGGGCGTTGTTGTTTTTGCGGGAGGTTCGCGCGACGTCCGTCTACACCGGCAACGGCGGCTGCATCGTAGCCGCCGGATAAGGCTCGCCGATAATGCGCGCGAGCAAGGCTTCGTGATCTGCCGACGTAGGCGCGGTATTGTCGAACATCAACAGATCGTCACACACCTTGCCGCCCGGCACGAAGCGGCGCTGCCGGTATTCGTCCCAATGCGCGAGCTTGTACGCGTCGTTCGGATTGCCGCGCTCGACGATGCGCCGATGCGCGGTTTCTTCCTCCGTATAGACCCACACGACCCTGAGCGTGACCTTCTCGCCGACACCTAGCCACGCGCGATCGAACAGACGCCGTTCTCGCACTTCACGGGACAGCGGAGCGACCACCAGCGCGCTCACGCCGAGTTCGAGGTTGTCGCGGGCCGTGTCGATCAGGCTGCGATATTCCGGGTCGCGCAGATGCTGCAGGAACAGCGGGCTGTCGCGGTCGTTCGGATCGCCGGTCAGCATGGCCATCGCGGCCGCGCTATAGCCGCCGTACAGCGTATCTTTGTCGAGCAGGCAGAAGGGCGCGCCGCTCGCCTGCATCAGCGAGCCGAACAGCTTCTTCGCGAGCGTGGTCTTGCCTGTGCCCGAATGACCGCAAACGAACACCAGATAAGTCACGCAGACTTGTCCTCCGGCGTGGCCGAAGTGGCGCCGAGTTGCGGGTCACGCGCGAACTTGCCGCCGGCCTCCAGCCACATCACGTTGATGATGCCGAAGCCCAACGCTACGCCAATGCCGAGAATCCAGGTGAAGTACCACATTGCAATCTCCTTGATCGACTATCCGCCGATGCGGATAGTGAAGCATTGCGCATAGACGCGATGGCGAAGACCATGCTGGCGAGCGGGCTTGGCGCGCGTTGCAACCGAGGGTAAATCCGTAACGCGCCGGACCTGCGCAAGCGTCCCTTTGCAGCGATCATGAAGAAGAACGCGGCGTCATGCAAGAGGGCGGCCTGAGGTTGGCGTGAGGCTAGCCGTTCGGCCAGGGTGGCAGAACGGCCGCGCGTTGCTATCATGCCTGGCAATGTGTGAGCGGGAGGATTCAGGATGGCAATTCATCATGCAACACACCCATAGCAAAACCCAGCACGATAACCGGCCACCAGGGAGACCACATGCCTAAGTGCCTGTATAGCCACCTCCGGGCCGCGTTGCTCGCGCTTGCCGCGTCGTCAGTCGCGTCCGCTGTTGCGCCGGCCGTCACGTTGAGCGTCGCGCTGCTCGCCGGTTGCGCCGCCACCCCTGCCGAGCCGGTGCCGTTCAAGGCGGTGTCGGCCGCGCGCATCATCCAGCCCGGCTACACCGAGCGGGGCAATGGACTCGTCGCGGTCGACGTGCGGCGCGAACGTTCGCGCGACGTGATCGTGCGCTTTCGCGATGCGCTGGTGTATATCGACGGCGAACAGGTCACCGATCTGATGAACGGCGAGCACGTGGTCTTCTATCTCAGCCCGGGCGTGCATCGCATCGGCGTGTCCACGCAGTTCGACCCGGTCGTCGAAATGCGTTTCACGGTGACGGCGGACACGCGCTACACGAACCGCGCGTCGATCGTCTTCGGCGAAGATCATCGCATCGCGCTGCGCCGGGTCGCCCAATAACGGCGCGATCGCCGCGCGCCAGCCCTGATACGCCACGTTGAACAAATGGATACAAGGCGTTCACACGGCGCCTTTAACATGACGGATGTAGAACCCAACCCCCCGCAGATCCCGACGCCAGGCACGCACCCTGCGAACCCCGGCGGTCTGTTTCCGTTTTTAAGGTAATCATCCACATGCTGATCAATTGCGCCGCCTATCAGGACGGCAGGAAGCTGGCCGATATCGACATCGATAGCATCAGCGACTACGTAGCGCGGCCCGAGTGTTTCGTCTGGGTCGCGCTGAAAGATCCGGAGCCGGACGAACTGGCCGTGATGAAGCACGAGTTCAACCTCCACGAACTCGCCATCGAAGACGCGCAGAACGGTCACCAGAGCCCCAAGATCGAGGAGTACGGCGAGTCTCTGTTCGCGGTCATGCATACCGTCGAAATGGACGAGGAGGGCGAACTGCTGATCGGCGAAGTGGACGTGTTCGTCGGCAAAAACTATGTGCTCTCCGTGCGTCGCGGCTCGCGTGCCGGTTTTCAGAATGTGCGCGCCCGCTGCGAGCGCGAGCCGCAATTGCTCAAGGAAGGTTCCGCGTTCGTGCTGTACGCGCTGGCCGACGATATCGTCGATCGTTACTTCCCGATCATCGAGGCGTTGAACACGGAGATCGAAGCGCTCGAAGATCGCATTTTCGAGCGCAACAATTCGGCGGCGTCGCGCGAGATCATTCAGGAGCTGTATTCGCTCAAGCGCCGCCTCGTGATCCTGCAACACCATATCGCGCCGTTGCAGGAAGCGATCAGCAAGCTGACCGGCGGGCGCATTCCGAGCATTTGCGAAGGCATGCAGGCTTACTTTCGCGACGTCTACGACCACCTCGAACGGATCGTCAAGATTATCGACGGCCGCCGCGAACTGGTGGTCACCGCCGTGCAGGTCAATCTCGGCATGATCTCGCTGGCCGAGAGCGAGGTGACCAAGCGGCTCGGCTCGTTCGCGGCGCTGTTCGCGGTGCCGACCATGATCGCCGGCATCTACGGGATGAATTTTCAGAGCATTCCCGAACTGCACTACAAATACGGCTATCCGCTATGTCTGGCCGTGATGTTCGCGGTCGACTGCGTGCTGTACTGGCGGTTTCGCAAAGCGGGCTGGCTGTAACGCGCGCCTCTCGTTGTCCCCGCTTGCACCCCACGCAATAAAAGTCCAGCATAAGCGGCCCGCCGGCTGTCGATCTTGCAGCCGGCGGCAAAAACGACTACGCGCGGACCGAGCGAGGGATCCTTGCCACACTCAGCCTGCCGGCACGCCTATCCGGCGCGCCGGTTCGATTCGATCGACTGCAACGCACCCTTACGCATGCGGCATGCCGGTGCATTGCAACACCGTGAATCGTTGACATTGCGGAAAGACTGCGCTGAGAATGGGCCTCGCAAACGTTTGCGCATTGCTAAAAATACGGCTCCTGTTGGAGCCCGACAACCCTGGAGATGTGCATGAACCAACGCATTCGCCGCCGCCTGTTGACGGCCGCCGTCCTCGTCACCGCTACCGCGGGCTTGCCGCTGTCGTCCGCGTACGCGCAGAGCGCGCCCCCGCACAAGCCGAAGGTCGCGCTGGTGATGAAGTCGCTCGCCAACGAGTTTTTCCTGACCATGGAAACCGGCGCGAAGGACTACCAGAAACACAATCCTTCCCAGTTCGACCTGATCACCAACGGCATCAAGGACGAGACCGATACCGCCAACCAGATCCGCATCGTCGAGCAGATGATCGTCTCGAAGGTCGATGCGATCGTGCTGGCGCCGGCTGATTCGAAAGCGCTGGTGCCGGTCGTCAAGAAGGCGGTCGACGCGGGCATCATCGTCGTGAACATCGACAACCGGCTCGACCCGGACGTGCTCAAGTCGAAGGACCTGAACGTGCCGTTCGTCGGCCCGGATAACCGCAAGGGCGCGCAGAAGGTCGGCGACTACCTGGCGAAGAAGCTGAAGGCCGGCGACGAGGTGGGGATTATCGAAGGCGTGTCGACCACCACCAACGCGCAGCAGCGCACCGCGGGCTTCAAGGACGCGATGCAGACGGTCGGCGCGAAGGTCGTGTCGGTGCAATCGGGTGAATGGGAAATCGACAAGGGCAACGCGGTCGCGTCGGCCATGCTCAATGAATATCCGAACCTGAAGGCACTGCTCGCCGGTAACGACAACATGGCAATCGGCGCTGTCTCGGCAGTGCGCGCGGCTGGCAAGCAGGGCAAGGTGCTGGTGGTCGGCTACGACAACATCGGCGCGATCAAGCCGATGCTGAAAGACGGCCGTGTATTGGCCACGGCGGATCAATACGCTGCCAAGCAGGCCGTGTTCGGCATCGATACCGCGCTGAAGGCAATCAGCGAGCACAAGAAGCAATCGCAGTTGTCCGGTGTGGTGGAAACGCCGTGCGATCTGGTGACCAGGTAAGGATTGCCGCCGGCGCCGCTGCGTGCAGTCTGCATCGCACCAACGCGTGAATTCGCGTCTATTCAATAAACGCTCAAGAAACCTGCCGGGCCGCCGTTAATTCCAGAGGTAAGCGTCATGACGGTGGCTGCGTGGCGGGAGGGGGCGCGGCTGTTGGCGCCCGCGCATTCCGCGCATTGGGCCGGCATGACACGTGGCGGCCGGCGCCGGCTTCATGCGAGCGAAAACGCGTGAGGCCGACCCGGCCGCCATGAACCAGGATTGCAATGGATTCAACCGACCACGACGCCTTGCCTGCCGTACTGTCCGTCAGCGGTATCGGCAAGACCTATGCCGAACCGGTGCTCGCCGATGTCTCGCTGTCGCTGCGCGCCGGCGAGGTATTGGCGCTGACCGGCGAGAACGGCGCGGGCAAGAGTACGCTGTCCAAAATTATCGGCGGGCTCGTGGATCCAACCGCCGGCACGATGCGCCTGGGCGGCGAGCCTTACGCGCCGTCGAGCCGCACCGACGCCGAGCGGCTCGGCGTGCGCATGGTGATGCAGGAGTTGAATCTGCTGCCGACCTTGTCGGTGGCCGAAAACCTGTTCCTGAACCGCTTGCCGCGCGTGGGTGCGTTCAGCTTCGGCTGGATCGACCGTCGCAAGCTGCGTGAAGACGCGCGCATGGCGATGGCGCAGGTCGGGCTGGATGCGATCGACCCGGACGCGCTGGTCGGCGAACTCGGCATCGGTCATCAGCAGATGGTGGAGATCGCGCGCAATCTGATCGACGACTGCCGCGTGCTGATCCTCGACGAACCGACCGCGATGCTGACCGCGCGCGAAGTCGACCTGCTGTTCGAGCAGATCGACCGTCTCAAGGCGCGCGGCGTGGCGCTGGTCTACATCTCGCACCGGCTCGAAGAGCTGGCGCGGGTCGCCGAACAGATCGCGGTGTTGCGCGACGGCCGGCTGGTGCATGTCGACGCGATGGCCAACCTCACGAGCGAGCAGATCGTCACGTGGATGGTCGGTCGCGAACTCGGCGAGCGGATCGATCTGGGCGAGCGCAACATCGGCGCGCCGTTGCTGAGAGTGGACCGGCTCGCGCGCGGCAAGGTGGTGCGCGACGTGTCGTTCGAGGTGCGCGCGGGTGAGATTTTCGGCATCAGCGGTCTGATCGGCGCGGGGCGCACCGAGCTGATGCGGCTGATCTACGGCGCCGATCAGAAGGACAGCGGCAGCGTGGCGCTGGCGGCAACGCCGGGCGCCGTGCCCACGCCGGTGCGGATCGACTCGCCGTCGGACGCGGTGCGCGCGGGGATCGCGCTGATCACCGAAGACCGCAAGGGCGAAGGCCTGCTACTGCCGCAGCCGATCGCCGCCAATGTTTCGCTCGGCAACATCGGCAGTGTGGCGCGGCATGGCGTGGTCGACGCGAAGCGCGAGAACGCGCTCGCGCAGAAGCAGATCGACGCGATGCGGATTCGCAGCTCGGGCCCGGCGCAGATTGTCGGCGAGCTGTCGGGCGGTAATCAGCAGAAGGTGGTGATCGGCCGCTGGCTGGCGCGCGATTGCCGCGTGCTGTTATTCGACGAACCCACGCGCGGCATCGACGTCGGCGCGAAGTTCGATATTTATGGCTTGATGGGCGCGCTGGCGCGGGAAGGGCGCGCGCTCGTCGTGGTGTCGAGCGATCTGCGTGAGCTGATGCTGATCTGCGACCGGATCGGCGTGATGTCCGCAGGCAGCATGACGGGTGTGTTCGAGCGCGATAGCTGGTCGCAGGATGCGTTGCTGGCCGCGGCATTTGCCGGCTACCGCAGCCGCGAAGCGTTGCTGCACGCCCCCGATACCCACCAGGCAGGGAGTAGCTCATGAACGATCAAGCGTCGCCGGACAAGCCGGGCGGCGGCCAGGCAGGCAAGCCGGGAGACAAGCCAGGCGCCGCGAACGTAACGCCGCCGGCCGATCCGTCGGCGCCGCTCGCGAGCGGCAAACCGGCCGGCACGCGGCTGGGCTTGTCGAACTATCTGGGTCTGGCCGGCGCGCTGCTGGCCATGATCGCGCTGTTTTCCGTACTGAGTTCGCACTTCTTCACGTACGACACCTTCAGCACGATCGCCAACCAGATTCCGGATCTGGTGGTGATGTCGGTGGGCATGACCTTCGTGCTGATCATCGCCGGGATCGATCTGTCGGTCGGCTCGGTGCTGGCGCTGGGCGCGTCGGTGGTGAGCGTGGCCGCGTTGAAGTGGGGCTGGGGGCCGTTTCCGTCGGCGTTGCTCGGCGTGGCCGCGGCCGCGCTGACCGGCACGATCACCGGCGCGGTGACGGTGGGCTGGCGGATTCCGTCGTTCATCGTGTCGCTCGGGGTGCTCGAAGCGGCGCGCGGCATGGCGTATCAGATGACGAACTCGCGCACCGCCTATATCGGCGACGCGTTCGATTTCCTGTCGAATCCGATCGCGCTCGGCATTTCGCCGGCCTTCCTGATTGCGGTGGCGGTGATGATCGTCGCGCAACTGGTGCTCACGCGCACGGTGTTCGGCCGCTATCTGGTCGGTATCGGTACCAATGAGGAAGCGGTGCGGCTCGCGGGCGTCAATCCGCGGCCCTACAAGATCATCGTGTTCGCGCTGATGGGCGCGCTCGCGGGGCTCGCCGCGCTGTTCCAGATTTCGCGTCTGGAAGCGGCCGATCCGAACGCGGGCGTCGGCGTGGAGTTGCAGGTGATCGCCGCGGTGGTGATCGGCGGGACGAGTTTGATGGGCGGGCGCGGCTCGGTGATCAGCACCTTTTTCGGTGTGTTGATCATTTCGGTGCTGGCGGCCGGTCTCGCGCAGATCGGCGCGAACGAGCCGACCAAGCGGATGATCACCGGCGCGGTGATCGTGGTGGCGGTGGTGCTGGATACCTACCGCAGCCGCCGCAAGCGGGCGTGAATTGCAGTGAATCGGATGGGCTGACGCCTCGGCGTGAGCCGGCCAGTTGATGTGTCATGAGCGGTCAGGCAGCGGTTTTCATGGGTGAGGTCGGTCTTCGATGAGGACGTCCGGTGGGCCGCCAGGCGGCGTGGACGGCGGGAACGACCGCGGGAACTACAGGCAGGAGAGCAACAGGTTATGGCGACGATCAAGGATGTAGCGGCTGTGGCGGGCGTGTCTTTCACGACGGTATCGCACGTGGTGAACAACTCGCGCCCGGTGTCGGCCGACGTGCGCGCAAAGGTCGAACACGCGATCCGTCAGCTTCACTATGTTCCGTCGGCTGTGGCCCGTTCGCTGAAGGCGCGCGCCACGGCGACGATCGGACTGGTGGTGCCGAACAGCACGAACCCGTATTTCGCGGAAATGGCACGCGGTATCGAAGACGGTTGCTCGCGCAACGGCTACTGCCTGTTCTTCTGCAATTCCGACGACGATCCGGCCAAGCAGCGTAACTATCTGCGCGTGCTGCAGGAAAAGCGCATCGACGGGCTGATCGTCGCGTCGGCCGGCGACGACGCCGTGCTCGCGCAGACGCTCGCCGACTCGCACGAGCCGCTGGTGATCGTGGACCGCAATATCGAAGGCCTGAACGCCGATCTGGTGCAGATCGACCATGAGAAGGGCGCGTATCTGGCCACCCGTCATTTGCTGGAACTGGGGCATGTGCGGATCGGCTGTATTACCGGGCCGGTGCAGACGGCCGTCAGCGCAATGCGGGTACACGGCTTCATCCGCGCGATGACGGAACGGGGCATCGAGATTCCGCCCGATGCGATCGTCGAAAGCGATTTTTCGGGCACCGGCGGCCATCGTGCGGCCGCGCAACTGTTCGATACCGTCCGGCCGTCGGCGATTTTCGCCGGTAACGACATGATGGGCATCGGCGCGCTGCGCGCCGCGGCGGAACGCAATATCAGCGTGCCGCGCGATTGCTCGATCATCGGCTTCGACGATATCGAACTGGGACGTTTCACCTACCCGGCGCTGTCGACGGTCGGGCAGTCGGTGCGCGCGCTCGGCGACATGGCCGCGCAGACGCTGATCGAACGCATTGCGGGGACCTCGGCGGGCAATCCACGCGCGCCGGGCCGTCGGCGTGTGGTGTCGCCACGGTTGATCGTGCGCGAATCCACCACGACGTGGGCGGGTGCGGCCAGGCGCGATCTGGCGGCCTGAGGCTGAGCCGGCGTTGGCGTTGGCGGATAGCGCCGCCCGAGGGATCGGAGCGAGGGCGGCGTCAGCCGCTCAACCTTCACCGCACGGTCACAGTGAATTGCCGGTCACAACTAATTAGTTGCTGTCGATCTGCAGCGATGCGTTTCGGATAAAACACCGTCCCACGCTCAAAACCTGCCGTATTTCTGCACAACAGCATGCCATTGAGGCTGTTCTGCATCCCTTCCGTCATACCGTGCCAAGCTGCCCACTGTCAGCTTCTTGTAATTTCTTCCAATTCCTTTCATCTGCTTTCTTCATACTATATAAATACTTCAAGTATGCAGTCGGAATGCCGTAAACGGGACTATTAGAGCGCCACACCAAAAAGCGCCGCACGCAGACGCCACACGCTACCCCGCGCTGCGTACGCAGCCTCTCATTTCGTCTAAGTACAGGATTAAGCATGTTGAACAAAGGCATCACGATCAAGGCGCGGATTGGCCTTACGATGGCTTTTCTCGCCGCGCTGCTGGTTGCCATTGGTGTTTTCGGTCTGATCGGCATGAGCCGTTCGAACGACGCCTACAAGGACACCTTCACTAACGCCATGCCGAGCGCCGTCGATATCGGCAACGCCGAGCTGTTCGCGGCGCGTGAACGCCTCGCGCTGGACCGCGCCGCGTTCATGATCGGCACGCCCGACGCGGCGTCGACGCTGGAGCGTGCGCGCGTGATGCGCACCACGTCCGACATGTGGTGGAAAAAGTATCTGGACCTGCCGCGCGACGCCAACGAAGACCGTCTCGCGCAGGACGTGGTCGCCAAACGCGACGCGTTGCATCAGCAACTGGACGCCTTTTCGGCGACCATCGCGGCCAACGACCAGGCGAAGGTGCTCGGCGGCGCCCAGCGTCTGCAAGCCTCGTACAACGACCTCGCCAACGCAGACGACACGCTGCGCAAGGATCAGTTCACGTCGGCGCGGGAAGGTTACGACTCCGCGCAAGGCAGCTTCGATACGTTCCGTCTTGTCAGCATCGGCGCGTTGCTGCTCGGCGTGCTCGCCGCCGCGTTCTCGTACCTGACGCTTAGCCGCGCGATCGGCCGGCCGCTCGGCGAAGCGCTCGGTCATTTCGACGCGATCGCCGGCGGCGATCTGCGTCGCCCGGTGATCGTCACGTCGCGTGACGAAATGGGGCAGTTGCTCGAAGGCATCGCGAAGATGCAGCGCAGCCTCACCGAAACGGTGCGTACGGTGAGGAGCGGCAGCGAATCGATCGCGACCGCTACTCGCCAGATCGCGGCCGGCAATATCGACCTGTCGTCGCGCACCGAAGAGCAGGCCTCGGCGCTGCAGGAAACCGCGTCGAGCATGGAAGAGCTGACCGGCACGGTCAAACAGAATGCCGACAACGCTCGCCAGGCGAGCTCGCTCGCCGCCAACGCGTCGGAGATCGCCAACAAGGGCAGCGCGGTGGTCAGCCAGGTGGTCGGCACGATGGGCGACATCAATCAGAGCTCGGCGAAGATTGCCGACATCATCTCGATCATCGAAGGGATCGCGTTCCAGACCAACATCCTGGCCCTGAATGCGGCCGTGGAAGCGGCGCGAGCCGGTGAAGAAGGGCGCGGCTTCGCGGTCGTGGCCGGCGAAGTGCGCAGCCTCGCGCAGCGCTCGTCGGCGGCGGCGAAGGAAATCAAGGGGCTGATCGACACCTCGGTCGAGCGCGTGCAGTCGGGCTCGGCGCTGGTGGACGAAGCGGGCCGCACGATGACCGAGATCATCGGCGCGGTGCAGCGCGTGACCGACATCATGGGCGAGATCGCCGCGGCGTCGGAAGAGCAGAGCAGCGGCATCGACCAGGTGGCGCGCGCCGTCACGCAGATGGACGAAGTGACGCAGCAGAATGCCGCGCTGGTGGAAGAGGCGGCGGCGGCTGCGTCGTCGCTCGAAGACCAGGCCGGCAAGCTGCGCACCGCCGTGTCGGTGTTCCAGGTCGACGAAGGCGGTTACAAGGCGCCGGTCAGCGCGCCGAAGCGGATGAGTGCGCCGGTGCGCTCGACGGTGGCGCGCAAGATGTCGCGTCCGGCGGCTTCGTCGGTGGCATCGCACTCGACGTCACAATCTGCCGCGCAAGCCGTTGCCCAGCAGCCCGCGCATGCAGTGCCGCAAGCCACTACAGCACCCAAAGCGGCCGCCGCGGCACCCGCGCGCGCGCCGGCCAAAGCGATGGCGACGGCCAGCGCCGGCAGCGACCAGGATTGGGAAACCTTCTGATCCGACTCGGTCCGGGGCGAGCGTTGCAACATTCATTCCCGGCGGCGCGTTAGATCGAAGCGCAGCGTCGCGGATGATCGCCACCCGTTGACCCAGAAACCGCGATTGCACCTGCAGTCGCGGTTTTTTTCATGATGGGCGCATCAAATCAGGTTCGCGATGGCGACCCGATCACGACCCGATGGCGACCCGGTGGCGATCCCACTGCGACGCGATGACAACCCGACTGCAACCTGTACCCTGGCGGAGGCCATGATCCGGTACATTGACGGGCGGGCTCGGCCACGGCCACGCCGCGACGGTAACGCCGCCGCGAATCGTCTGCCCGAACGGCAGGCGCGCCGGTCGCCGCCGCAGCGCCCGGCCTCCACCCACCCGCACGCCGCCGTCAACCGCTTAACGAACCGCTCAACGCGCCAGCCCTAAAGGACCGACATGACGCAATACGATCTTGCGCAACGCCTCGTCGAAGCACGCCGGCAGCATCGGCTGATCGAAGCGCCCGCACCCGACAGCCTGCCGCCCGACGCGGCCACCGCGTATGCGATCCAGCAGGCGGTCATCGCGGGCCTCGGCGACTCGACCGGCGCCTGGAAGATCGGTGCGAGAGCGCCGGGCGGCCCCGGCGCGGGCGCGCCGATTCCGGCTTCGCTGGTGCTGCCGTCGCCGGCGCGGGCCGCGCATGGCGCGTTTTTCCGCGTGCTGGTGGAACTGGAGATCGCGTTCCGTTTCGCCGAGGCGATCGAACCGCGCGGCCGCGCCTACGCGCGCGACGAAGTGCTCTCGAAAGTCGGCGTCGTGCTGCCCGCCATCGAGATCGTCGATAGCCGCTTCGCGGAATGGCCGAATGTCGCGCCGCTCGCGCAACTGGCCGACGCGCAGAACAACGGCGCGTTGATCACCGGTCACGCGGTGGCCTATGCGGGACTCGCGCGCGGCTTCGATTTCGTTTCGCCTGAACTGGCACTGAGCTTCAACGGCGACTCGCTGTTGCCGGAGGCCACCGGCAACCCGGCCGGCGATCCGCGCGAACTGCTGGTCTGGTTCGTCAACCACTGCGCAGCGATGGGCATCACCATCGAGCCGGACTGGACCATCACGACCGGCTCCTACGTCGGCGGTATCAAGCTGGCCGAACCGGGGCGCGTGCGCGGTCACATCGACGGCCTCGGGGATGTGGAGATTGAACTGACCTGAGCATGCAGCGGGTTGCCGCTCGTTGCGGCGAGCTTTCACCATCGTTGCTCATGAGGCAGCGGCGCTTGTCACATTCGCCCGTCACCTTCCCATCTTCATGACCACGCTTCAAACAAACGGCTGCCCACGGGTGGCCGTTTCACATTTGTCGCATCTGTCGCGGCGGCTTTGCCGTATACACCTATGAAAGCCGTTGGCCGCGTCGCCGTCATCCAGTAATAGAGGCATCGAGGCAGATCAGCGGCTAACCCTGTTGCCGACGCGGTTAATACGAAACGTGCAATGGACCACGCGCAAAACATGCATGACGCGCGCGACGACACATGGCGCGTTTGTCATGTAACAAGGAAAGCGCGGAACAAAATGGGCCGCATGGTGACGAACAGGCTGACGACACGACGTATCGTTCAATCGCGCTTTCGACCGGAACGGCAAATGAACATGTAACAGGCGGCGTGCGTTGTAGACGGAATGCCGATGTCGCGCGTTGTGGCAGAGAGGTGGACAGGGTTCGAGCGGCGTGTCGAAAACGCGCATGCTGTCCACGCTTTCAGCAACAAAGTGTGCGCGTGCAGACAGGGCGTCTGATATCGCAGTGAGATCGTTCGATGTAACTGGACGAGCGGCGCAATGGCACGTTGCACGCGCACTGAGCAGCAGTGCCAGGTGAGCGGCGTGACACGAACCGGGCAGTGTGAACGTTGACGGCCAGGTCGCTAACCAGGTTGCTAACCAGGTTGCGAATCAGGCCGTAAAACAGGCAGCAAGCGTGCGCATCGATCGCTACGATGTGAGCGCAAGATTGTAGGTGGTGGAAAGTGTGTTTCCAAGTGAGGAATGTCGGGAGGCGAATGCGGCGCGATTTTCGCAACGTAGTTCGTGAAAAAAAATTTAAAAGGGTTTAGGATGAATTCGAGCGATGTCGTTTCCGAATAGCGCGCCGCGCACGACATCGGTCTAGACTTCGGCGAGGAGGTAGCATGGATATCTACAGCAGTTTCGCGACCCGCTTCGAAAAAACGCGAGAAGATGAACTCTCGCTCGAGGAGTATCTCGCGCTCTGCAAAGACAATCCCGCCGCGTACGCCACTGCTGGCGAACGCATGTTGACGGCAATCGGGGAACCGGAACAGATTGACACTCGCAACGATCCGCGCACCTCGCGCATCTTCGCGAACAAGGTCATCAAGGTATACCCCGCGTTCCGTGAGTTCTACGGAATGGAGGACGTGATCGAGCAGGTGGTCGCGTACTTCCGGCACTCGGCCCAAGGGCTCGAAGAAAAGAAACAGATTCTGTATCTATTGGGCCCGGTCGGCGGTGGTAAATCGTCGATAGCCGAGCGTTTGAAGCAGCTCATGGAGCGCGTGCCTTTTTATTCGATCAAGGGTTCGCCCGTGAACGAATCGCCGCTCGGGTTGTTCGATTACGACGAGGACGGTCCGATCCTCGAAGAGCAGTTCGGCATTCCACGCCGCTACCTGAAAAGCATTCTGAGTCCGTGGGCGGTGAAACGCCTGCACGAATTCAACGGCGACATCCGCAAGTTCAAGGTGGTGCGCCGCTACCCGTCGATCCTTCGCCAGATCGGTATCGCCAAGACCGAGCCGGGCGACGAAAACAACCAGGACATTTCGTCGCTGGTCGGCAAGGTCGACATCCGCAAGCTCGAACAGTACGCACAAGACGACGCGGACGCGTACAGCTACTCCGGTGGCCTGTGTCTCGCCAATCAGGGGCTGCTCGAGTTCGTCGAAATGTTCAAGGCGCCGATCAAGGTCTTGCACCCGTTGCTGACCGCCACCCAGGAAGGCAACTTCAAGGGCACGGAAGGGTTCGGTGCGATTCCGTTCGACGGCGTGATCCTCGCGCACTCGAACGAGTCGGAATGGAAGGCGTTCCGCAACAACCGCAACAACGAAGCACTGCTCGACCGGATCTTCGTCGTGAAGGTGCCGTACTGCCTGCGCTACGGTGAAGAGGTCAAGATCTACGAGAAGCTGCTGCGCAATTCGTCGCTGGCGAATGCGGTCTGCGCACCGGGCACGCTGAAGATGATGGCGCAGATGTCGGTGCTCACGCGCCTGCAGGAGCCGGAGAATTCGAGCCTGTTCTCGAAGATGCAGGTGTATGACGGCGAGAACCTGAAGGACACCGATCCGAAGGCCAAATCGTACCAGGAGTACCGCGATTTCGCGGGCGTGGACGAAGGCATGACCGGCGTGTCGACCCGCTTCGCGTTCAAGATCATGTCGCGGGTGTTCAACTTCGACTCGACCGAGGTCGCGGCCAATCCGGTGCATCTGATGTACGTGCTCGAACAGCAGATCGAACGCGAGCAGTTCCCGCCGGAAACCGAACAGAAGTATCTGTCGTTCATCAAAGACGTGCTTGCGTCACGCTATGCCGAGTTCATCGGCAAGGAGATTCAGACCGCGTACCTGGAGTCGTATTCCGAGTATGGTCAGAACATCTTCGATCGCTATGTGACGTACGCGGACTTCTGGATTCAGGATCAGGAATTCCGCGACCACGACACCGGCGAGAGCTTCGACCGCGCGGCGTTGAACGCCGAGCTGGAGAAGATCGAGAAACCCGCGGGCATCAGCAACCCGAAGGACTTCCGCAACGAGATCGTGAACTTCGTGCTGCGTGCGCGTGCTGCGAATGCGGGGAAGAATCCCGCGTGGATCAGCTACGAGAAGCTGCGCGTCGTGATCGAAAAGAAGATGTTCTCGAACACGGAAGAGCTGTTGCCGGTGATCTCGTTCAACGCCAAGGGTTCGGCGGAAGAGCAACGCAAGCACGAAGACTTCGTCAATCGCATGGTGACGAAGGGCTATACGCCGAAGCAGGTGCGCTTGCTGTGTGACTGGTATCTGCGCGTGCGCAAGTCGTCATGAAATGCACCGCGTGCCGCCCGCGTGGTCCGACCGCGCGGGCACCCTGCGAGGCGCAAGCTGCATGGACATAGCGTTGCATCAGGCAGCGTGCGTCTCGCGCACCGGAAATTAGTGCGGGGTTTGTTTGGTAAGGTATTGGTGCCAGGCGCCGATACCGATCGACATGCTCTGCATGGGGTCCAGGTCAACGCTAAAGCGCTAACCTGGACCGACAAGGGAGACCGGGCGTGCTTCATCAAATTATCGACCGCAGGTTAGCTGGCAAAAACAAGAGCATTGCGAATCGCGAGCGGTTTTTGCGTCGCGTCAAGAACTACATTCGTCGCGCCGTTTCGGAAGCGGTGCGCGACCGCAGCATCAAAGACATCCAGAACACCCAGAGCATCACGATCCCGCGCAAGGACATTGCGGAGCCGTCGTTCCGGCACGGTCCCGGCGGCAAGCGGGAGATGGTGCACCCGGGTAACGCCGACTACATTCGCGGCGACAAGATCCAGCGTCCGCAGGGCGGCGGCGGTGGAGGCGGCGGCAATCAGGCCAGCAACGAAGGCGACGGGCAGGACGACTTCGTGTTCGAGCTGAGCCGCGAAGAATTCATGCAGTATTTCTTCGACGATCTCGAACTGCCGCGACTCGTCAAAACCCATCTGATGGCCGTGCCGACGTGGAAAAGCATCCGCGCGGGCTGGGCCGCGGAAGGCACGCCGAACAATATCGACGTGGTCCGTTCGCTGCGCAGCGCGCTCGGCCGCCGCATCGCGCTCGGCGCGCCGCTCGTCAACCAGTTGCACGAGATGGAGCGGCAACTGGAGGTCATGAAGGCCGACCCCGACGATCGTCGCGACGAGATCAAACTGCTCGAAGAGGAAATCCACCATTTGCGCGGGCGCATCTGGCGGATTCCGTTTATCGATCCGTTCGATCTGCGCTATGTGAATCGCGTGAAGCAGCCCACGCCGTCCAGCCAGGCCGTGATGTTCTGTCTGATGGATGTGTCCGGTTCCATGGACGAGCAGCGCAAGGACCTCGCCAAGCGCTTTTTCATTCTGCTGTATCTGTTCCTCAAGCGGAACTACGAGAAGATTGAAGTCGTGTTCATTCGCCACCACACGCGCGCCGAAGAGGTCGACGAAGACACCTTCTTTCATTCGACCGAAAGCGGCGGCACCGTGGTGTCGAGCGCGCTGGAGTTGATGCAGAAGGTCATGGACGAGCGCTACTCGCCGACTGAATGGAATATTTACGGCGCCCAGGCGTCGGACGGCGACAACTGGACCGACGACTCGCCGAAGTGCCGCAAGATACTCTCGGATGACATCCTGGAGAAGGTGCGCTATTTTGCGTATATTCAGGTGACGCCCGAAGAGCAGAATTTGTGGCTCGAATATGCGCAACTGGCGTTAAGCCAGCCGCATATGGCGATGAAGAAGGTCGAAACCGCGGCTGACATCTATCCGGTGTTTCGTGAGCTGTTTGAAAAGCAGGTTGCGTCGTCATGACGTCGAAGTCGTCGAAGCGCCTGCACAACGAAGCGCGCGGCGATCAGCCGGCGCGCGGGAAAGGCGTGCCGCAGCAGCAACCGTCGGGGCATGCCGAGGCAGCAGCGGAGCCGCCAGGGGCCGCCACTGCCGGAGCAGTCGACACCGCTGCAGCACGGGGACACACCGGAACGCCCACTGAGGGGCAAAGGGAAGTCCGTATGAACGTAGCCGATAGACGGCCTCTGCCGTGCCCGTCCGACTGGACCTTCGAATTGATCGAAGAGTACGACTCGCATATTGCCCGTGTTGCAGAGCAATATGAACTCGACGTGTATCCGATCCAGCTCGAACTCATCAGCGCCGAACAGATGATGGACGCGTACGCGTCCGTCGGGATGCCGGTGAACTACCGTCACTGGTCGTTCGGCAAACACTTTCTCTCCACCGAAAAAAGCTACCGTCGCGGGCAGATGGGGCTGGCGTACGAGATCGTCATCAATTCGAACCCTTGCATCGCGTATCTGATGGAAGAGAACACGATGACGATGCAGGCGCTCGTCATCGCGCATGCGGCCTACGGGCACAACTCGTTCTTCAAGGGCAACTATCTGTTCAAACTCTGGACGGATGCGCACGCGATCATCGACTACCTCGTCTACGCGAAGAATTACATCGCCGAGTGCGAGGAGCGTTTTGGGCTCGATCGGGTCGAGGAGCTGCTCGACTCGTGCCACGCGTTGATGAATTACGGCGTGGATCGTTACAAGCGTCCGCAGAAGCTGTCGCTCGAAAAGGAATTCGCGGCGCGCCGCGAGCGCGAGGCGTATCTGCAGTCGCAGGTCAATGAGCTGTGGCGCACCTTGCCGACCCGGCATACGCCGTTGCCGGAGGAAATCGAGGAGCGCTATCCGCCCGAGCCGCAGGAAAACCTGCTGTATTTCGCGGAGAAAAACGCGCCGCTGCTGGAGCCGTGGGAGCGGGAAGTGATCCGCATCGTGCGCAAGGTCGGCCAGTATTTCTACCCGCAGCGGCAGACCCAGGTGATGAACGAAGGCTGGGCGACGTTCTGGCACTACACGTTGCTCAACACCATGTACGCGCAGGGCAAGCTGGAAGACGGCTTCATGATGGAGTTTCTCCATTCGCACAGCAATGTGGTCTACCAGCCGCCGGTCACGAAGCAGTATTACAGCGGCATCAACCCGTACGCGCTCGGTTTTTCGATGATGAGCGACATTCGGCGGATCTGCGAAGCGCCCACCGAAGAAGACCGCCGCTGGTTTCCGGAGCTGGCGGGCAGTCCGTGGCTGCCGGCCATGCACTACGCGATGCGCAACTTCAAGGACGAGAGTTTCGTCGCGCAGTATCTGTCGCCGCATCTGATCCGGGAAATGCGCCTGTTCTCGGTGCTCGACGACGACATGCGCGATTCGCTCGAAGTCTCGGCGATTCATGACGACAGTGGTTATCAGTATGTGCGTCAGGCGTTGTCGCGGCAGTACGACATGCATCACCGGGAACCGAATATTCAGGTGTGGGCGGTCAATACGCGCGGCGACCGGAGTTTGACGCTGCGGCACTTCATGAGCGACAACCGGCATCTGTCGGGGGATAGCGAGGAAGTGCTCAAGCACATGGCGCGGCTGTGGCAATTCGATGTCTATCTGGAGAGCGTCGACGAAAACGGCACGGTGCGTAAGCGCTATGAGTGCCGGTATGTGCCGCCGGCGGTGCGGGTGTGATGGTTTGTCACTGAGCGTTGCAGAAGAAAAAAGCCAGCCTGAATGAAAGCTGGCTTTTTCTTTGGGTGAGGCGAGGGGACGAGGAGCGCTTGTCCTAAATACCGGAAAGCGGTACTATTTTACCGGTTTCCGGTATTTCTCTCCAATTACCGATTTCCGGTAACAAAGTACCGAAAAAAGGTATTCCATGCTCGCAGACTTTCTTCTCACACCCAAGCAGCAGCGCATCCTGGGCGCGCTCGTTCTGAACCCGGATCGCACCTATTCGCTATCTGAGCTATTCGAGTTGAGTGGCGGGGGCCGGAGTTCCACCCAGGACTTCGTTGCGAAGCTGCTGGGCGGCGGCGTGATCCTTCAGCAGACGGGCGGCCGGGCGTCGTATCAGGCAAACTCCCGGCATCCTCTTTACCCCGAGTTACGGCAAATCGCCGTGAAGAGCTTTGGATTGAAAGAGCCGATCGAGCGCGCGTTAGCCGTGCTCGGCGGCAAGATCAGCGCGGCGTTTATCTTCGGGTCGATGGCCGCCGGAATGGCGGGGCCGGCAAGCGACATCGATGTGATGGTGATCGGCGACGCCCGCCTCGGTCGCGTGCAGCGCGAACTCGACGCGGCCGGCGAAACGCTTGGCCGGGAAATTCACGTCAGCGTCTATCCGGAAAATGAGTGGGAGCAGAAGCGTTATTCGGACCCTGTGCTAGAGTCGATCGATCAAGGTCCGAAGATTATGCTCGATGTTTCCACTGCCACCGACTGACAAACTTAGCGGCATGCTCCAAGCCGGCTATCTCCGTAAGACGCCGTTCTCCGCGGCGAACGCTGTGCAGTTTCGTCGCAATGCTGCATCGTTTCTTCAGGCTTCCAAAGACGACAGGCATCCACCTATCGTTCGTTACGCCAACGCTTATGAGGCGGTGCATGCGTTGGCCGTTGGCTTTGTCTACGTTCATGGTCTGGCTCCTCGCGGTGGTGACGGTCATCGCATCAAAGTCATCGGCACGTTGCTGGATCACGCTAAACCCGAGTTGGATCTCGATGACCGCTCGGAGATCGAATACGCGGCGCGGCAGCGTAACGAGAAAATCTATGAATCGCCAGCGCCGCCGCCGTCCGTGAAAGCGGTTGAAGACCTGATCGGTAGCGTCGGTCGGGTCGAGGCAATCATCCACGCGCAGTGGCCGAACTGGTATGCATTGAAGGCAGATAAGGCATAACGCGCCGCCACGCTGCTGCCGCCCCGCACGCGGCACTTCCGCCCACCTAACAAACCCCCATCTTATCCTTGCATTTCTGTAAAATTCGCGCACGCACGCGATGAGCACCTCGCCACGCGCGTTGTGAAGGCGGCGCGACGACCGCCACTTCCGCTTACAGACAAGGAAAGACAACAGCATGACCGACCTGACTGATCAAACCGTGACCTCGGCTCACGACACGCGTCGCCGCATCCTGGCGATCGTTGGCGCTTCATCGGGCAATCTCGTCGAGTGGTTCGACTTTTACGTGTACTCGTTCTGCGCGCTGTACTTCGCGCCGGCGTTCTTTCCGAGCGGCAACACCACCACCCAGTTGCTCAACACGGCGGGTGTGTTCGCCGCGGGCTTCCTGATGCGGCCGATCGGCGGCTGGTTCTTCGGCCGCCTCGCCGACAAGCGCGGCCGAAAAACCGCCATGATGATCTCGGTGTTCATGATGTGCGGCGGCTCGCTGGTAATCGCCGTGCTGCCCACCTATGCACAGATCGGCGCGCTGGCACCGGCTTTGCTGCTGGTCGCGCGGCTGTTCCAGGGCTTATCCGTGGGGGGCGAATACGGCACCAGCGCGACCTATATGAGTGAGGTCGCGCTGAAAGGCCGGCGCGGCTTCTTCGCGTCGTTCCAGTACGTCACGCTGATCGGCGGCCAGTTGTGCGCGCTGCTGGTGCTGGTGGTCCTGCAACAAACGCTGTCCACTGAAGAGCTGAAGGCGTGGGGCTGGCGCGTGCCGTTCGTGATCGGCGCGCTGGCGGCGCTGGTCGCGCTGTATCTGCGTAAATCGCTCGAGGAAACCACGACCGCCGCCACGCGTCAGCGCAAGGAAGCCGGCACGTTGCGCGGCCTGTGGCTGCACAAGGGCGCATTCATGACGGTGCTCGGCTTCACGGCCGGCGGTTCGCTGATCTTCTACACGTTCACCACGTACATGCAGAAGTACCTGGTCAACACGGCCGGCATGCACGCAAAGACCGCCAGCAATGTAATGACCGCGGCGCTGTTCGTCTACATGCTGATGCAGCCCGCGTTCGGCGCCTTGTCGGATCGGATCGGCCGGCGTCGTTCCATGCTGTTCTTCGGCTTCTTCGCGACCATCGGCACGGTGCCGCTGCTGCATGCGCTGAAAGACGTGACGAGCCCGTACGCGGCCTTCGGCCTGGTCGTGGTGGCGCTGGCGATCGTCAGCTTCTATACGTCGATCAGCGGGCTGATCAAGGCCGAGATGTTCCCGCCGGAAGTGCGCGCGCTCGGCGTCGGGTTGTCGTACGCGGTGGCCAATGCGATCTTCGGCGGTTCGGCGGAATATGTGGCGCTGTGGCTGAAATCGATCGGCAGCGAGACGACCTTCTTCTGGTACGTCACCGCGTTGTGCGCGATTGCCGGGATCGTTTCGCTGCGCATGCGCGATCCGTCGAAAGAGGGGTATTTGCGGCACGAGCCTTGAAGCGTCACAGGCTTCTACGCACGAAGTTTGACGAGCCGCGTGCTCAGGCCACCACGATATCCGTGCCCAATGCATGCAGCAGATCGCGCAGCGCCTCGGCCTGCGCCATCTTCGCGTCACTGCGCAAATGAATCTGCAGCGCTCGCCCCTCGATACCATCGACGGGGTGCGCGAGCCACAACTCCACGGCGAGCCCCAATCCTTCCGGCTGGTTGACGACGACCGGCTCGATCACACGCGGCTTGAAACAGGCACTGTCGGACATGGCGGCTGACCTCGGCTGATGATGATGGTTCGGGCTCATCGTAATCAACGCGGCATGCCCCACCAAGCAACAAATACGCGTTTGCTAAGCAGAGGATGCTTAGCAGGAAACGCGCTGACCGCCTGAGCGTCGCGGCCGTGAAGCATCGGCGAGGACCGATCACGCAGCGCAGTGCGTCGCGGGTCGGTCCTCGCGAGCAGGCACCACGACCGCCACCCAACCTCACACCGGTTCGGACCGGTCCGCGACCAGTTCGGAAACGAGCTCCTTCACCGCGGCCACCGGTTCGGCGGCAACGGCGGGCGCGGCCGCCACCGCTGCGACCGCCGCGGCGACGGCCTGTGGCCGCACGCTGAACCCCGCGCGCGCGAGCATCGCGAGATGGTAGTAAAAGCGCTTGGTCAGCCCATAGCGGTAGGCGAACAGATGACCGAACAGGATCTTCAGTCCCGCCCGCACCTGGCGATTGCGCGCGTGCACGGAGACCACGATCGGCGCGAGACGACGTAACGCCAGCCTGCGTGACGGCTCCAGCGAGGCCGGCAAGGACAGCGCCTTGACGAACGCATATGCGCTCACCGTCGCGGCGATTGCCGTGCCGCGCGTGCTATGCGAGATCGACGTCGCCGTCTTGCGATACACCGACACATAGTCGTGCAGGTAAAACACCTCGCGCGCCGCGAGGCACAACTGAGCGCCGAACACGAAGTCGCAGCACATGCCGTACTGATCCGAATACCCGATGCGCTTCACGAGTTGCGCGTCGGCCATCCAGCCGTTGTTCGGGAACATCTGGATCAGACCGGTTCTGCCCGGCAACGGCTGCAGGCCTTCGGCGTCGCGGGTCCGGCGGAAATCGACATTCAACTGCCGGCTACCGTCGAAGTCGATCGTGCCCGCGTGATCGGCTTCGTATTGATCGCCGAACGCGGCGTCGAGTTGCGGATGCCGCTTCCATATCGACACGAGTTTCTCGACGCCGTCCGTGGTGAGCAGGTCGTCGTCGTGAATCAGCAGGATCTTGTCGCCCGTCGCGCGCTCGAACAGGCTTGCGACATTGCGCGCCTGGCCAAGCGGCGGCCGGTTCAGCGTATAGCGCACGCGCGGTTCGTCGCGATAACGCGCCTCGATCAACTGCTGGGTGCGTGCGTCGTTCGAATCGTCGCCGATCACGATTTCCAGATTGTCGTAGCTCTGCGCGAGGCACGAATCGATGCACTGCACCACCAGTTCAGGGCGGTGGCAGGTGGGTAGGCAGACGGAGACGGTGGGAAGAAGGGAGCCTGATGAGATGGACATGATGGACGTCGCCGTTGTTATTCAGTAGGGGGCGGCAGCCGATTCGCCTGGCGCGCTCAGCGTTGCAGGCAGAAAAATAGTCCATTGCGGCGAAAAAATAATCGGTAAAAATCAGGAAGAAATGTTTGGCTTATGAAAGCGCGTGTTAGGGAAAAATTCATGCGGCTTTGCCGCCAAAATGCAGCAAAGCCGCCCGCAGCTTGATGCTAAATATTTCAACTCACTGACGGCTCGCCCTCGCCGGGTTTTTTTCCGGGACGGTCGGCGGGCGACTGATCGCGATCCTGATCGCCGCGCTCGGGCAGCTTGCTCTTCTCGTTGTCGCTATGAACAGCTGGTTGCGGATGCTCGATGTCGGCCGATTTGTCGTTGACGTGCTCCTGGGTTGCACTCATGGCTCTCTCCTCGGTTGGAAAACATCTTGTATGCAGCAAGGCGCAGACCCGGCGCGGGGAGTCGCCATTTTCATGCAGCGCTCACGCAATCGGCGCGCAGTGCAAGCGCAGGATTTTCAGCGCGAACTGATTCGGTATCCGTATGAGGTGCGATGCATCAAACGGTGCTGAAAAAGCCGCCGCTACGACCGACAAAAACCTTGACCGTCGACGGTAGAAAGCGCACCGTGAGGAAGTTCGACCCGCCCGAGGAACACAAAATGAAACTCAATTTCCCGAATCCGAGTCGCAGCTATGACGCGAGCCATCATTGTGTCAATTTCTGGGGATACGACAACGCGCGCGAGATCGCCTTCGCGGTCAACGATTCGGTGATTTCGAATCTGAGCCCCGAAGCCGGTTCCGACGAACGGGCAGTATTAGCGGCCTTCGATCTGCATCGCGAGCAGATCCTGATGCTGGCGCGCGGCGTGTATGTCGCCGGGCCGCAGACGCGCTATACGATTTCCTGACTGATCGCCTGAAAGCTCATCCCGCCGGCTCGCGCGCCGCACCACCCGTCAGCGACACCACGAAGTCGAAGAACGCCCGCACCTTGGCCGGCGGATGATGCCGCGAAGGATAAAGCGCATACAGCGGATAAAGCTCATCGCCCCAATCGGGAAACAGTTCGACGAGCTTGCCGCTCGATAGCAGCGGTTCCGCGCCGAGCGCCAGAATCTGCGCGACGCCCTGGCCGGCCGCGCACGCGCTATGCATGGTGCCGACGTCGTTGACCGTCAGCGGACCTTGCGGCGTCAGCATCAGCTTCTTGCGCCCGCGGTGAAACTCCCAACCGAACGGATAACCCGTGAGCGGATCACGGAATTTGATGCAGACATGCTGCCCGGTCTCGAGATCCGTGGGTGTGGCCGGATGCCCGTGTTTCTTCAGATACGACGGCGCGGCCACCGTCAGAATCCGCGTATCCAGCAGCTTGCGCGCGATCAGCGACGACACCGGCGGAGCGCCGAAACGGATCGCGATATCGAAACCGTCGCTGACCATATCGCCCAATTGATCGCGCGTGATCAACTCGAGCTGCAGATCGGGATGCCTGTCGATAAACCCGCCTAGCCGGGCCCCGAGCACCAGCCGCGAAAAGAACGGATCCATATTCACGCGCAGTCGCCCGCGCACGGCCGTCGCGCCTTGCGCTGCCGACGAGGCCGCTTCTTCGAGGCCGCCCAGCAGCGGCACGATCTGTTCATAGAACCGCCGGCCTTCGTCGGTCAGCGTGACCGAGCGCGTGGTGCGGTCGAACAGCCGGATTCCGAGCCGCGCTTCGAGCCGCGCGACCGATCGGCTCACTCCGGATTGCGACATGTCGAGTGCTTCGCCCGCCGCCGCAAAACTGCCGCAATCGACGATCGCCGTCAACACGCCCATGCCGTTCAGCATGCGCTCGTCAAATGGCATCTGTTATTCCTTTCTTATGCATTAATGCACGACATGCTAACGCGAAAATCTGTTTGAATTCACACGACGGCCAGTGCAAAGGCCGCCCATCCACGCCGATCAATGATGTCTTGTCATGACTGGAATGACAGCGAAGCTATCGCGTCAATCGCGGGGTGGGCGTTAATCTTTGTGAACTCGCTCGAACGACGAAGGCATGCGATTCTCGTCATGCACAGGGCATATTCGAGTGGAATAACGGAGAACGCGTCATGTCGAGAATATTTATTACCGGTTCCGCCGATGGCCTCGGTCAAATGGCCGCGCGACGGCTTGTCGATGCCGGACACCAGGTGGTTTTGCACGCCCGCAGCGCGGCGCGCGCGGACGAAGCACTGAAAGCCGTGCCGCAAGCGGAGTGCGCGTTGGCCGGCGATCTGTCGAGCCTGGCTGAAACGGCGGCGCTCGCGGAGCAGGTGAACCGGCTGGGCCGTTTCGACGCGATCATCCACAACGCGGCGGTTGGTTATCAGGAGCCGCGCCGGATCGCCACGGTCGACGGTTTACCGCATGTGTTCGCGGTCAATACGCTGGCGCCGTATGTGCTGACCGCGCTGATCGAGAAGCCGCAGCGGCTCGTCTATCTCAGCTCGGGCCTGCATCGCAGCGGCGACGCGAGTCTCGACGATCTCGCGTGGGAGCGTCGGCCGTGGCAAGGCACGGCCGCGTATTCGGATTCAAAGCTGCACGATGCGTTGCTGGCGTTCACGATGGCGCGCCGCTGGCCGCAGGTGTTGTCGAATGCGTTGGAGCCGGGCTGGGTCGCGACGAAAATGGGCGGGCCGGGTGCGCCGGACGATCTGGCCGCCGCGCCGACCACGCAGGTGTGGCTCGCGGCGAGCGATGAACCGGCGGCCACCGTCAGCGGCGCGTACTTCTATCACATGAAGCCGCGCGAGACGCATCCGGCGGTAGGTGACGTCGCGGTTCAGGAGCGCTTGATCGAAGCGTGCGCCGGGTTCTCCGGCATCCGTCTGCCGGATTGATGGCGGATACCGCCGTTCAACGTCCCGCGCTGTGCGTTGCCGGCGCGCGCACTTTGGGTTGCGCCGGCGCGACGTCGAGTTGACGAAAGATCCACGCGGACACCAGCGTGATTACGCCCACGCACGCGAAGCTGAAGCGGAAGCCGAGCGCCGCCGAGCCCCATTGCGCCGAAAACAGATTCACGAGCCCACCGCCGATCGACACGCCCAGCCCGATCGCGAGCATCTGCACCATCGAAAACAGGCTGTTGCCGCTGCCCGCATCTTCATGCGAGAGGTCCTTGAGCGTGACGCTGTTCATCGCCGCGAACTGCATGGAGTTGGCCGCGCCGAACACCGCGAGGATCGCGATCTCGATGGCGAGCGGCGTGCCGCGCGTGATCAATGCAAACGCAACGATCGACGAACCGACGATCAGCGTATTGACCAACAGAAACGTGTCGTAGCCGTAGCGGCGGATCAGCGGCGCGATCCAGCGTTTGGCGACGGTGCCGGCGAGCGCCGCGGGCAGCATCATCAGACCGGAGTGCAGCGGCGAATAGCCGAGTTGCAATTGCAGCAGCAAGGGCACGAGAAACGGCACGGCGCTGGAGCCGATACGGCACACCAGATTGCCGATCAGACCGACGCTGAAATTCGGCTCGCTGAACAGCGCCAGCTTGAACAACGGATTGCGGCGGCGCCGCGCGTACGGAATATAGGCGAGGGCGCTGACGACCGCGAGCACGAACAGCCCCGCAGCCCAAGCCGCCCGGTGCGTGGAGAACGGCGCTTCGATCGACAGCGAAAACGCGATCATGCACAGCGACAGCAGCCCGCAACCCACGAAATCGAATGGTGGCGCCTGGGTCTCGCCATGCGTCGGCAGAAAGCGCCGCACCGCATAGAGGCCGACGGCACCGATCGGCACATTGATCAGAAAGATCCAGTGCCACGTCATGTCCTGCACGAACCAGCCGCCGAGCGTCGGTCCGGCGATCGGTCCCAACTGACCCGCGACGGAAATGAACGCCAGCGCCGACACGTACTGCTCGCCCGACACGCTGCGCAACACCGCGAGCCGGCCGATCGGCAACAGCATCGAACCGCCGACGCCTTGCAGCACCCGCGCGATCACCAACTGGCCGAGCGTATGCGCGCTCGCGCAGCAGATCGAGCCGAGCACGAAGATGAGGATCGCCACGAAGTACACGCGGCGTGTGCCGAAGCGGTCGGCGAGCCAGCCGGACGCGGGCGTGAGCATCGCCATGGTCAGCGTGTAGGCGATGATGATCGGCTGCATGGCGAGCGGCGCGACGTGCAGGCTGTTCGCGATCGACGGCAACGCGGTGTTGACGATGGTCGTGTCGAGCGACTGCATGAAAAAGCCGGCGGCGACGATCCACAGCAGCGCGGTCTGAGCGGAATCCTTGTTCATTTTTACGGGGCGGCAAGGCGGGCGGCTAGACGCCCGGACTCGGGGCATTCATTGGGGGAGTGCAGTCATGATATTGACATACCCGTCAATCGGGAACCCCACTAGGAACGCTGACTGTTATCGACATTGCCGATAAGCAGCGCGACAATGCGCCATGCTCAACCCCATCTGGCTCAAAACATTCGCGACGGTCGCCGCCTGCCATAGCTTCACCGAGGCGGGGCGGCGGCTCGACCTGACGCAGTCGAGCGTCAGCGAACACATCCGGCGGCTCGAAGAGAGCGTGGGCCGCCGTCTGTTCGTGCGCGACACCCATTCACTGGCCATGACTGCCGACGGCGAAGCCATGCTCGCACACGCCAGCGTGATCCTGCAGGCGCTCGCGCGGGCTGAATCGCAGTTTCGCGCGCCACGCCTGAAAGGGCGCGTGCGGCTCGGTTCATCCGACGATGTCGCGCTCGGGCCGCTGCCCAATGTGCTGGCGGCGTTTCGCGACGCGCATCCGGATGTCGAGTTGGAAATCACCATCGGCATGACCGGCAAGCTTTACGAATTGCTGGAGGCCGGGTCGATCGATCTGCTGGTGGGCAAGCGCCGGCTCGGCGACCGCCGCGGCGTGCCGCTTTTCACGGGCCGGCTCGAATGGCTCGCGCGTCCCGGGACGCTGGTCGATCTGAGTCAGCCGCTGCCGCTGATTCTGGTCGCCGAGCCGAGCGTGACGCGCGCGGTCGTGCTCGATGCGCTCGCCGAAGCGGGTTTTAGCTGGCAACTGGTGTGCACGAGCAGCAGCCATTCGGGCTGTATCGCAGCGGCGCGCGGCGGGCTGGGAATTACGGTGCGGCCGCAGTATCTGGCCGCGCGCGGGTTGGCGCCGCCGTTGAATGCCGCGGCGCTGCCGGCGTTGCCGTCGGTGGAATTTATCGCGCTGGCGGCCCGGCGGCTGAGCCGGCCGGCGGGCACGCTGATGCAGCTTTTACACGACAGCGATTTGCGCGGGTCGTGGATCGGGGAGTGAGGCGTGGCGGGCGGCGCTTTGTTTTGCTTTGCCTTGCCTTGCCTCACTCAGCCAGGTAAAGCCGCCGCCAGACTATCGAACTCCGCCCCCCACGCCGCGCGCCACGTGTTGCGCGTGGCTTCATCCACCCACGCGCCGTCAATGCCGTTCAGCATGAATTGACGCAATTCTGCGATGCTGAAACCGAAGTGGCTGAACATCAACTGCCACGCTTCGCTCGGATTCACCTTGTGCAAGGTCGGATCGTCGGTGTTCGGATGGATTTTCAGGCCGAGGCCCGGCATACGCCGCATGGGATGCTGTTCGGCCCACACGTCCGGCGCGAGCGTGCGCAGATAGTACGAATTGGTCGGCACGACGGTGAAGACAATGCCGCGCTGCGCATAGCGCGCGGCCAGCTCCGGATTGTCGACGATCGTGTACCCATGATCGATACGGTCGCATTGCAGTAAATCCACTGCGGTCTCGACATTGCGCCACGGCATGCCGAATTCGCCTGCGTGCGCGGTGGTTTTAAAGCCCGCGTTGCGCGCGTCGCGATACGCTTTCCAGAACAGTTCGGGCGGCCGGTCGTTCTCGCGGTAGTCGATGCCCAGACCCGCCACTTCCTCGGCTCGATGCGCGCGCATCCAGTCCACCAGCGCAACGGCTTCATCCGGATCGGCTTCGCGATCGATGCTCGGAATCAGCCGCGCGTTGATACCGAAGTCGCGCGCGGCGTCGCGAATCGCGGTGACGATCGCGGCTTGCGCGTCCCCATACGGAATCTTCGATACGCGCACCGTGCCGGTCGGATTCCAGAAAAACTCGCTATGACGCACCTGATGCGCGGCGGCATCGGCGAGATATTCGTAGGCGATGCGATGCAGGTCGTCGGCTTGCGTGAGCAGGTAGTCGTCCAGCGCGCGCAGCACGCGCAGCACGCCGACCGGTTTCTCGCCGCGCGTATAGAACGAGTCGATTTCCGCGCGGCTGATCGGCGCCTGACTTTTCTCGGCCAGCGCGATAAAAGTCTCATGACGTACCGCGCCCAGCAGATGGCAATGCAACTCGACCTTCGGCAGCGCGGTGAAGAACGCGTGATGCGCGTCGGTGAGCGTGATGCCGAGGCGTGATGCGGGCACGTTGCCCAGTGTCTCTTTCATGTCGGTATGGTTTTTGGTAGTGCGCAAAACTGAGTGTAGTGCGAATGCAAAGGCTAGAAAACGTGTGGCGATCGGGGAAGCTTCAACGCAGATTCAACGCAGCTTCAGCGCGGCGTCAAAGCAGCTTAGTGCGGTTTGACCACGGTATAGAAGTAATAGCCAAGCGGTACGGCCAGCACATACAGACCCCACGGCACTTCGCGGAACCGTCCGGCGAGCAGTTTGACGAGCACGTAGCAGAGCAGGCCGCCCGCAATGCCGGTGCCGAAACTGTTCGACATCAGCGTGAGCAGGACCATCGACAGCACCGGCAGCGAGTCGGTGAAGTCGTCGAAATGCGCGTGACGGATCGTGCTGAACATCGACAGGCCGATCAGGATCAGCGCCGGCGCGGTCGCTTCTTTCGGAATCGCCAGCGCGACCGGCACGAACAGCAGCATCAGCGCGAACATCGCGGCAGCGGCGAGCGACGACAAGCCGCTGCGGCCGCCCGCTTCGACCCCCGCCGCCGATTCCACCAACGCGGTCAGCGCCGGAATACCGAACACGGGCCCGAGCGTCGCGGCGATCGAGTCGACCAGAAACGGCCGGTTGATGTTGGGCAGATTGGCGTTTTCGTCGAGCAGATTGGCCTTGGCGCCGACCGCGAGGGTGGTGCCGAGCGTCGAGAAAAACTCCGCGGCGAAGAACACGAACAGATACGGAATCGACGCCACGCTCAGCGCGCTGACCAGGTCGACCTTGAACGCGATCGGCGCGATGCTGTGCGGCCACGCGAGCAACGACGCGGGCAGATGCGTGACGCCGAGCGGCACCCCTGCACCGGCCGCGATCAGGATCGCCCACAGAATCGCGCCGGGCACGCGGCGGCCCTGCAGCACCACGGCTGCGCCGAGTCCGATTAGCGCGACCAGCGTGCCCGGCCGCGAGAAATCGCCGAGCGCGAGCGCATTGGTTTTCGCGTTGGCGATCACCATGCCCGCATTGCGGAAGCCGAGCACCGCGATGAACAAGCCGATCGACGCACCGAGCCCGAGCTTGATCTGCGCCGGAATCAACCGCATCACGAGACTGCGTGCGCCGACGACGGTCAGGATCAGGAACAGCACACCGGACACGCACGCAATGCCGAGCCCCGTTTGCCACGCGACATGCTCGCCCGCGAGCGTGACGCCAAGAATCACCGAGCCGCCAATGCCTGGGCCAACCAGAAAGGGCAGGTTCGCATACAGCGCCATCAGCACCGTACTCAGCACGAACACGAGAATCGTCGCGGTGGTGGCGGCGCCGCGATCCATGCCGCCCGCTGCCAGCAGCGAAGGGATCACCACCAGCAGATAAGCGGCCGCGAGAAACGACGTGATACCGGCGACGGTTTCGATACGTACGCTGGTCTTGCGCTCGCTGAGCGCGAAACGCCGCTCGAGCCAACTGCTGTCTGCCGGTACTGCGGCAGACGCTGCTTCGGGCATTGAAGATTCGTTATTGATCAATTGATTCATCCTGTAATCGTGCCATTTATACTGCTGCGCATTGCGTCGATGCTTCGCTCACCATGACCGACCGTTCGTCCCTGCTGCCCGCGCTCACGCTGCGACAAATCCAGTACTTCGTCACGCTCGCGCATGCACGCAGCTTCACGCAGGCCGCGAAGTCGCTCGCGTTGACGCAGCCGGCGCTGACCGCGGCGATCCGGCAGATCGAGTTCCTGCTCGGCGGGCCGCTGTTCGCGCGTTCCGCGCATCGGCTGACGCTCACGCACGCGGGCGCCAGCGTGCTGCCGCTCGCCGAACGCCTGCTCAACCAGGCGCGCGGCACCTTCGACGATATGGCGAGCACCTTCGCCGAACGCGTGCAGACGGTGCGTATCGGGCTGATTCCGTCGGCCGCGGCGCGTCTGCTGCCGGCGCTTGCTTCGTTGCGCGCGCAACAGCCGTCGCTGCGCTTCACGCTGAACGACATGCCGAACACCGCGTTGCTCGACGCGGTGCGGCAGGGTGCGGCCGACTTCGGCGTCGGCGTTCATGAGCCCGACGCGCCCGCCACCGAACGCGACGGCGACGCCGTGTTGCGCTATCAGGATCTGTTCGAGGATCAGATCGTCGTAGTGGTGCGGCGCGACGATCCGCTCGCGCAGAAGAAGAGCCTGGCTTGGGCGAAGCTGGTGGGGCGCGACCTCGCCGCGTTCGTACGCGGCAGCGTCAGCGAGGCGTTGCAGCGCACCGGCGGCGCGGAAGGTTTGCAGCTCAACGTCGCCTATCGCGTCGAATACACCGAGCCCCTGTACGAACTGGTGCGCAACCGTCTGGCGATTGCCGTGCTGCCGAGTCTCTACACGATGCATCTGCACGATGCCGAACTGGTCGCGCTGCGTCTCGACAAACCGCGCGTGACCCGCTCGATCGCCCTGATCTCGCTCGACGGCGACGATCGCGGCCCGCACGTGCGGGCTTGCCGCGAGTGGATCGTCGCGCATATTTGAGGGCGAGGGTGGGGGCTGCATTGACGTGCGGTTGCGCTCAGGGCAGCGTCGCCAGCCGTGAGCGCAGCGCGGCGTAGAAACCGTCCGCGTCGACTTCGGTGATCCATGTCGCGTTCGGCTTGCGTCCGCTGTGGCCGCTCCAGTCCACCACGGTTTCGCCGAGCGTCCATTCGCCGACGGTCTCGATCATCACGTTGACCTCGCGTCCCTTGAACAACGACGGGTCGATCAGATAGCCGGTCGCGCACGGGTCGTACATCGGCGCGGATTCGACGCCGCGGCGGCCCTTCTGATAGGCGACTTCCGCGGCCATGATGTCGGCCGCCATCGTCCCGCAACGGTTGCCGAGCGCGCGAATCGGCGCGATACGCGTGGGCGTGATCGGCGCTTTCACGGCGACGTCGCGCGGCAGCACGACGATCGGCACGCCGCTCGCGAATACCACCTGTGCGGCTTGCGGATCGACATAGATGTTGAATTCCGCGGCCGGCGTGATGTTGCCGCGTTCGAAGAACGCGCCGCCCATCAGCACGATGTCGCGAATGCCGTTGCGGATCTCCGGCGCTTCGATCAAAGCCGTGGCCAGGTTGGTCAGCGGGCCGAGCGCGCAGAGCGTCACGCTGTGCGGCGCCGCCGCGCGCAGCGTCTCGATCAGGAACGCCACCGCGTGTTGCGGCGCGAGCGGCGCCAGCGGTTCGTGCAAGGACACACCGTCGAGGCCGGTCTTGCCGTGGACGTTGGCGGCCGTGATCAGTTCGCGCGCGAGCGGCCGCGGGCAGCCGGCATAGACCGGCAGCGAATGCGTGCGCCCGGCCCAGTCGCGGACGATGCGCGCGTTGCGTTCGGTCAGATCGAGCGGCACGTTGCCGGCCACCGTGGTGATCGCGCGTAGGTCGAGCCGGTCGCTGGCGCCGAGCGCGAACAGGATCGCGATCGCGTCGTCCTGGCCCGGATCGCAGTCGATGATCACGCTGCGGCGCGCGTTGTCCTGCGCCATGGCGGCGCTGGAGGAGGCGGCGGCCGCCTCCGCATTGGCGCCTTGATTTGAAGGTGCCGTCTGCGCCGTCATTGTCGTCGCCGCGCCCGCCAGCATCGGCCACGAAGACGCGCCCGCGGCCAGCCCCATCGCCGTGCGCAAAAACTTGCGGCGCGGCTGTGCAGAAGCGATCGGAGCAATCGGCGCAATCGGATCGGTCGGTGCAAGCAAAGCGGCCGGATCAAAGCATTTCGTCATGGTCAGCTCTGGCGTCAAAACACGTGGCGCATGCCGACCGTGGTAATCATCTGCCGGATGCCGGTGGATTGCGCGTAAGCAAAGATCTGCGCGTGTTGTGCATCGCCCGCCGCCTGCTGCGCGATCACCGTCAGCGCGATGTCGGTGCGTTTCGACAGGAAGTAATCGGCCTGCAGATTCACCTGATGCCATTTGGGCCTCGTGTTGATCACATCGTATTTGCCGTCGGTGAAGGCGTACGCGGCGCCGAGAATGAACGCGGGCGTCACGTGATAGTTCACGTTCAGGTTGTAGTTCTGCAAACGCAGATGCGAACCGTCGAGATAATCGTAGCGGACATCCGTGAACAGCGCGGCGAATTGCGCGGCACCGACCGTGTAGAAACCGCCCGTGCCGAAGATGCGCTGTTTGCTCGCGAAGGCGGCCGGATGCAACGCGCTTTTCGCGAAGATCAGCAGCGACGAGGCGTAGTCGTTCGAGATCGCGCCGTCCTGGTTGGTGGCGCTGTACGGATTGTTGTACTGCGCGTAGACCACGCTCCATTTCAGCGGACCGTGCTCGTAACCGGCGCCGAAACTGTAGGCGTTGTTGTTGGCGAAACCGGTGGCGTTGCTGAAACCGTATTCGGCGGTGGCTTTCAGGCCGCGATAGTCGGGCGTCACGTATTTCACCGCGTTCTGCACACGGATGTCGTTATAGCCGTTGTCGTTATCGCCGATGTTGACGCCGTTGCTCGCAATGATCACCGGGCCGACGTAGTCGTGCACTGTGTCGTACTGACGGCCGAAAGTCAGCGTGCCGTAGCGTTTGCTGGCGAGTCCCACGAACGCCTGGCGGCCGAACTCGCGGCCGTTTTGCGACGCGGTGCCGGTCATCACGTTGAAGCCGTTTTCCAGCTGGAAAATCGCGCTCGTGCCGCCGCCCAGATCTTCCACGCCTTTCAGGCCCCAGCGCGGATTCTGGTTGGTGCCCGACAGCGCCTGCCACGCGTTCTTGCCGCCCTGGTTCGTCGCATAGCCGACGCCCGCCGAAATCAGGCCATACAGCGTGACGGTGCTTTGCGCATGCGCGGCGCCGGAGAGCGCGCCGGCAATCGCGAGAGGGGCGAACTTGAGTAGTTTCATCGTGGTCCAGTAGCGGAAAGAGAGGGCGCCGAGCGTGCGGCGCATTCGAACTGGGCTCGACTATACGAAGCCGTCGGCTATAAAAATAATGTTGTTTTCTTATAGTTCTATAAATTAAATCTATTCAACGTGCGGGCGGCGGACCGGCAACGCGACGTGGGTTCGTTGCCGTGTTGCGCGTTTGCCGCGTCGGCCAAATTTTATTTTTTCGACCTGATTCGGCTCGCTATACTTTCCATATGTGGTTATATATTCCACATATGGAACAAAAACAAGCTAAAGCGACGAGACCCCTCATGACCCGAAACCTGACCATCAATCTGCGGATCGCGATCACCATCGCGTTTCTCGGCGCACTGCTGATCGCGACCGGCGCGCTCGGCATTCTCGGCATGAACGAAAGCAACGAAGCGCAGCACGACGCGTACACGGTGCATTTCGCGTCGGTGGTGGCGCTCGGCAAGTCGGGCACGGCGATGTCGCGGGCGCGCTTTGGACTCGACTGGGCGATGAGCAATCCGCACTCGCCGCAACTGAACGCGCAACTCGACCGCGCGCGCATGCTGCTCGGCGATTCGGACAAATGGTGGAACACGTTCCGCGAATTGCCGAAAACGCCTGAATTGCAACGCCTCACCGACGACCTCGACGCCAAACGCACCGCCGTGCGACACGACGGCATCGACCAGTTGATCGCGGCGATTCGCGGCGGCAACGCGAGCTGGATGGACGAAAGCCGCGCGGCGCATCTGATCGGCCTCTACACCGCAATGAACACGAGCCAGGGCGCGCTGGAGGACTATCTGAACCAGCAGGCGAGCGACGCGAGCGAGCGCTCGGCGGCGCTGTTTCATACGCTGCTGGTCGCATGCGTCGCCAGCGTTCTGGTGGGCTTGACGGTCGCGGTTATCAGTTGGCGCACGTTGCGACGCGCGATCATGGCGCCGCTGCACGACGCGCTGCGCCAGTTCGACGCGATCGCTGCCGGCGAGCTGACCACGCGTGTGACGATCCGCTCGAACGACGAAATGGCCACGCTGCTGCGCGGCGTCGCGTCGATGCAGGACAAGCTCGGCGCGACCGTCACCACGGTGCGGGCCGGTTCGCATTCGATCGCGTCGTCCACGCAACAGATCGCCGCCGGCAATCTCGATCTGTCGCAGCGCACCGAGGAACAGGCGGCTTCGCTCGAACAGACCGCGGCGGCGATGGAGCAGCTCACGTCGACGGTGCAGTTGAATGCGCAGAACGCGTATCACGCCAGCGAGCTGGCCTCGCGCGCGTCGGCCATGGCCGCGCGTGGGCGCGATTCGGTCGGCAGCATGGTCGAGACGATGCGGGTGATTCACGCGGGTTCGTCGAAGATGACCGGCATCATTACCGCGATCGAAGGGATCGCGTTTCAGACCAATATTCTTGCGCTGAACGCGGCCGTCGAAGCGGCGCGTGCCGGCGAGGAAGGGCGTGGCTTCGCGGTGGTGGCCGGCGAGGTGCGCAGTCTCGCGCAACGCTCCGCGGCGGCGGCGAAGGAAATCGGCGCGCTGATCGCGGAGTCGACGGCGCGCGTGGAGAGCGGCGCGGGCCTCGTCAACGAAGCGGGCGCGACGATGCAGGAGATCGAAGCGGAGATTGGCCGGGTGGCGAAGATCGTCGGCGAGATCGCGGCGGCGTCGAAAGAGCAGAGCGACGGCATCCAGCAGGTGAGCCTCGCCGTCACACAGATGGACGAGGTCACGCAGCACAACGCCGCGCTCGTCGAGGAGAGCGCGGCGACCGCGAATTCGCTCGCGGATCAGGCGCGGCAATTGAGCGAATTGACCGCGGCGTTCAAGGTGGCGAGCGATCGACCGGAGCGGCCCACGCGAGCCATGCAAACGGCGTAAATCACGAAACGGCGTAAAGCGCGTTGCCCGCCTGACGATCCGCGCAGCGCTTTGCGCGCCGCTCGGTCCGTTACAGCACGAGGCTCAAGCCGGCATCTTGCGGAACGCGATCGCAAAGCGATTCCACGCGTTGATCGCGGACACCAGCAGCGTCAGATCGACCAGTTCTTCGTCACTGAAGTGCGGGCGCACAGCTTCCCACACCGCGTTGGGCACATGCTCGTGCGACACCAGCGTCACCGCTTCGGTCCATTCGAGCGCGGCGCGTTCGCGATCGGTGAAGAACGGCGTTTCGCGCCATACCACCACGGTCGCGAGACGGCGTTCGGTTTCGCCGCCCTTGCGGGCGTCGCTCACGTGCATGTCGACGCAGTACGCGCAGCCGTTGATCTGCGACGCGCGCAGCCGCACCAGTTCGGCCAGCGGTTTTTCGAGCGCCGATTTGCCGATGCGTTCTTCGACGCCGAGCAGGGCTTTGACGGCGGCGGGGTTGGCTTTGTAGAAGTCGAGGCGTTGTTCCATGGTTCACTCCTGAGTCGGGTTGGACGCATGCGGTGATGCGATGAGTGAAGATTAGGCGCTCGATTGGCTTTGTAAAATAACCGATTCAGGCTATTTTAAGGTAACCACTTTGGCGGCCTTCGGGGCGGCTGCTTTGCCGCCCGCGTTGCCGCCCGATAACACAGGTCGGCCACGCGCAGCGCCCCGCGCCGAGCGTCCTTACCGCGCGTAATGGCATCGTTGCCGCGCTTCGGGCGATTCTGTATGGTGAGCCATCGCCTTCCACAGAGAGACCGCATGACTTCCGCCGCCGACCAACCCACGCCGCCCATCCGCACCGACGTCCTGATCGTCGGCGCCGGCCCCGTGGGGCTTTTTGCCGCTTTCGAAGCGGGCGTGCTCGGCCTCACCTGCGAGATCGTCGACGGTCTCGACAAGGTTGGCGGTCAATGCATCGAGCTGTATCCGGACAAGCCGATCTACGATATTCCCGCGATTCCGTCGTGCACCGCACGCGAGTTGGTGGAGCGTCTGATGGCGCAATGCAAACCGTTCAACGTGCCGATTCATCTGGAGCAGCGCGTCGAGTCGGTCGAGCAGCGCGCCGATGGACGCTGGACCGTGCGCACCGAGCGCGGCCTTGCGTTCGATGTCGCCGCGATTTTGCTCGCTGCGGGCAACGGCGCATTCGTGCCGCAGAAGCTCGCGCTCGCCGAAGCCGTGCCGCTCGAATCGCGCCATGTGCACTACAGCGTGCCGCGCCTCGCCGATTTCGCTGACAAGCATGTCGTCGTAGCCGGCGGCGGCGATTCCGCGCTCGACTGGGTGCTAGCGCTGCGCAAGGTCGCGCGGCACGTCACGCTGGTGCATCGGCGCAATGGTTTCAGCGCGGCGGATTCGAGCGTCGAGCTGATGCGGCGCGCGGTCGAGGCAGGCGAGATGGACTTCGTCATCGGCGCGATCGCCGGGCTCACCGTTGAAGACGATGCGTTGAAGGCGATCACGTTGCGCGGCCTCGACGGCGAGACGCAACTCGAGGCGGAGCATCTGGTCGCGCTATACGGACTCGTTGCCGACCTCGGACCGATCGCGCAGTGGGGACTGTCGATTCACGGCGGCCGCATCGACGTGGATACGTCGAACTATGAAAGCTCGCGGCCCGGTATTTTCGCGGCCGGCGACATCGCCAACTATCCGAACAAGCAGAAGCTGATTCTGTCCGGTTTCCACGAGGCGTCGCTGGCGCTGCGCAAGGCGTATTCGTATGCGTACCCGGAAAAAAAGCGCATGCATGTGCATTCCAGTTACGACGCGAAGCTCGCGGAAAAGCTCGGCGCGGTGGGTTGAGCGTCGCGATGGCGCCATGCCGTTCGGCGGCTTCGGCGCAGTCAATCTGAAAGAGCCGGTAGGGAACGAAACGTCCCTGCCGGCTCTTTTTTACCTGCGGACTACGACGTGGGGCGAGGCGTCAAGTCGTTTCATTTCCCCGCGGGTTGGCTAGCGGCGGCGGCCGCGCTGGCCGCCTTGTCCTTTTTCTTCGCTTCGTGGTGGCCGATCGCGCAGCCTGCCGCCGCACCGGCTACGCCATGGTCGCCGGCCACGTGGCCGGCCACGCCGCCCACGACGGCGCCCTTGGTACAGCCCTCGGCATGCACGGCGGTGTTGGCGAGCGCCATGACGGCGGCGAGGGCAACGGTGGTGAAGGCTCGTTTCAATTGATGCTCCTGGTTTTAATGAGAGTGCGTACAGGACCAGCAATTGCGAGGCCTGGGCACGACGGCGTTCATGCTGTCGAACGCGCCTCAGGTGAAACCATGAGCCCGGCGGCGGCCGCCTCCCGGTGTATGCTTTTGGACGGTTGCCCACTTCCCCTTCCTTGCCGCAATGAACCAGCTCGACGTCCCGCCCGCCGATGACAATGACGAACCCGCACCGGCCGGGGCCCCGTTCCCGGCACGGAAGCGCGCGCCCGCCGGCGTCGATTACGGCATGCTGGTCCAGGCGATCGAAGACTATGCGATCTTCCTGCTGGATGCGACCGGCCACATCGTCAGTTGGAGCGCCGGCGCGCAGAAGCTGAAGGGGTACACGGAAGCGGAGATCATCGGCGAGCACTTTTCGCGCTTCTACACCGCCGAAGCGGTGGCACGCGGCTGGCCCGCGTACGAACTGCAGCAGGCGTCGCTGACCGGCCGTTTCGAGGACGAAGGCTGGCGCGTGCGCAAGGACGGCACGACCTTCTGGTCGAACGTCGTGATCACGGCGATCCGCGACCAGGACGGCAAAGTCACGGGCTTCGCCAAGATCACGCGCGACCTGACCGCGCAACGCGAGTATCTGGAAGCGTTGCGGCAGAGCGAAGAGCGTTTCCGGCTGCTGGTGGATAGCGTGAAGGACTACGCGATCTTCATGCTCGATCCGGACGGCAATGTGATCAGCTGGAACGCCGGCGCGGCGCGCATCAAAGGCTATTCGCGCGACGACATTGTCGGCCGGCATTTCTCGACGTTCTATCCGCCGGAGGATGTCGCGGCGGGTAAGCCCGCGCGCGAGCTGGCGATCGCCCGCCAGATCGGTCACGTCGAGGACGAAGGCTGGCGCGTGCGCAAGGACGGCACGACCTTCTGGGCCAACGTCAACATTACCGCCGTGTACGACGAGACGAAGCGCTTGCGCGGCTTCGCCAAGGTCACGCGCGATCTGACCGAACGGCGTCAACGCGAAGAGTTGGAGCGCTCGAGCGACCGCATGCGCACGTTTCTCGCGACCCTCGCGCATGAATTGCGCAATCCGCTCGCGCCGGTGCGCAACGCGCTCGGCGTGATGCAACTGGAGACCGGCGTGAGTCCCACGCTGGCGCGTTCGCGCGATCTGATCGACCGCCAGGTCACGCATCTCACGCGACTGGTCGACGATCTGCTCGACGTCGGCCGGATCATGTCGGACAAAGTCGAGTTGCGCGTGACCGATGTCGATCTGGCCGAAGTGGTGGCGCGCGGCATCGAAGCGGCGCGGCCGTTTACCGACGCGCACGAACAGCGTGTCGTCGTGCATTTGCCGCACGATCCGGTGGTGGTGCGTGGTGACATGACGCGTCTCGTGCAGGTGCTGCAGAACCTGCTGCACAACGCGTCGAAATTCTCGCCGGTGGGCAGCCGTGTCGACGTGCAGGGGCGTATCGAGCATCGCATGGCGGTGCTTGAAGTGCGCGACCAGGGACGCGGGATTCCCGTGCGTTCGCTCGACCGGATTTTCGAATTGTTCGCGCAGGAGAAGGACGGCCTGACCGCGGGCGCGGGCGGCCTCGGTATCGGCCTGACGCTGTGCAAATCGCTGGTCGAGATGCATGGCGGCAGCATTCTCGCGACTAGCGAAGGCGCGGGATGCGGCAGCAGCTTCACGGTGAGCCTGCCGCTGGCCGCCGCGCCGTCCACGGCGGCGGACGATGCGCCGAACGCGGCGGACGGTGAAGTTGCGCCGCTGCGTATTCTGCTGGTCGACGACAATCGCGATTCGGCCGACAGTCTCGCCATGCTGCTCGAACTCAAGGGCCACACGGTGCGGATCGCCTACGAAGGGCAGCAGGCGCTCGACGTCGCGCCGCGTTTCGCGCCGCACCTCGCGGTGATCGATCTGGCGATGCCGAAAATGGACGGCTTCGCGACGATCGCCGGGCTGCTTGCCATGCCTGAACTCGGGAATACGATGTTTGCGGCCATGACCGGCTTCGGTCATGCGAGCGATCGTGAACGTACGCGCGAAGCGGGGTTCGATGTGCATCTGGTGAAGCCGGTGGAACTGGCGCTGTTCGATGATCTGCTGGCGCAGGTCGAGGCGCGGCGTAGCGGCCGGGCTGCGGGTTAGGCTTCTCTCAATGTGGCGCGTGCTTCACTTATGGCGAAGCGTTCCTCGCTGATAACAGACTGTGCCTCGCTTATCACCGAGCGTCTTCGGGCACGTGCTGCCCAAACTATCTTCTGTCAAAACCCTGTCCGCGCGGCTGTGATGCGTGCGGCACGACGCTTGCTGAGCGTCTTCATGCGCGGCGGCGCCTGACACTCCGCCGGCACCTGATCGACAGCTTCTGGGAGGCACGATGCTCGATACGCGAGATCGTGCGGCCGGCGTCAGCGCGCGGCCGCCGCAAAGGTTTGACACGGCTCATCGCGCGCGTGAGACAGCGCGTGCGCAGCCCATGGTGGCGCCTTCCGCGGCGTTGGAAGATTTTCTGCGTAACACGCGTTTCGATCCTCACGATTCCGCTTCGCTCGGTGATGTGTTGCGCGCGCTGGTCGAATACGGCTGTGATCGTGCGCCGTTTGTGCCACTGCCAGGCCATGGTCAGACTTTGGCGCGGTGGCGCGCGTTGGCTGCGGTGGCCGCCTGCGATCTCGGGCTTGTCAAACTCTTCGAAGGCCATACGGATGCGTTGGCGATTCTTGCGGAGTTGGGCGGTCCTGCTGTGGCGTCGGGAAGTCGTTGGGCAGTGTGGGCGGCGGAGCCGCCGGATGCCCGGGTGGTGGCGAGGGTGGGAAATACTCAAAGGGTTGACGGGCAAGCGGGACACGCGGGACAAGTGGGACAAGCAGAGCAAGCAGATCAGGTGGGGCTGCCGGGTTTCGCGGAGCGGATCGCTCAACACACGCAAGTGCATCTCACCGGCACGAAGGCCTGGTGTTCGGGCGCGGCCGTCGTCAGCCATGCGCTCGTGACCGCGTGGCTGGACGACGAACCCGTGCTCGTGGCCGTCGCGATGGATCATCCGACGATCGCGATCGATTCGTCGAAATGGCAGGCTGTCGGCATGCAGGCCACGGCTAGCGCTGACGTCCGCTTCGCGCAGACCCCCGCGACACTGATCGGCACGGCGCACGCGTACGTGCGCCGGCCAGGTTTCTGGCAGGGCGGAGCAGGCATCGCCGCGTGCTGGTACGGCGCCGCCGCGCGGATCGGTGAACGGGTGCGCGAGACGTCGTCGCCTCAGGCGGATGCGCATCGTCTGGCGCATCTGGGCGCGATCGACGTTGCGTTGGCATCGGCCGCTGCCGTGCTGCGCGAAGCCGCTGCGTGGATCGACGCAAACCCGCTCGCCGACGCGCAACGCGTGGCGCTGCGCGCACGCCTCGTCGTGGAGGCGGCGGCGACTGAAGTCATGCATCACGCGACCCGCGCGCTTGGCGCGGGTCCGTTGTGCCGTGACGCACGTTTTGCGCGTGCGCTGGCGGATTTGCCGGTGTTTTTGCGGCAAAGCCACGCGGAGCGCGATCTTGCCGCGCTCGGCGCGCTGATGACGGCCACGCATAACAATGCGGGCACCGATGCGCACGCGAACTCCCATTCAAACGCCACGGCCAACTCGAACGCCAACTCGAACACGAGCGCCAACGTCGCCCCTCACGATCCGGGAACCGCGCCATGGACGCTCTAACGCCCCGCACCGAGGACCGGCCCGCTGACACGACATCGACCTCGCCATCATCCTCACCAACAACCTATTTCGACAACCTCTACCGCCGCAGCGACGACCCCTGGAACCTGCGCGAAGGCTGGTACGAAAGCCGCAAACGCTCGCTCACCCTCGCGCTATTACCGCGTCCGCGCTACCGCAACGCATTCGAACCCGGCTGCGCGAACGGCGAACTGACCTTCGAACTGGCCAAACGCTGCGACGCATTACTCGCAGCCGATCTCCACGAACGCGCCGTGCAACTCGCCGGCGAACGCATGGCCGGCGCATCGCAAGTCCGTATCGAACGACGCACCGTGCCGCGCGATTGGCCCGTCGAGGCCGGCCCCTTCGATCTGATCGTGATCAGCGAATTCGCCTATTACCTGCACGCGGCCGAGCTCGACGCGCTCGCCGGATGCATCGCCGCGTCGCTCACGCCGGACGGCACGCTGCTCGCCTGTCACTGGCGCCGGCCCTTCGCCGAAGCGCTCGAATCCGCCGACACCGCGCATGCGTTGTTCGATGCGCGTTGCGGCCTGACGCGTCTAGCGCATCACGACGAAGCCGATCTGCTGATCGACGTCTGGTCGCGCGACGCACGTTCGGTGGCGCAACGCGAGGGGCTCCTATGATCGGCGTGATCGTTCCGGCGCATAACGAAGAGGCGTTGCTGGCGCCTTGCCTCGCGGCCTTGCTCGGCGCGTCGCGGCATGAGGACCTGGTGGGCGAAACCGTGCGCATCGTGGTCGTGCTCGATGCCTGCGACGACTTCAGCGGCGCCATCGCGCGCGCGTACGGCGTCGAGACCTTGACACTGAAGGCGCGCAACGTCGGCATTGCGCGCGCGACGGGCGCGGATTTTTTACTCGCCGACGGCGCCCGCTGGCTCGCTTTCACCGACGCCGACAGCCGCGTGTCGGCGGGCTGGCTGGTCGCGCAACTCTCGCTGGATGCGGATGCCGTGTGCGGCTCGATTGCCGTCGACGACTGGACCTCGCATCCGCTCAGCGTGCGCGAGTATTTTCGCAAGACGTATGTGGATGCCGATGGTCATCGGCATATTCACGGCGCGAACCTGGGCGTGTCCGCCGACGCGTATCGTCGCGCGGGCGGCTTTCCACCGCTGACCTGCAGTGAAGACGTCGCGCTGGTCGACCGCTTGATCGCGACCGGCGCGCGCATTGCGTGGAGCGCCGCGCCGCGCGTGATCACCAGTGCGCGCGCGGTCGCCCGCGCACGCGGCGGCTTCGGCGATACGCTCGCGGCGTGGGCGGCGGGATGACTGAAGTTCACCCACGCCCGCCGCGCGCGATTTCCTCACCCGCGCGATGCGGCATGCGCAGCGTGACCGGAATCGACGCGAGCGAGCACAGCCCCACCACCAGAAACGCCGGCCAGAAATCCGACCACATGATGCTCGGATGCCCGTTCAGCGCGCGCGAAATCTGCAGCACGATGCCGCCTATCGTCACGCCGAGACCGAGCGACATCTGCTGCACGACGCTGCCGAGGCTCGTCGCGCGGCCCACGTCGCGGCTGGCGATTTCGGCGTAGGTCAGCGAATTCAGACTCGTGAACTGCAAGGCCGGGAAGAAGCCGCCGAGCAGCACCACGACCCAGATGAGCCAGGCCGGCGTGCCGGGGAAAAACAGGCCGCAGGCCGCGATCGAGATGCCCGACAACACGGCGTTGACCACCAGCACCGAACGGAAGCCGAACCGGTGCAGCACGTTCGACGCGATCACCCGCATGAACATGCCGCCGAATGCGGACGCGCAAGTAATCAACCCGGATTCGAACGCGCTCATGCCGTGGCCTTCCTGCAGCATCAGCGGCAACAGAAACGGCAGCGCGCCGAGGCCGATGCGAAACAGCGAGCCGCCCAGCACACTCGCCTGAAACGTCGGCACCTTGAAAAAGCGCAGATCCAGCAGCGGATGCTCGACGCGTTGCGCGTAGGCGATGTAGCCGAGCAGCAGCACGGCGCCGCTCGCGCACATGCCGAACGCGTTCTGATTCGATATCAGCTCGCCGCCCACCAGCGAAAGCCCGAGCAGCAGCAACACCGCGCCCGCCGCCGACAGCAGGAAACCGATCCAGTCGAGTGGGCCCGGGTCCGGTTCACGCGTGTTGGCGATATGCCGGTTGGTCAGATAAATGCCGAGCATGCCGATCGGCACGTTGATGAAGAAAATCAGCCGCCAGTGCAGATACGTGGTGATGAAGCCGCCGAGCAGCGGGCCGGCGGCGGGGCCGAGCAGGGCGGGCACGCTCAGATAGTTCATCGCGCGAATAAAGTCGGCTTTGTGAACCACGCGAAAAATGATGATGCGCCCGACCGGCACCATCATCGCGCCGCCTACGCCTTGCACGAAGCGCGCGAGCGTGAAGGTGGCCAGCGAATTCGACGCCGCGCACAGCAGCGAGCCGGTCACGAAAATGCCGATCGCCGTGCGAAAGATGGTGCGCGCGCCGAACCGGTCGGCCAGCCACCCGCACACGGGGATAAACACGCCGAGGCCCAGCACGTAGCTCGTCACGGCGATTTTCAGGGTGACCGGATCGCGCCCGAAGTCGCGCGCCATGGCCGGCAGCGCGGTGACGATCACGTTCGCGTCGACGCTCTCCATGAACATCGCACAAGCGACGATGAGAGGCGCGATCATGGCTTTCTGAACGACGGTCATGGGGCAATGCTGCGGCGGACGGTCGCAGGCAAAGGGGTCATTATTGCACCTGTACGGTGCGGTTTGTTAACACCGGGCGACCTTGTTTGCGACCCTTTTTGAGATTTGCCATTACCGCGTGGCATCGACGCCAGAAGGCGCGCGACTATTATTGATATTTGTTGCGGTGCGGCACGAGAGGACTATAATCGGGTTATTGCCTAGGTATAAACCCTATACAGGAATCCACCATGAACACCGCTTCCAATACCGCCGCCGCCCGTGCTACTGCAACTGCAACCACCCGCAACAACTGGCTCGGCAAGCTGCGCGCTTTGGCGCTGCAGGCGCTGAACATCCATCTGCAAACCTGCGCGATCATGGCCGAAGCGCATCGCCGTCCGCAGTAAAGCTGCAATAAGGCTGCAGTAACGCCGCAGCCAGTCAGGCCAGCGTCACGCGTCGTACCGCAGGACAACAGAGCGGGGAGCGCGAAACGCGCTAACGTCAACCGCGCAGGGCGCCACGCTTTCAAAAGCGTCGAAGCGCCGCGCGGCCGCGCACCGGTTGCGCGTTACCTCAGTCGTGACGGGTCTGCGCCCGCACCGTCGATACCGTTGGGCGCTCCCTGGTGGCGCGCGCGGATAGCGCGCTCATCAGCAGCGCCATCGACACCAGCCCGACCAGATAAATCCCCGCCATCACCCAATCCTGTTCCGCCATCATCGTTCTCCCTCTAGTGCCGTAGTTCACCCGGTGCATGCAGTGCATTGCACGCCGCCCTTGATCTCGATTACGGCACGCGACGCGCGAATCTTGATGCCGCGCGTCGAGGATTAATGGGGATTCAATCTTCATGCGGCCCGCATGAAGATTGAATCTTTCGGCTCGTCGTGCCGATTAGCGTTTAAACTTCAGCCCCTTTCGGCCGCAGGGTGTTCGTCAGCCTCCACCAGCATTCGGCAAGATCGACCGTTCTGGCCGCCGCGTCCTTATTCGGCTGACCCGGCCGGTCATGAGCGCCCCTCATTTCGATCCGCGACCCAGGTTAAATCCCTGCGAACAGGCTGACGCTGTCAACCTTTTCAGTTCGGTGCCGTTATCCATTTGTAATCGCCAGAGTAAGGCGACGCCGCGACCGACGATCCGTCGTCGCGACTGCTCCACGCAAGGCCCGCATTGACCATGTTCCACCGATATAACAAGAAATTCGACCGGCTCGGCGCGCTGCTGATCCGTGCATCGAAGACGCTCGGCAGTCGGGGCCTGCTCTCGCCCGTGCTCGCGCTCGTCATTTGCGGGCTGCTGCTGGTCGTCTTGCAACATCTGTCGCAAGCGGTCGACTACCGGTCGGTGATGCGTCAGTTGCGTCATCTGACGGGCAGCGAGTGGTGCGCCGCGCTCGGCGCAACCGCGCTCAGCTATGTCGCACTGGTCGGCCGCGACGCGGTCGGCTTGCGCTACCTCGGCACCGCGGTGCCGCGCGTGGCGTTGTGGGTCGGCGCCACCGCAGGTTCCGCACTCGGCAACGCCACCGGTTTCGGCGCGCTGACGGGCGGCGCGGTGCGCGCGCGCGTCTATGGCGTGACGGGTGTCACGCCGGCGCAGATCGGTCGTATGACGGTGTTCACGAGCGTCTCGCTGGCGCTCGCGCTCGTGTTGATGACGGCGCTCGGCATGGTAGGCGCGGCCGACACGCTCGCGCCGATGCTGCATCTCGCGCCGTTCACGCTGCGCTGGATCGGCGCAGCGCTGCTGATCGCGCTCGCACTGGCAGCCGCCGCGTGCCGCCGTGAAACCCGGCCGGTGCGCACGCGCTGGCAGTGGTTGTCGTTCGATATTCCGGCGCGCCGCGATCTGCTCGCGCAAATCGCGTTGGCCGTGCTCGACGTGGTGGCCGCGGGCCTCGCGCTGTGGGCGCTGCTGCCGCATGCGGACGTGAGCTTTGTGAGCTTCGTCACGATTTACGCCGCAGCCATGCTGCTCGGCATGATTGGCCACACGCCCGGCGGCGTCGGCGTGTTCGAAGCGGCCATGGTGTTCGCGCTGAACGGCAGCGTGCAGACGCATCAGATGGTCGCCGCGCTGCTGGCCTATCGTGCGATTTACTTCGGCGTGCCGCTGATCGTGTCGGCGGCCTTGCTCGCGGGCTTCGAAGGCCGCGCGCTAAAAAGCCGTCTGCCGTTGCGGCATGCGGCGGGCGTGTCGAAACTCGCGCCGCTGTTTCTGAGCCTCGTCACGTTTCTGGTCGGCGGCATGCTGGTGATTTCCAGCGCGACGCCGGCGTTCTGGCAACGCATCCTGATTCTGCGCGACGTGCTGCCGCTGTGGGTCCTCGAAAGTTCGCAGATGCTGTGCAGCGTGCTCGGCGTGCTGCTGCTGTTCGTCGCACGCGGATTGCTGCGGCGTCTGGACGCCGCCTGGTGGATGACGCTGCTGCTGGCCGTGCTGAGCCTCGGGCTGTCGCTGACCAAGGGCCTCGCGTTCGTCGAAGCGGGCGTGCTCGGCACGCTGATCGCGTTGCTGCTGTCCACGCGGCGGCGTTTCAACCGCCATTCGTCGCTGTTCGCCGAACGCTTTACGTCGGGCTGGCTGGTGTCGATCGCGATGGTGTTGATGCTGGCCGTGTGGGTCATGCTGTTCGCCTTCCGCGACGTGCCGTACACACGCGATCTCTGGTGGCAATTCGCCTTCGACGAACGCGCGCCGCGCGCGCTGCGCGCGACGCTGGCCGCGAGTCTGTTCGCGGCGATCTTCGCGTTCTGGCAGTTGTTGCGCCCGGCCGCCGGCCGCTTCGTCAAACCGGCGCCGGAAGATCTGCACGACGCGGCGCGCATTGTGCGCGCGCAGGAGCGCAGCGACGCCGGTCTCGCGCTGATGGGCGACAAGAGCTTTCTATTTTCCGAGTCGCGCGAAGCCTTCCTGATGTACGCGAAATACGGCCGTACGTGGGCCGCGCTGCACGATCCCGTGGGACCGCGCGAAGAGTGGGCGGGCCTGATCAGCAAGTTCGTCGCGCTCGCGCATACGCACGGCGGCCGCGCGGCGTTTTATCAGGTGCGCGCCAATGCGTTGCCGCTGTATCTCGACGCCGGCCTCACGCTGATGAAACTCGGCGAGGAAGCCCACGTGGTGCTCGACGATTTCGATCTGAAGGGCTCGCATCGCGCGCATCTTCGCTATGCGTTGAAGCGCGGCGAGCGCGACGGCTTCAGCGTCGAAGTGATCGATCAGGCCAACGTGCCGGCGTCGCTCGAGACACTGCGCGAGATTTCCGACGGTTGGCTCGACAGCCGCGACGCGCGCGAGAAAAGCTTCTCGGTGGCCGCGTTCACCGACGAATACCTCGCCGCGCAATCGGTGATGCTGGTGCGCCAGAACGGCGAGCCGGCCGCCTTCGTGACCTTCATGACGACCGATATGAACACCGAGGCGACGGTCGGCGTGATGCGTCACGTGGAAAGCGCGTCGTCGTATGCGATGGAATATCTGTTCACGCAACTCGCGTTGCATCTGAAGCAGGCGGGTTTCCGCTCGCTGAGTCTGGGCATCGCGCCGCTTTCCGGCATGCAGCCGACGCCGCTCGCGTCGCGCTGGCACCGGTTTGCCGGCATCGTGTGGCGCTTCGGCGGCCGCTTCTATAACTTCCGCGGTCTGCGAGCTTTCAAGAGCAAGTTCCAGCCGCATTGGGAGCCGCGCTATCTCGCGGCGTCGGGTTCGGTGGGCGTGTTCTTCACGCTCGCGGATCTGTCATTGCTGGCAGGAGGCCGGCGTTCATGACCTTGCAATCGTTTTTCCGGCTCGCCGTTGCGGCGAGCCTCGTAACCGGCAGCGCGTTCGCGCATGCGGCAACCACGACCGTGCCGGGCGGCCGTTTCGGCGACGTGACGGTGACGCAACCCACGGGTCCATTGCGCGGCTTCGTCGTGCTGTATTCGCAGGCGAGCGGCTGGAGCGCGGCGGATCAGCAGAGCGCCGAGGCGCTCGCCAGGGCCGGCGCGTTGACCGTCGGCGTGGATACCGCGCGCTATGCGGCGAATCTGGCCGCGACGAAAGAGACCTGCCACAAGCTGGTGGGCGACGCGGAGTCGCTGAGCCATCAGCTCGAGCGGCAATCGCAATCGGCCCGTTATTTCGCGCCGATCGCTGCCGGTACGGGGCAGGGCGCGACGCTCGCGATGCATGTGCTCGAACAGGCGCCGTCGAATACGATCGCCGGCGCTGTTTCCGTGGATGCCGAACCTACGCTCGACGCACGCTTCCAGCCGTGCCCACCGGACCCCACGGTGATTCGCGACAAGGTGCCGGGCTTCGTCGAAAAAGCGACTACGGGGACGGCCGATCGCGCGCGCCTCGTCGCGCTGCTCACGCCGCATCTGCAAGTGCTGCCGACCAGCGATGACGACGTCTCCGATCTGCCGCTGATCGAGTTGCCGGCGGCGCATCCGAACGGCCTGATGGCGATCGTGATTTCCGGCGACGGCGGCTGGCGCGATCTCGACAAGACCATCGCGCTGGCGTTGCAGAAGGACGGCGTGTCGGTGGTCGGCATGGACAGCCTGCGTTACTTCTGGAGCGAGAAGTCGCCCGCGCAAACCAGCCGCGACCTCGCGCGCATCATGCAAACCTATGGCGTGCGCTGGCACGCGCAGCACATCGCGCTGGTCGGCTATTCGTTCGGTGCGGACGTGATGCCGTTCGCCTATAACCGCTTGCCCGATACGCTGAAGTCGAAGGTGTCGCTGATCGCGTTGCTCGGCTTCGCGCCGGACGCCGATTTCCAGATTCGCGTGGGCGGCTGGCTCGGCATGCCGGCGAGCGACAAGGCGTTGAAGGTGCAGCCGGAGCTGGCTCACGTACCGCCTTCGCTGATGCAATGCTTCTATGGCGAAGACGAGAAGGACACGTTGTGTCCGGCGCTCGGCAAGACCGGCGTCGAGGTGATTCGCACCTCGGGCGATCATCATTTCGGCCGCGACTACAACGCGCTCGAACAACGCATTCTCAGCTCGTTCAAGAAGCGGAGCGGCGTGCGCGATTGATCGCCGCGACGCTCGACGCAGACCGTCGAGCGTCGTGACGAGGGATTGACAAAGCGTGCCAGGTCAACGAAGATCACCCACATGAACTGCCTCGACATCCGTATTGCGCTGATTATTAGCATCATTCATCGAATGGTGGGTTAGCGCACGTCGGTCTGCAGTGACAAACTAACCCGCCCCACGAGGCGGGTTTTTTTATGTCCGCTTGCCTGCCTCCTGGTGCATTTCCCGCTGATTCGTTATTGCCGCACAGGAGCTTGCCTTGCCGTCACACGAACTCACCCAGGTGGCCGAAGCCGCTGAAAGCGTCGCGCTTCGTCACGACTATCTGAAGAAAACCCTGACCGCGCGCGTTTATGACGTGGCCCGCGAGACCGAACTCGAACACGCGCCGAATCTGTCGGCGCGTCTGCGCAATCCGGTCTATCTGAAGCGCGAGGACAACCAGCCGGTGTTCTCGTTCAAGGTGCGCGGCGCGTACAACAAGATGGCGCACATTCCAGCCGAAGCGCTGGAGCGTGGGGTGATTACCGCATCGGCGGGTAATCATGCGCAGGGCGTGGCGCTGTCGGCGGCGCGCATGGGCGTGAAGGCGATCATCGTCGTGCCGGTGACCACGCCGCAACTGAAGGTCGATGCAGTGCGCTCGCATGGCGGGCCGACCGTCGAGATCGTGCAGTTCGGCGAGTCGTACAGCGACGCCTATGGCCACGCGGTGAAGTTGCAGGAAGAGCGTGGATTGACCTTCGTGCATCCGTTCGACGATCCGTATGTGATCGCCGGACAGGGCACGGTCGCGATGGAAATTCTCAGCCAGCACCAGGGCCCGATCCACGCGATCTTCGTGCCGATCGGCGGCGGTGGACTTGCGGCGGGTGTCGCGGCGTACGTGAAATCGGTGCGCCCGGAGATCAAGGTGATCGGCGTGCAGACGGACGATTCGTGCGCGATGGCCGTCTCGCTGAAAGCGGGTGAACGCGTTACGTTGAGCGAGGTGGGTCTGTTCTCGGATGGCACCGCAGTGAAGCTGGTAGGTGAAGAAACCTTCCGCCTGTGCAGCGAATATCTCGACGACGTATTGATCGTGAACACCGACGCGCTCTGTGCCGCGATCAAGGACGTGTTCCAGGACACGCGCAGCGTGCTCGAACCTGCTGGCGCGCTCTCTGTGGCCGGTGCGAAACAATACGCCGAGCGCGAAGGCATCGAGAATCAGACGCTGATCGCGATCACGTCCGGTGCGAACATGAACTTCGACCGCATGCGTTTTGTCGCCGAGCGCGCCGAGGTCGGTGAAGCACGCGAAGCGGTATTTGCTGTGACGATCCCCGAAGAGCGTGGCAGCTTCCGACGCTTCTGCGAACTGCTCGGCACGCGCAGCGTCACCGAATTCAACTACCGGATTGCGGATGCGAATTCCGCGCATATCTTCGTGGGTGTGCAGATCCGCAATCGCAGCGAATCGGCGCAGATCGCGGGCGCATTCGAGGCGCACGGCTTCGCGACGGTCGATCTAACCTTCGATGAACTCTCGAAGCAGCACATCCGCTACATGGTCGGCGGCCGCTCGCCACTCGCGCATAGCGAACGTCTGTTCCGTTTCGAGTTTCCCGAACGGCCGGGTGCGCTGATGAAATTCCTGTCGTCGATGGCGCCGAACTGGAATATCAGCCTGTTCCATTACCGCAACCAGGGCGCGGACTACAGCTCGATCCTGGTCGGCATTCAGGTGCCCGAAAGCGAGAACCCCACGTTCGACCAGTTTCTCGCCACGCTCGGTTATCCGAACTGGGAAGAGACCCAAAACCCCGTCTATCGCCTGTTTCTCGCGTAGTAAAACGCGTCGGGGTTTACCTTAAGCCGACCGAACGCAGCAAACCCACAACGGTTATCCGGCGAATGAGCCACAAGCTCCGTCTGGACAGCGTTAGCGCGCTTTTCGATCCACTAGCGCCACGAGCTGACGCCTCACCGTTATCTCAAATCTAGATATCTCCTATCCGCCATATCGCGTTGCGCGATACAGGCCGTGATCGCCACACTGAGCGCCAGTTAAACACCACGTCCCGCACATACCTTGCATGGGACCGGGGGAGGCGCTAAAGCGCCCACTCCGGTCGACAGGAGACAACTCATGCGCACTCAAGTTGGCATCATCGGCGCCGGGCCCGCAGGCCTGCTGCTTTCCCATCTGCTTCATTTGCGCGGCATCGATTCCGTCGTGCTCGAATCGCGCTCACGCGAACAGATCGAATCCACCATCCGCGCCGGCGTGCTCGAACAGGGCACCATGGACCTGCTGACCGAAGCCGGCGTCGGCGCGCGCATGCAAGCTGAAGGCGCGTTGCATCACGGTTTCGAACTGGCTTTCGAAGGCAAGCGCCGGCGCATCGATCTGACCGGACTCACCGGCCATTCGATCACGGTGTACGCGCAGCACGAAGTCATCAAGGATCTGGTCGCGGCGCGCGTGGCCGCGGACGGCGCGCCGCGCTTCGGCGTGTCGAATGTGTCGATTCACGGCATCGAGACCGACTCGCCGTCGATCCGCTACCACCATGAAGGCGAAACGCACGATCTGCAGTGCGATTTCGTGATCGGCTGCGATGGCTCGCAAGGCGTGTCGCGCGCGGCGATTCCGCAGGCGCTGCGGCAGGACTTCGAGCGCGTCTATCCGTTTGGGTGGTTCGGCATTCTGTGCGAAGGCGTGCCGTCGTCGGAGGAATTGATCTACGCGCGTCACGAGCGGGGCTTCGCGTTGGTTAGCACGCGTTCGCCGAATGTGCAGCGGATGTACTTCCAATGCGATCCCAAGGATTCCGTCGACAACTGGTCCGACGATCGAATCTGGGCCGAGCTGCATGCGCGCGTCGATTCGCACGACGGACAGCAAATCGTCGACGGCAAGATCTTTCAGAAGAACATTGTCGGCATGCGCAGCTTTGTTTCCACGACGATGCAGCACGGCCGCCTTTTTCTCGCCGGCGACGCGGCGCACATCGTGCCGCCCACCGGCGCGAAGGGGATGAATCTCGCCGTTGCCGACGTGCGTGTCTTGACGCGCGCATTGAGCGCGTTCTACACGGAAAATCGGTCGGATCTGCTCGACGCTTACAGCGAAACGGCGCTCAAGCGCATCTGGCGCGCCGAGCATTTCTCGTACTGGATGACGAGCATGATGCACCGCATCGAAGGCGCTTCGCCGTTCGAGCAGCAGTTGCAGGTGGCGGAACTGGAGTATGTGACGACTTCACGCGCGGCAGCGACCGCGATGGCTGAAAATTATGTGGGGGTCGCCGTGGCGTAGCAAGGAGCGGGCAGGGCACGCTGCGCGGTGCTTTGCGCGGTGCTTTGCGCGGTTTGAAGCGCCGTCATTTTCATTGTCGTGCGCAAAGCAACAGTGTATTCAGGATTAGCGGATTTATCCGCTACCACCAGCCACCTAGACTCTGTATATGGCTGCAGTGATAGCCAGATTCATGGCGCGTTTAGAAATAAATGCGGAGACAAATTCTGGAGGTGGTTTCATGAAGTCGCTCATTCAAGCCGTTGCTATCGCCGTGGTGCTTGCCGTGCCGGTAGCCTCATTCGCCGAGTCGTCCATGCAACCGGCGGCGCAAGACACGCAGTCGGTGCAGGCGTCGCCTGCCGATCAGCAGAATGCCACTCAGGCCGCCAACAGCGGTTATGGTTCGGGAAGCCGTGGTACGTGGCAAGCCGGTTACGCCAACGACACGACGGTGACTTCGTATTCGCCGCCGATCCGCAACGCTCGCTAAGCGCAATCGCAATCGCATGACATGCGCGCCACGGCGACGAATTCGCCGCGGCGCGCATTGTGCAATCTGCAATCCGCTTGACTCACGATCAAGCTCAATATCAAGGCGTCCGCATCAACGTCATCTCGTTGCGCAGTAGCGCGATCAGATCGTCATCCGTTGGACGCGTGCCCCAATGCCGCGCGCCGGCCACCGAAGCAATCGCCATCCACGAATGCGGTGGAAACCACTCGCGCAGCAGCGCACCATCCTGACGCACACATAATTGCCCGGTCTGTTCGCTGTATTCGGCGGAGACGACCTTGTCGTCGATCTGCGCGGTGACGCGTCGTGGTTCGGTGCGTAGCAAAGCGTCGCTCCTTTGATCGGTGTGGCGCGATGGGTTGCGCGGTCCGGCCTCGTCAGCGACGCTGCCAGGCTCGTGCATCAGTGGTCACCGTTGCCGTGCCAGTCGCCGCCGTGTCCATGATCATGGTCATCGCGGCCGTCGCGTCCGTGCCAGTCGCCGTGCGGACCGCGAGCGTCATGCCATTCGCGTTCGTCGTGATGACGCTCTTCCCACTCGCGACGTTGCCAGTAACGGTGGCCGTCGTAATAGCGCTCGCCATACCAGCCCGGCGCCACCACGACGACCGGCGGAGCGGGGGCGTACACCGGCGGCGGAGGCGGCGCGACATACACCGGTTGCGGCGCATACACCGCGCCCGGAATGCCGATGTTCACGCCCACGTCGACGTGCGCGAACGCCACCGACGACGCGCCGATTCCCAACCCTGCAACGATCGCCAACGACCACCAGCGGCTTCGTGAATTGCTCATGTTTTATTCTCGGTTTCTAAGATTGAGTGTGAAGGGCCTGGCGCAAGCGAGACCTAGTAATGATCGTGATAATAGTGATCGTGATAGCCGCCGCCGGGCACCACGATGCAACCGCCTAAAGCACTGCCGAGCGTGACGGCGAGAATGACCAGCGCGAGGATTCTTTTCATGACGTTGCTCCGTTGTTCCGTGTGACCGAACTCTACTGAGCGGCGTCATTACCGATGTGTTCGTGTGTAACAGGACGTGTCGATGCCGCGTCGTGCCGTGGCGACGCCGGACGTAGGGGAGGGAGGTGGTTGAAGGTGGCGGGCCAGCGCGGCGCCGTGGCGACGGTGGCGGCCAAGCCATTGAACGCACGATGAAAAAAGCCGCGTCGTCGCGCAACGCGTAGGTCGGTGCGAGTCAAGCGTCCGACGTATGAACAGCCGCTATCTATACGGCATCGTGTTGCGTTGCTGATTAGCGCAGCGGATACATTCAGTTGCAGACTGAGGGCGCCGCGCAACATCGTCAGCCGGCGCTCGCGAGTTTTACGTACTTCGCCCGGATGGTCGGGCCGCGCGCAAGTCGGGCAACATCCGCCTGACATCAGCTTCTCTTAAGCTTTGCTCCGTAGCATCGCCTGCGCGCGCACGCCGAATACAGGGCGCCCACGCGTGAACGACAACCCAATCTCAACCCACGTAATCATCATGATGCGATCCGACGAAGCCAGTTCACGCCGCGACCTGATGGCCTATGACGCCGTCGCGAAGTTTTTTCATTGGCTGGTGGTCGTGCTGATCGCCGCCCAGTTCGTGATCGGCTGGACCATGCCGGACATACACAAGGACACGCGGCCGGACGGGCTGATTGCGTGGCATCTCGGTGTGGGCGCGACGTTGATCGCCGTCGTGGTGCTGAGAATTGTCTGGCGTTTCACGCACAGGCCGACGCCCGCAGCGTTATCGCCTGTTCTCAGCGTCGTTTCGCATATCACGCACGGACTGCTTTACGTCGCGCTGGTGGTCGTGCCGGTGCTGGGGTGGGCCAATGCGTCGTCGCGCGGCTGGTCGGTCAGGTTGCTGGGTCTGCTGCCCTATCCCGCCATCGCGCAGACAGGATCGCCCACCGGTCACGCAATGGGCGATATTCATGGCGTTCTGGCGTGGGTGCTGTTCGCACTGATCGCGCTGCATGTGGCGGCAGCGCTGTTTCATCGCTTCGTGCTGAGGGACCGGATTGTGCAGCGCATGCTGCCATGAGCGGCCGACCCGTCGGGTAATGCGCGTCGGGTAATGCGTTGAAGCGCCGAGCCGGCAGGCGGGGCGTGGTGCTCGCCTAGCCTTGCTCTGCCGCGAGACGTTCAGCAGCAGAGACAGCCGCCGCAACAGCCGCCGCGTCGCGATAGCCGAGCCGCGCGGAGATCGCCTGACCCGACTCCTTCAGCAGCGCGACATAGTGCGACTTCGTATCGGCGCCGCAGCGCATGGTCGGAAACGAAACCGACAGTCCGGCGATTACGCGCCCGAAGCGGTCGAACACCGGCACGGCGAGACAGCGCAAACCTTCTTCCTGTTCCTCGTTGTCTTCGCCGTAACCCTGTTCACGCACGCGCGGCAGAATGCTCAACACAGCGTCGGCGGACGCGAGCGTTTTTTGCGTCGACTTGCGAAACTCCACATGCGAGAGCACCTCGCGCGCGTCGGCCGGGTCCATCCACGCCAGCAGCACTTTGCCGATCGCCGTGCTGTGCAGCGGATTGCGTCGGCCGATTCGCGACTGCATGCGCAGGCCGTAGTCCGCGTCGATCTTGTGGATGTAGATGATGGCGTCTTCGTCGAATGCGCCGAGGTGGACCGCTTCGCGCGTCACCGCGCCGATACGGCGCATTTCGATGTCGGCCTCGCGTACCAGGTCGACGCTTTCCAGCGCCTTCGCGCCGAGTTCGAACAGACGGATGGTCAGCCGGTAGCGTTCGGTTTCGACTTCCTGCGTCACATAGCCGAGCGCCTTCAGCGTCTGGATCACGCGATGCACGGTGGTCTTCGACATGCCGAGCCGTTGCGACAATTCGCTGATGCCGATCTGTCCGCGCTCGCCGATCGCGCCGAGAATCGCGAACACGCGGCCGACCGACGAAGCCGATTCGCCGCGCTCGCCGCCGGCGCCGCAGTCGGCGTTGTCCGCGTCCTGCAACGACGTGGCGTCGTCGTCTTTGCGCTGTTTGCTCATTGCTGCCATTTCCGTGTTTCCTCGCTATACGGTACTACCGGGCTCGATGTTCATTATCCGCGATCCAACCCACAACCTAACGCGCGAGCCATCCACCATCCACCGCCAGTGTATGCCCGTGCACATAGTCGGAAGCGGACGATGCCAGAAACACCACCGGCCCGGCGAGATCTTCCGGCGTGCCCCAGCGGTTCGCCGGAATGCGCCCGAGAATCTCGTCGTTGCGCTGCGCGTCGTCACGCAGCGCCGCCGTGTTCGCGGTCGCCATGTAGCCGGGCGCGATCGCGTTCACGTTGATGCCTTGCGCGGCCCACTCGTTGGCGAGCAGGCGCGTGAGACCGAGCACGCCGCTTTTCGATGCCGTGTACGAGGCGACCCGTATGCCGCCCTGAAACGACAGCATCGACGCCACGTTGATGATCTTGCCGCCGTCGCCCTGTTTGACGAACTGCCGCGCCGCGGCCTGCGACAGAAAGAACAGGCTCTTCAGGTTGACGTCCATCACCGCGTCCCAGTCGTCGACGCTGAATTCGAGCGCGTCCTCGCGGCGGATGATGCCCGCGTTGTTCACCAGCACGTCGATCCGGCCGAACGCCTCGACCGCGGCGCGCACGATGTCGTCGACCGGCGCGATCGACGCAAGATCGGCGCGCACGTCGGCGAAACGCCGGCCAGTGGCAGCGATGCGCGAGGCGGTGTCGCCCGGACCGGCGCGGCTCACGCCGACGATGTCGCAACCCGCGGCGGCGAGCGCGACCGCCATGCCGGCGCCGAGCCCGGTGTTGCTGCCGGTGACGATGGCGACGCGGCCGCTGAGATCGAAAGTGTTCACGGTATTCAAGCCCATGTCGTGTGCAAAGGAGGCGCGATATAAGCCGCGCCGACCACGCTGACCCCGCGGTCCATCAACGCAGCTCGCGGACCGCGAGATGGTCCATGTCGCCGAACACCTGGTTTTCGCCGACCATGCCCCAGATGAAGGTGTACGCGCGCGTGCCGACGCCCGAATGAATCGACCAGCTCGGCGAGATCACCGCCTGTTCGTTATGCACGAGAATGTGCCGCGTTTCGTGCGGCTCGCCCATCATGTGGAAGACGGCGGCGTCGTCGGCGATGTTGAAATAGAAATACACCTCCATGCGGCGCTCGTGCGTATGGCACGGCATGGTGTTCCACAGATTGCCCGGTTCGAGTTTCGTCATGCCCATCGACAACTGGCAGGTGGGCAGCACCTCGGGCACGATGAACTTGTAGATGGTGCGACGGTTGCTCGTGGCCGGATCGCCGAGCGTTTGCGGCGACGCTTGCGCGAGCGTGATCGTGCGGGTCGGATACGACGTATGCGCGGGCGCGCAGTTCACGTAGAACTTCGCGGGATGCGCGGCGTCGTCGCTGCCGAACGCCACGGCCTGCGCGCCCTTGCCGATATAGATAGCCTCTTCGTTGCGCACGGTATGGCGCTGGCCGTCCACATCGACCCAGCCGTCGCCGCCGATGTTGATCGCGCCGAGTTCGCGCCGCTCCAGCAACGTGCTGACGCCGATCGCCTTGCCGAGCGAGCTTGGCACTTCGACCGCGCGCGCCACCGGCCACACCCCACCGACGATGATCCGGTCGATGTGGCTATACGTGAGCTTCAGCGCATCGCGCTCAAACACCTGATCGACGAGAAACTGTTTGCGCAGCCCCTCGGTGTCGAGCGTTTTCGCGTACTCGCTGTTGATGGCCTGTCTCACTTCCATGATTCGCTTTCTCCGCTCGGTTGGGGGCGCCGGCCGCGTCGGGTTCGGGACGCCGTTCTGGCCACGACTGTAGCGCAAAATTCGTATTTCGGAACATCGGTCCGAAAATATTGCGACGCGACATCAACACTGACAAGCGTTTCGAAGCAGGCGCGGGTAAACGATAAACAGAAAACCAAACAGAATCGGAACGTCGTTCCTATCTCGGTGATATATTGCGCCGAAAGGGAGAGCCCGGCGTAAGAACGGGACCTTACCCCGGGTGATTCACCCGACAACGGGACGCGAAGTCCATGGAGGAGGCATGAAGCTCAAGAAGGCCATCGACCGCGTACCAGGCGGCCTGATGCTGGTGCCGTTGTTGCTCGGCGCCTGTGTCCACACCTTCGCGCCCGGCGCGGGGAAATATTTCGGCTCGTTCACCAACGGTCTGATCAGCGGCACCGTGCCGATTCTGGCGGTGTGGTTCTTCTGCATGGGCGCGACGATCGACCTGCGGGCAACCGGCGTGGTGCTGCGCAAGTCGGGCACGCTGCTCATCACCAAGATGCTGGTCGCGTGGATCGCGACGCTGATCGCCGCACGCTTCATTCCGATCGACGGCGTCAAGGCGGGGCTGTTCGCGGGCCTCTCGGTGCTCGCGATCACCACGTCGATGGACATGACCAACGGCGGCCTCTACGCGGCGGTGATGCAGCAGTACGGCACGAAAGAGGAGGCCGGCGCATTCGTGCTGATGTCGGTCGAATCGGGGCCGCTCGTGAGCATGATCATTCTGGGCGCGACCGGTGTGGCGTTCTTCGAGCCGCGGCTGTTCGTCGGCGCGGTGTTGCCGTTTCTGATCGGCTTCGTGCTGGGCAATCTGGATAGCGAGTTGCGCGAGTTCTTCGGGCGCTGCGTGCATCCGCTGATTCCGTTCTTCGGCTTCGCGCTCGGCAACGGCATCGATCTAAACGTGATCGTGACGAGCGGGCTGCCGGGTGTCGTGCTCGGACTCGGAGTGATCGTCGTGACGGGCATTCCGCTGATTCTCGCGGATCGCTGGATTGCGGGAGGCAATGGCGCGGCGGGGCTCGCGGCCTCGTCGACGGCGGGCGCCGCGGTGGCGAATCCGGCGATCATCGGCGAGATGATTCCGCGCTTCAAACCGCTGGTGCCGGCGGCGACCGCGATGGTCGCAACCGCGTGTCTGGTGACGGCGATTCTGGTGCCGATCCTGACGGCGCTGTGGGTGCATCGGCATCACGCGCGCAATGCGACGTCAGGCGAGGGGGTGGATGCAGGGCAGGCGCCGCCCGCGCCGTTGAATGAGCCGCGCGACGTGCATGTTTGAGCGTGGGGCGGGCGGCGGCTCGCTCAGCGCGCCATCTTCCGCTCCAGCATCGCCTTCACCTCAGCCCATTCATCGTCGATGATGCTAAAGCGCGCCGAATTGCGTTTGCGTCCATCCGGCATGATGCGTTCGTGCCGGACGATGCCTTCCAGTTTCGCGCCGATACCCAGAATCGCCGCGCGCGATTTCTCGTTGGATTCGTCGGTGGTGAGTTGCACGCGCATGCACTGCATCGCTTCGAAGGCATGGCTCAACAGCAGATACTTCGCCTCGGTGTTCACGCCCGACCGCTGCATCGACTGACTCAACCACGTGTGACCGATTTCGAGCTTGCGGTTGATCCGGTCGATTTTCCAGAACCGCGTGCTGCCGACAAGCTTGCCCGTGTCGCGCTTAACGATCACGAACGGCATCACCGTGCCGCCCGCCCGGCTTTCCAGCGCGGCGGCGATAAATGCGCCCATGGTCTGCGGACCCGGCACCACGGTCACGGTCATGTTCCACAATTGGCCATCCGCGGCGGCGTCGAGCAGGCCTTGCTCGTGTTCCGGCTGAAGCGGCTGAAGTTCGAGGGTCTTGCCAGTCAGCGTGGGTTGCATGAGTCGGGGCAGGGTGTCGTTGTTCACGGTCGTCACGTTCGTCACGGTCACAATAAAAAAGTCCGCGAGCAATACCTCGCGGACCCGTCACAGTCAAACTAGGCAGCGGGAGCACGCGCTCCCGAACCACCTCAGGCCACAGCGAACGCTTAAGCCGCCGTCACCGAGACCGACTTGGTGACCAGATAAGCTTCCATCGCTTCCGGACCGCCTTCCGAGCCGTAGCCGGAATCCTTCACGCCGCCGAACGGCATTTCCGGCCAGGGCGTAGCCGGCTGGTTGATCCACAGCATGCCGACTTCCATCTGCTGCGACAGCAGGTGCACGTTGCTGAACGACTTCGTGTACGCATAACCCGCGAGACCGAACGGCAGACGATTGGCTTCGGCAATCGCTTCTTCGAGCTTGTCGAAACCGCGAATCGCGGCGATCGGGCCGAACGGCTCGTTGTTGAACACGTCCGCTTCGAGCGACACGTTGGTCAGCACGGTCGGCGCGAAGAAGTTGCCTTCCGAGCCGATCCGCTCGCCGCCCGTTGCTACCGTCGCGCCGGTCTTGCGCGCGTCGTCGAGCACCTTGCTCATGGCCGTCAGACGGCGCGCGTTGGCGAGCGGCCCGATCGAGGTGCCTTCCGTCAGACCGTCGCCGAGCTTGAGGCTTTCAGCATGCTTGACCAGCGCCGCGGCGAATTCCTCGCGGATGCTGTTGTGCACCAGGAAGCGCGTCGGCGAGATACAGACCTGGCCCGCGTTGCGGAATTTCGCGCCGCCGGCGGCCTTGACCGCCAGCGCCACGTCCGCGTCTTCGGCCACGATCACCGGCGCGTGACCGCCCAGTTCCATGGTCGCGCGTTTCATGTGCGCGCCGGCCAGCGCGGCCAGTTGCTTGCCGACCGGCGTCGAGCCGGTGAACGTGACCTTGCGGATCACCGGATGCGGGATCAGATAGCTCGAAATCTCGGCCGGATCGCCGAACACGAGGCCGACCACACCCGCCGGCACGCCGGCTTCGACGAACGCCTGCAGCAGCGCCGCCGGCGACGCCGGGGTTTCCTCCGGCGCCTTGACGAGGAACGAGCAACCGCAGGCCAGCGCCGCGCTCAGCTTGCGCACCACCTGGTTGACCGGGAAATTCCACGGCGTGAAAGCCGCGACCGGGCCGATCGGTTCCTTCAGCACCAGTTGCTGCACCGACACGTTGCGCGGCGGCACGACCCGGCCGTAGACACGGCGGCCTTCGTCCGCGAACCACTCGATGATGTCCGCCGCGGACAGCACCTCGACGCGTGCCTCACCCAGCGGCTTGCCCTGTTCCAGCGTCATCAGACGGGCGATGTCGGCGGCGCGCGTGCGCACCAGCCCGGCGGCCTTGCGCATGATCGCGGCGCGCTCGTTGGCCGGCACCTTGCGCCAGGCTTCGAAGCCACGTTGCGCGGCGGCCAGCGCCCGGTCAAGATCGGCAATCCCGGCATGGGCCACTTTGCCGATCGGCTGGCCGGTCGCGGGATTGAGGACGTCGAGGGTCTTGCCGCTTGCGGCGTCGCACCACTCGCCGTTGATCAGGAGTTGGGTGTCGGTATAGCTCGGAATGGCCATGCTGGGGTTCCTGTAAGTGGGAAAACGACAGGCCGCGCGGTCGTGAAACATTGGGCTGAACCAGCGCGGCCAAGGATGGACTGCCGATACCAATCATCTTATCTGATTGCAGCCGACGGCATCGACCACGCGCCCACCCGTGGTGCCCGGCACGCGGCTTGCGGCACGGCTGCCGCGACGGCGGCAACGCAGTCGAAGCGGCGTCGCGCAAAGAGGCGTAAAGTCAAATGGGAGTGGCACGAACCGGCGCGGGCCCGCGCCGGCAAATGCAGCCCAAATCAACCCGATGCACAAGGAATCGACATGGCAACCGGCACAGTGAAATGGTTTAACGACGCGAAAGGCTTCGGCTTCATCACCCCCGACGACGGCGGCGAAGATCTGTTCGCGCATTTCTCGGAGATTCGTTCCGAGGGCTTCAAGTCGCTGCAGGAAAACCAGAAGGTCAGCTTTGAAATCAAGCAGGGCCCGAAGGGCAAGCAGGCGGCGGATATCAAGCCGGTGTGAAGGCGCGGGCAGCCGGTCCGTGCACCGCGAGTGCGCGGCCGGTTATGCGCTGCGGGTAGCGTCGGCGTAGTCTCGAACCGTCCGCGAAATCGCCTTCCGGTTGTAATAAATTTTGCCTGGAAGCGATGGTACAAACTCGTCGGAGCCAGGCCGACGAGCGGACCTCCACGTCAGCGCCACGCGCGCTGCGGCGGGCGTTTTTTTCTTCAGGTTTCCTTCAGCTTCGCTCCGTAGTATTAGCGAGATTCGCCCGTTTCCCCGCGGGTAAGCGTGCCGATAGTTTTCCGACAGAAAACTGAAAGCACTCATCAAGGCTTGCCGGAGCGTCAATGAAAACCCTGTTTTTGCAGGCGCCGTCGTACGACGGCTTCGACGGTGGCGCGGGTTCGCGCTATCAGGCCAAGCGTGAAGTCCGCTCGTTCTGGTACCCGACGTGGCTCGCCCAGCCCGCCGCGCTGGTGCCCGACAGCCGTGTGCTCGACGCACCCGCCGACGGTTTGTCCGTCGACGCCACGCTCGATATCGCCCAGCAATACGATCTGGTGGTAATCCACACCAGCACGCCGTCTTTCCCCACCGACGCGCTATTCGCCGAAGACCTGAAAAAGCGCAAGCCCACGCTGCTGGTCGGCATGGTCGGCGCGAAGGTCGCGGTCGATCCGCACAATTCGCTGGTCGCGAGCGAGGCGATCGATTTCGTCTGCCGCGAAGAGTTCGATTTCACCTGCCAGGAAGTCGCCGAAGGCAAACCGTTCGCGCAGATCAAAGGTCTGAGCTACCGCGCGCCCGACGGCTCGATCGAACACAACGAGGCCCGTCCGATCCTCGAGAACATGGACGAGTTGCCGTTCGTCGCGCCGATCTACCAGCGCGATCTGAAGATCGACAACTACTTCATCGGCTATCTGAAGCACCCGTACGTGTCGATCTACACGGGCCGCGGCTGCCGCTCGAAATGCACGTTCTGCCTGTGGCCGCAAACGGTGGGCGGGCATCGCTACCGCACGCGCTCCACGGAGAACGTGCTGGAAGAAGTGAAGTGGATTCGCGACAACATGCCTGAAGTCAAAGAGATCATGTTCGACGACGACACCTTCACCGACTTCAAGCCACGCGTCGAGGAAATCGCGCGCGGCCTCGGCAAACTGGGCGTGACGTGGTCCTGCAACGCGAAGGCGAACGTGCCTTACGCGACGCTGAAAATCATGAAGGAAAACGGCCTGCGTTTGCTGCTGGTGGGCTACGAATCGGGCGACGACCAGATCCTGCTGAACATCAAGAAGGGTTTGCGCACCGATATCGCGCGCCGTTTCAGCGACGATTGCCGCAAGCTCGGCATCAAGATTCACGGCACCTTCATTCTCGGCCTGCCCGGCGAGACGCAGGACACGATCCAGAAGACGATCGAGTACGCGAAAGAGATCAATCCCCATACCATCCAGGTCTCGCTCGCCGCCCCGTATCCGGGCACGACGCTGTACAACCAGGCGGTTGAAAACGGTTGGCTCGAAGAGAACAAGGTGATCAATCTCGTCAGCAAATCGGGCGTGCAGCTGGCGGCGATCGGCTATCCGCATCTGTCGCGCGACGAGATCTACCATCAGCTCGAAAACTTCTACAAGCGTTTCTATTTCCGGCCGTCGAAGATCTGGGAAATTCTGCGCGAGATGCTGACCAGTTGGGACATGATGAAACGACGCCTGCGTGAAGGCGTCGAATTCTTCCGCTTCCTGCGCGCTCACGAGGCGTGAGCGCCGCGCATCTGGTGGCCGCCACGCTGGCCTGCGCGTGCGCGGCGGGGGCGGCTTTCGGAATCGCTTACACGGTGCTGGCCGGCGCGCTGATCGGGCGCTTCTTCGCCCGAGCGGTGTCCGAGCCGACCAGCTTTCCGCCGGTCACGATCGTCAAGCCGCTGCACGGCAACGAATGGGCGCTGCTCGCCAATCTGTCGAGCTTCTGCCAGCAAGACTATCCGGGTCCGGTGCAATTCCTGTTCGGCGTGCACGACAGCGCCGACCCGGCGTTGCAAACCGTCGACGACCTGCGCCGCCTGCATCCCGGCGCGGATATCACCGTGGTGGCCGACGCGCGCCTCTACGGCCCGAACCGCAAGATCAGCAACATCCTCAATATGCTGCCGCAGGCGCGCCACGACGTGCTGGTGTTCGCCGATAGCGACGTCAGCGTCGGCCCGGATTATCTGCGCAACGTGATCGGCGAATTGCAGAAGCCGGGCGTCGGGCTGGTTACCTGCGTGTATCGCGGGACGCCCGATCCGGGTTTCTGGCCGAGACTGTCGGCGAAGGCCACCAATTATCAGTTCCTGCCCGGCGTCGTGACCGGCCTCGCGCTCGGCCTCGCGCGCCCGTGCTTTGGTCAGACGATCGCGATGCGGCGCGACACGCTAGAAAAAATCGGCGGCTTCACGCCGTTCGTGCGGCACCTCGCCGAAGATCATGCAATCGGCGAAGCGGTGCGCATGATCGGCGAGAAGGTGGTGATTCCGCCGTTCACGATTTCGCACGCGTGCGTCGAGACGAGCGCGATGCAACTGATCGCGCATGAACTGCGCTGGAGCCGCACGATTCGCAGCGTCGATCCGCTCGGGCATCTCGGCTCCGCGCTGATCCATCCGCTCGCGTTCGCGTTGCTGACCGTGGCGTTTTCGGGCGGTGCGCCGTGGGCTTGGGCACTCGCTTTCCTGGCGATGAGCGCAAGGCTCGCGCTGAAGTTGTTATCCGATCGTGCGTTGCACCAGGCACGCCGCGATCTGTGGCTGTTGCCGTTATGGGATATCGTGTCATTTGCGATTTTTGTCGCGAGTTTCTGGTCGTCGCGCGTGATCTGGCGCGGCTTCAGTTTCGAGGTGGACGGCGACGGCCTGTTGTCGGCGCAGCCGGACGAATGACGAACGAATAACCCACGAATGACGGATCAACGGCAGTCCCGATCGGCCACGAAGCCCGGCTTTCCCGAACCACAACGTCATGCCGCCCCCGGCCCGGCGAATCGCGCGCGCGAGGTGGCGGCGTGATGAAGCATCTCGGTCGCTCGGCCGCGCTCGTCGGCTTGCTGATGTCGTTGTGGCTGGTCTGGCGAGAGAACCCCGGCGCCGTGCTCGGCGCGCTGCGGGCGGCCGGCGCGGGTCTGGTGCTGGCGGCGCTCGCGCACGTGCTGCCGATGATCGCCAACGCCTGCGACTGGCGTTCGCTGATTCGCGGCGCGAGCCGGCCGAGCCTTGGCCGGATGCTGCATCTCGTGTGGGTGCGCGAATCGGTCAACTGCATGCTGCCGGTCGCGCGGATCGGCGGCGAGGTCGTGTCGTTCCGGATGCTCCGGCGCTGGGGCGTGCGACCGTCGGCGGCGGTGGGCAGCATCATCGTCGACATGCAACTCACGGTGATCAGCCAGTTGATGTTCACGATGGTGGGCATCGGCTTTCTGTTCGCGCATGCGCATTCGGATACGTTGCGGCTGGCCTCTCAACTCGCGTGGGGCGTGGTGGTGCTGACGCCGCTGTTCGTGCTGTTCGCGCTCGTGCAGCATGCGAGTCCGTTCGAGCGGATCAGCCGCGTGCTCGACCGGATGACGAGCGGCAAGCTCGCGGCGCTGGTCGGTCAATCGGCGCGGATCGATCAGACCATCAAACTGATCTGGCGGCGGCGCGGCGTGGTGCTGCGCTATCTGTTCTTCTGGCAGCCGCTGCAATGTCTGCTGACGTCGCTGGAAATCTGGCTCGCGCTGGTTTTTCTTGGCGTGCGCATCACGCTGGTCGAGGCGGTGGTGATCGAGTCGCTGATCCAGGCGATCAGCAGCGCGGCGTTCTTCGTGCCTGGCGGTTTGGGCGTGCAGGAGGGCGGTTTTATTCTGATCGGCGGCGCGCTGGGGCTCGAGCCTTCGTTGTGTCTTGCGCTGGCCGGCGCGCGGCGGATTCGCGATCTGTTGATGTTCGTGCCGGGGCTGATTGCGTGGCAGTTCGCGGAATCGTCGAAGCGTGCGCCGGAGGGGGCTTCGGAACAGGTGGAGCGTATGCCGACCGTACCGACCGTACCGTCTGTCCCGTCTGTCCCGCTGGCCGAGCGGCAAGTGGCGGGCGAAGCGAGCCGGCGTTAGGGCGTGGAGGTTGCGGCTGCGTGGTGCGACTTCGTCGCGCCGCCGCATTGCTAACCTGCATCACACCGCTTCACCGCACCGCCGCATACGCCGGAAACGACACCTCCACCGACAAACCACGCTCGCCAAGCCCCTGGCCGAGCCGCAAATCCGCGCCGAAATGCTCGGCGATCCGCGCGACGATCGACAACCCCAGCCCGCTCCCGGTCGCCTGATTGCCGGTCGCGCGAAAGAAGCGATTCGTCAGACGGTCGAGATCGCCTGGCGCGACGCCCGGGCCGTCGTCGCGCACCGTCAACTGCACCCGGTCGGCCGCATGTTCCACGGCGACCTCGATGCTGCCGCCGGTCTGCCCGTACTTGATCGCGTTATCGAGCAGGTTGTCGAGCAGAATCCCGATCAGCACCGGCTCCGCATTGATCTCGGCGCGCAGGTCGCCGGTGAGCGTCACGCGGATATCTTTCTGCTGCGCATTGCGTTCGTTGGCGAGCAGCGCGTCTTTCGCTACCACAGCGGGCTTGAGCGGCACCGTGGACAGTTTCTCGTGCACGTCGAGCCGCGCCAGCAGCAACAGTTGCTCCGCGAGCCGCGCGCTGCGGTCCACGCCTTGCACCACGCGCTCCATCGCGAGTCGCTGCAATGCCGTATCCGGTTCGGCGAGCGCGACTTGCGCCTGCACCTTGATCGCGGCCAGCGGCGTTTTCAGTTCATGGGCGGCGTCGGCGGTAAACGCGCGTTCACGCTCCAGCGAATGCAACAAACGCGACAGCAGCAGATTGATCGCGTCGACGAGCGGGCGCACCTCGGTCGGCGCACGGCCGATGTCGACCGGTTCGAGCCGGTTGACGTCGCGCGAACGGATCGCGCCCGACAGCACCTTGAGCGGCGCCAGGCTCAAGCCGATACTGAACCACACCAGCACCGCGAGCACCGGCAGCGCGATCAGCGTAGGCCGCGCGATCCGGCTTGCCACGCCGCTCACCAGATCGCTGCGCGTATTGGCCGGTTCGAACACGCGCACGATATGGCCGAGCGTGGTGTCGCGCAACGTGAACGAGTGGTACATCTGGCCGCCGAGCGTGACGTCCTGGGTGCCGCTCGCGGGCGGTACCGGCAGATCCCACGCGTTGAGCGCATGCAATTGCGGGCTGCCCGCCAGCATCTCGCCGTTTGCCTTGCGTACCTGGAAGAGGGCGTCGCGCGGCAAGGCGTCGTCGTCATCGGCGTCGTTCGCGCCCGGCTCGCCGCCTTTTTCTTCTTCGCGCACGTCGATGCGCGCATTCGCGAGCGTGGTCAGATTGCGTTGATCGAGCAGCGCGAGAATCTGCGCGAGTTCCGCGAGGCGCGCTTCTTCCCACTCGCTGACTTCACGCTTGGCCTGACCGTAACTGGTGATCAGCGCGACACCCCACACCAGCACGATGCTGGCGAGCACCAGCAGAACGAGGCGCCGGCGGATCGACGGCGACATTACGCTTTCTCCACGACGTAGCCGATATTGCGCACGGTGCGGATCAGCTTCGCGCCCAGTTTTTTACGCAGGTTCGACACGTGCACCTCGATCGCGTTGCTCTCGATTTCCTCCTGCCAGCCGTACAGACTTTCTTCGAGCCGCGAGCGCGATTGCGGAATGCCCTGGTGGGTCAGCAACTGCATCAGGATCGCCCATTCGCGCGACGTGAGCGGCACGCGCGTCGCGCCCACCTCGACGGTTTGCGCGCTCGGATTGACGGTCAGATCCTGATAGCGGATCAGCTCGACGCTGCGGCCCTGTGCGCGGCGCAGCAAAGCCCGGCAACGGGCGATCAGTTCCGTCAGATCGAAAGGCTTGCCGAGGTAGTCGTCGGCGCCGGCTTCGAGACCGCTCACGCGGTCCACGATCGTACCTTTCGCGGTCAGCACCAGCACCGGCACGTCCTTGCCCGCGTCCCGCAAACGCTTCAGCAATTCCATGCCGGAGACGCGCGGCAGGCCGAGGTCGAGTATGACCAGCGCATAAGCGGTGGTGTCGAGCGCGAGGCCTGCTTTGTGGCCGTCGCGCGCCCAGTCGACGGTGAAGCCGGCTTGCCGCAAACCGGCTTCGATTCCGCAGCCGATCAGATCGTCATCTTCTACGAGGAGGATGCGCATGGTGTGGTGTGATTTCCTTCGACGTGGACCGCATGGCGGTGTGGCTTTTAAGCATCCGGCGAACCGCATATCGTCAGTGTAACCAACTGGTTCGCCAGGTGCTTCGTAGCGCTCCTTCCGTTAAGGTTTCCTTCAGCTTGGATCGATACTATCGCCGTTCGACAGGTGACTGTCGTGTGGCCGTCATGAGCGCGCGGCACCATGCTGTGTCATCGCATTACGACCACGTCGTCGCAATCCGATCGTAAGCATATCGATGAAACGCACGGTCGGGTTGAGTCCCGACCAGGCGCGCCGATGCCGGTTGCGCTGTGCTTTTCGCCAGGTTAGCAGGTTAGCCAGAAGCCAGGTCACGAGACCACGCCATGAAGCCACTTACCGTCGACATGCTGCGCGCCCATCTGATAGTGGCCTCGTTCACGGCCCTGTGCGCGCAATTGCTCGCCTGCATCGCGCTGCTGTTGCTGCCGGTCTCGCAGCAGCTATTCAGTTCCACGCCGTTCCGCCTGCTGGCAATGGCCGCGATCGTCAGCGGCGTGATCGTGACGCGAGATTTCGCGCAGGCTGCTTTCGACTCCGCGCGGCAAAGCCGTCATGTCGCCCCGCACGACGCTCACGAGCACGGCGTCGCCATTGCCTCCGACTGTCCGCAGTGCTGGCTCGTCGTTCTCCATTTGCGCCTGACGGGCAGGCCGTTCGTGCTCGCCGGGCATTGATGGCGCCCGCCCCATGGCTGCGCACGCGTTGACGGCATGGCAATGGCTTCTGTTGGCCGGATGCGCCGGCGCATTGCTGTATGCGATGGTCGCGGCGGTGGCGATGCCGTTTTTCGGCGGCCGGCGCCGCGCGACAGCCGCTGCGGCGGCTAATACAACGGTTATTGCGGCGGCTAATACAACAGCTAATACAGCCGTTAACGCAGCATCCAGCGCGACACCCGCCTGCTATCCCTTTGCCAACGTCGGCGTCAGCGTGCTCAAGCCGCTGTGCGGCGCCGAACCGCGTCTCTACGAAAACCTGCGCACGTTCTGCGATCAACGCCACGGACATTTTCAGCTAGTGCTCGGCGTATCGTCGCCGGACGATCCTGCGATTGCCGTGGTGCGCCGTCTGCAAGCGGCGTATCCGAAGCACGACATCGAACTCGCCATCGACACGCGCGTGCATGGCACCAATCTCAAGGTCAGCAACCTGATCAATATGGCCGAGCACGCGCGTTATGACGTGATCGTGATCGCCGACAGCGACATTGCCGTCGAAGCCGATTATCTCGACACCGTCGCCGCGCCGCTGGCGGATCCGCGGGTCGGCGTGGTGACCTGTCTTTACGTCGCGCAGGGCGTCGGTGGATTCTGGCCGCGGCTGGGCGCGCTCTTCATCAACGAGTGGTTCGCGCCGTCGGTACGTGTCGCGCACGCGGCCGGATCGCGCCGCTTCGGGTTCGGCGCGACGCTCGCGTTGCGGCGCGCAACGCTCGAACGCATCGGCGGTTTCGCCGCGCTGAAAAACTGTCTCGCCGACGATTACTGGCTGGCCGAACACGTCCGCGCGCTGGGACTGCCCACGGTGCTCTCGCGCGTGATGGTGGCCACGGACGTGATCGAGCCGACCTTTGCCGCGTTGTGGCAACGTGAGACGCGCTGGCTGCGCACCATCCGCTCGGTGAATCTGTTTGGCTTTGCGGCGCTGCCCATTACGTTTACGTCGCCGTGGCTAGCGGCCGGCGCTTGGCTCGCCGTCAATCTGGCAACCGGGCCTGCGGACGGCGTACACCTCACGGCAGCGTTCGCCTGCGCGGCCGGCACGCTCGCGGGCGCGGCGGCGCGCCTGCTGCTGCATGGGCGCGCCGCGCGTCATGAGCGCACCTTCTGGCGCGATCTGCCGCTGGTGCCGTTGCGCGATACGCTGTTGACGCTGCAATGGGCCGCGGCCGCGTTCGGCTCGCATGTCACGTGGCGTGGCGCGCGCGTGCCGCTCGAAGCCTCGACGACGCGCAACGCGGCGCTCAGCGTGATGGACGTGATGGAGACTTCCGATGGTGGCTAGCCGGCCACGCGCGCTGATCGTGACCGCCGACGATTTCGGTTTGCACCCGCGCGTGAATCTGGCCGTCGAGCGTGCGCATCGCGACGGCGTGCTGAGCGCCGCGAGTCTGATGATCGGCGCACCGGCCGCCGCCGATGCGGTGGCGCGCGCGCGCACGTTGCCGCGATTGCGCGTCGGCCTGCATCTGGTGCTGGCCGATGGCGCCGCGCTCACGCCGCGCGCGGAGATTGCCGCGTTGCTCGACGAGCATGGCCGTTTCGGCGACAACATGGCGTGGGACGGTGTGCGGTTTTTCTTCTTGCCGCATGTGCGCAGGCAGCTTGCGCGAGAGATTCGCGCGCAATTCGACGCGTTCGCCAACACCGGTTTGACGCTCGACCACGTCAACACGCACAAGCATTTTCATTTGCATCCGACGGTGCTGGGCTTGATCCTGGAGATCGGCCGCGAGTACGGCATGCGGGCGATGCGTCTGCCGTTCGAGGTCGGTGCGCCGCTCTGGCTGAGGCCGTGGATCGCAACGGTGCGGGCACGGCTGGATCGCGCGGGGATCGTGCACAATGATTACGTGGTGGGAATCGCCGAGAGCGGCCGGATGGGTGAAGCGGCGTGGCTCCAGGCGCTCGCCGATTTGCCGGATGGCGTGAGCGAGATTTACTGCCATCCGGCCATGGCCGGCGACCGTGCGTTGAGTCACGGCATGCGGGCTTACCGGCATGCCGACGAACTGCAGGCGCTGTTGTCGCCGCGCGTCGCGGCGGCGATTCGAGCGACGGGCGCGAGGCTGGGCGGCTTTGCGGATGTGCTGCCGGGGTAGCCTCCGCGCAAGCCGCGTGACCAACGCCTAGATCGCCTGTTGTTTCATCAGCAGCTTCAACAGCACCGGCAGCAGGAGCAGCACCAGCGGCAACTGCACCATCAAACCGGAGATGATCGCGATGGCCAGCGGCTGCTGCATCGCCGATCCTTGCCCGAGCGCGAAAGCGAGCGGCAGCAGCGCCAGAATCGCGGCGATCGTCGTCATGGCGATGGGGCGCAGACGATTGCGGCCGGCGGCGATCAAGGCCGCTTCGAGCGGCATCTCCTCGTCGCGCATCAGTGACTGCAACTCCGAGACGTAGAAAATCGCGACCTCGGTCACGATGCCGATAATCATCGTCATGCCCATCATCGCGGAGATGTTCAGTTCGATGCCGGTCGCCCATAGCCCGATGAAGACCGCGCCCGTCGCGAGCAAGGGCATCGCCATGACCGCCAGCGCGACGCGAAAGCGCTCGTAGAGAAACAGCAGCAGGCCGAACACCAGCGCGATTGCCGCGCCGAACACGCTCAGCAGGCCCTTGAACGCGATCTGCTGTTGCTGGTACAAGCCGCCCAATTCGTAGTACACGCCGGTCGGCAACAGGTTTTTATCGCCGAGCGCTTTCTGCACGTCGGCGATGGTCGAGCCCAGATCGCGTCCATCGATGCGGGCGGTCACCGCCACCATTCGCTTCAGATTATCGCGGCTGATTTCCGGTTGACCGGTCACCGTCACCAGCTCGGCCACGCGGTTCAACGCAAACAGATGACCGTCCGGCGCGCGAATCTGTAAGCGGCCCAGTTGCGTATCGGTCAGCGTCATCGCACCGGCCACGCGCACGCGCACGCCGACCGTCTTCGGCCCACTCTGGAACTGTGTCGCGACATTGCCTTCCAGCATGTCGGACACCGCCTGCGCGACCGACTGCGGATCCATGCCCTCGGCCGCCGCTGCTTCCGGACGGATGTGCAATTCGAGCGCGTCGCCGGCCGGGTTGATGCCGTCGTTCACGTCCACCACGCCCTGAATCTTGCCGATCCGCGCGGCGACTTTTTTCGCGGTCGCGTCCAGCGTGGTTGGGTCGTCGGAATAGATCTTGATCTGCACCGGCTGCGGCACGGCCGTCAGATCGCCGATCAGATCCTCCATCAATTGCGCGAGTTCGATGCTCACGCCGGGCACCTGCGTGTCGACCTTCGAGCGGATTTCTTCCATGACCGTGTCAATGGGCTCGCGCCGACCCGATTTCAGACGGACGAAGAAGTCGCCCTTGTTCGGCTCGTTCAGATCGCCGCCGAGGCCCGCGCCGGTGCGGCGCGAATACGTCGCGACATTCGGATTCGCGCGGATGATGCCCTCGATCTGCTTCATCAGCCGGTCGGTTTCGGTCACCGAGGTGCCGGGCTGGGTGTGATAGTCGAGCACGAAGCCGCCTTCGTCCATGCTCGGCATGAAGCCGCTGCCCACCCGCGTGAACGCGAACGCGGCCACCACGATCAACGGCAGCAACCCGAGCAGCACGAGGATCGGCCGGCCGGTGACGCGCTCGACCAGCACCGCGTAGCGCCGGTTCATCCACGCGGCGAAGCGGGTTTCGCGATGTTCGTCGGCGTCTTGCGGTTTGAGCCAGCGGTCGCACAGAATCGGCACGGCGAGCCACGTGACGAGAAACGAAATGAACAGCGCGCTTGCCATGGTCACCGAGAGCGCCTTGAAGAACGCCCCGGTTACGCCGGACAGAAACGCCAGCGGCACGAAAATGATCAGCGTCGCCGCCGACGAGCCGGCCAGCGGCCGCGTGAATTCCAGCGCGGCCGCCATCACGCGGCCGTGAAACGAGCGCGCGCCGGCTTCGCGCATGCGCCGCACGATGTGTTCGATCATCACGATCGCGTCGTCGATCACGAGGCCGACGGCCGCCGCCATGCCGCCCAGCGTCATGATGTTGAAGCCCATGCCGAACACGTCGAGCAGCAGGATCGTCGCGGCCATCACGACCGGCACCAGCGCCACGGCGATCGCGGTGATCTTCCAGTTGCGCAGGAAGGCGAACAGCGTCAACGCGGCCAGCACCACGCCGATCATGATCGCGTCGCGCACGCTGGTGGCCGAGGCGATCACCAGTTCGCTCTGGTCGTACCAGTTCGCGAGTTTCACGCCAGCCGGCATCTGCGGCTGGAAGGCGGCGAGCTTCGCGCGGATCGCCGTGGCCATCGCCACGCTGTTGGCGCCCGGTTGCTGGTAGACGTTGAGCAGCACGGCGTCCTGGCCGTCGGCGGTGACGCGCATCCATTGCGGCGTGACGCCCTGACGGACGGTGGCGATATCGCCGAGACGGATCTGCGTGGCGCCGACAGCGGAGACGACGACGTTACGCAGTTCGTCGAGCCGCGTAATGGTGGTGTTGGCGATCACGAGATACAGCTTGTCGTGATCTTCGATCCGGCCGTTCGCCATCAGCACGTTGCTCGCGCCGATCGCTTTCGACACGTCCGCGAGCGACAGTTTGTAGGTGGCGAGGCGGGCGGGATCGACGGCAACCTCGAACTCGCTCTGCGCACCGCCGGTCACCTCGACGCGCGCAACACCTTCCACCGACGAAAGCAGCGGGCGCATCTGGAATTGCGCGAGATCGCGCAGCGCGGCCGGCGACTGCTGCTTCGACGTGAGGCTGTAGGCCAGCACCGGAAACACCGTCGGGTCCATGCGGCGTACCTGCATCGACGTGCCTGGTGGCAGCGTCGCGAGAATCTCGCTGATCGCCGATTGTGCCTGCAAGGTGGCCTGCGCCATGTCGGTGCCCCAGTCGAAGTTCAGCGAGATTTCCGCCGCGCCGCGACTGGTGGTCGACTCGACGTCGCGCACATTCGGCACGCGCCGCAACGCTTCTTCGACCGGCATCGTGACGAGCGTGGCCATCTGTTCGGCGGGGCGGTCGCCCGCGTCGAGCGAGACGACCGCGCGCGGAAACGCGACGTTCGGGAACAGCGAGATCGGCAGACGGAACGCGGTGAGGGCGCCCGCGATTGCCAGCAACGCGATCACGAACAGCAGCGAGCGGCGGTGCGTCTGCATCCATTGACCGAAATTCATCGCGGTGCGCCTCCGCCGGTTTGCACCGCCATGCCGTTCTGTAGCTCGTAATTGCCGCTGACCACGAGTCCCTGCGCGGCGTCGAGCGCACCGTCCACGCCGTAACGGTCGCCGTTTTCGACCTGGATCGTTACGGCCACGCGGCGTGCGTTGTTTTGCGGCGTGATCTGGAACACGTAGGCGCCCTGGTCGTCTTTCAGCACGGCCGCGCGCGGCACGATCCAGTGCGTGCCGCTGCGGGTGGCGATGTCGGCGCTGACGTGGGTGCCCGGCATGAACGCGCTCTGGCCGAGCGGCACCATCGCGCCGATGTCGACGAGCTGGCTTTGCGGATCGATGGCGGCGCCGACCAGCACCACGCGGCCTGCTATCGCGGCCTTCGCGAGCGCGGTGGAGAGGCCGTGCAGGGTGACCGTGTCGCCGGGATGAATCGCGGCGGCGTCTGCAGGTTCGACGCCGAGCGTGACGTTGGGGCGGCTGTTGCCAATGCCGTCATCCGCGAGTTGCAGAATCGCGGCGCCCGCCTGCACCTGATCGCCTTGAGCCACCGACACCTGCAGCACGACCCCATCGCGCGGCGCGGCCACGACCTTGTTGCCGCCCGCCACACCGCTCTGATTCTGCGCGGCGAGCGCCTGCCGTGCGTCGTCGTCGGCCTTGCGGGCGGCGGCGAGTTGCGACTGCGTGGAGAGACCTTGGTCGAGCAGCGATTGCGTGCGCGCCAACTCGCCCTGCGCGAGCGTCACGGCGCTTTTCGCCTGCGTCGCGGCGAGCACGGCGGCGGGATCGGCCTGCACGACGAACAGCGGCGTGCCGCGTGTCACGCGCTGACCGGCCTGCACGCGCATTTGCACGATACGCGCGACGTACGGCAGATTGATCGTGGTGAGACTGGACCCGGACGCCGCGACGATGCCGTAACCGCGCACCGGTTGCGCGATGACGGCTTGCTGCACACGCACGGTTTGGACGGCGACGGCGGGGTAGTCGGCGCTGTCGGCGGCTGTCGGTGCACTAGCGGCACGTGACGCATGAAACGCGATACCGGCCAGTGCAATGCCGGCAACCGCGGCGGTCATGGCGGCCACGGCGAGACGCCGCCGCAGCGCGGGAGAAGGGCTATTTCGCATGAGTGTCGATGAAGGTTTGATCCGAGGTGAAGGCGTCGGGAATCGCGCTGCCGAGCAGCGCCTGCAAACCGACGCGTTGTTCGGCGAGCGCTTCGCGCAGCGTCGCGACGTCGACGCGTTTGGCCAGCGACGCGCTTTGCGCATCGGTATAGGCGCCGAGCGCGAGGTCGTGATCCGCGTACGCCGCCGCCGCGTGCCGCGCGGCCAGATCGACGCCGGGCAGCGCGTCTTCGGTTTGCTGCAACTGGCGCGTGAGGATGGCGTCGTCCGCGCGCAGATGAGCGACATCCGCGTAAGCCTGGTTCAGCCTCGACTGATACTCGTCGCGTAAGCGTCGACGGGTAGCCTTTTCGATCGCGACGTTGCCCTGATTACGGTTGAAGATCGGCAGGCTCAGGTTGATCTGAAAGCCGCTGGTGTAGATGTTCGACGTGTCGCGCGCCCGCACGAAACCGACCGACAGACTCGGGAACTGGCTGAGCACCGCCGCGCGGTATTTCTGCTCCTGTGCCTCGTAGCCGGCTTGCAGCGCGATCAGATCGGGGCGGCGTCGCGCGAGATCGGCGAGCGCCGCGTCGACTGCTGCGTCAAGCGTTGGGGCGGCGAGCGGCGCGATGGCGTCGTTGCCGGTGAGCGGCAATTGCACATCGGGCGAGAGACCGAGCAATGCGTTGAGGTCGTGATGCGTTTGCTCCGCCGCGCGTTCGGCGTCGGTGAATTGCTTGCGCGCGTCGCTGTAGGCGGTGAGTGCCGCGGTCAGCGTGTCGTCGGTGAGGTCGCCGTCGCGGTGCGCGTCGGCCATGCGTTCGTAGCGCGTGCGCGCGAGATCGCGTTGTTGCCGCAGCAGCGGCAGCGTGTCCTGCTGGAAGCGAGTTTTGACGAACAGCTGTCGCGCCTGGGCGACGATCTGCCATTCCTGCCACAGCAGCCCGAGATCGGTCTTGGCGACGGTCGCGTCGGCAGACTGTTGATTCGCGCTGCGCAGCACGATCGCCATCACGTCGATGCTCAGGCCGTAGTTGAAGGCGCGGGTGGTGCCTGCCGCGCCCGGATAATCGCTCGACACGCTCAGTTGCGGGTCGGGCAGCAGACCCGCCGAATAGGCTTGCGCGCGGGCAATGCCGAGATCGTCGCGAGCCAGCTTGAGATCGGGATTGTTGGCGACCGCGAGCATCGCGACTTCGTCGATGTCGAGTCCGTCCGATGGATCGAAACGATGCGCGGCCAGTTCGGGCAGCGGCATGGTTGCGGGATCGATCCGGATGCGTTCGAGCGTGCGCGTCGACGTGGAGGTATCGCGCTGCGCGAGCGGCTCGCGGTGATACCACGTGCAGCCGCCGATCAGCAATGCGCAGAGCGGCACGAGGGCGCGCAGGGGCGCCGAGGTGGCGTAAAAGACGGGCAAAATCGGGCTCCTGAACCAGGAAGGGGCAAACGCAGGTGGGTCGGCACGAACGGTTGCCGCATGACAGGAGGCGATTCTGCGGAGGTGGCGCTTAAGACACGCTTAACTGAAAATTAAGCCCGCCCTCAGCGTCCCATAAGGAAGCGTTAAGCTGGCGGGCATCACAATCCGGGCACACTGGAGCGCAACTACGTTGCATGAGGGAGAGCCGATGCGTTTGCTACTGGTCGAAGACGACGACATGATCGCGGAAACGGTATTGGGCGCGATGCGCCGCGTCGGCTACGCGATCGACTGGGCCGAAGACGGCCGCGCGGCCGAATTGTCGCTGGGCAACGGCGTGTACGACCTCGTGCTGCTGGACCTCGGCCTGCCGAAAAAAGACGGCATCGACGTGCTCAACGCGTACCGCAAAAACGGCGGCGCGGCGCCGGTCATCATCCTGACCGCGCGCGACGCGGTCGACGAGCGGATTCGCGGCCTCGACGCCGGCGCCGACGATTACCTGATCAAACCGTTCGACCTCGACGAGCTGGCCGCGCGCATCCGCGCGTTGCTGCGGCGGCGCACCGGCCAGAAGCAGCCGGTCTACGCGCACGGCGAACTCACGCTCGACCCCGCCGCACACGAAGTCACCAAGGCGGGCGAGCTGCTGCCGCTGGTGCCGCGCGAATTCGCGCTGCTGCAGGCGCTGATCGAAGAACCCACGCGCGTGTTCACCAAGGCCGAGCTCGAAGAGAAGCTGTACGGCTGGGGCGAGGAAGTGGGCAGCAACACGATCGAAGTCCACGTGCACAGCTTGCGGCGCAAGATCGGCGCGGACCAGGTCGTGACGGTGCGCGGCGTGGGCTACCGTCTGAAGAGGTGCTGATGACGTCGATTCGCCGCTGGCTGCTCGGTTGGCTGATCTTCGGCATGGCGGCGGCTTCGGGTATGGCCGGCTACGGCATTTTTCACACGGCGCGCGAGGAAGCCAGCGAACTGTTCGACTACGAGTTGCGCACGGTCGCGCTGTCTTTACCGTCGAATCTGAGCGGCGCGGGCGACGGCGAACATCGCCCGCCCGACCTCGGCGATCTGGCCGACGACCGCATCGTCATCGAAATCTGGGACCGCGCCGGTACGATGATCTATCACTCGATGCAGGCGCCGGTGTTCATGCGCCTGCCCGCGGGCTTCAACACCGTGGAGCGCGGCGAATATCACTGGCGCACGTTCGGCGTGGCGCAGCCGGCGCGCTATATCCAGGTGGCGCAGCCGGTTTCCGTGCGCGAGGATCTCGCGCTGCGCCTCGCGTTGCATACGCTGTGGCCGCTCGCCGTGCTGGTGCCGGTGACGATCGTGCTGGTGCTGCTGGTGGTGGCGCGCGGGCTGGCGCCGATCGGCGGCCTGTCGCGCGCGGTGTCCACCCGCTCGATCGACTCGCTGGAGCCCTTGCATCTGGACGGCGCCGTGCCGGTCGAAATGAAGCCGCTGGTCGACGCGCTCAACGATCTGCTGCAACGGCTGCATACCGCGTCGCAGGCGCAGCGCACGTTTATCGCCGACGCCGCGCACGAACTGCGCTCGCCGCTCGCGGCGCTCAAGCTGCAATTGCAGGCGGCCTCGCGCGACGGCTCGCTAAAGGGCGAAGGGCAGACGCTCGAACGCCTCGAAGGGCGCGTCAACCGGATCATTCATCTCGTGCAGCAACTGTTGACGCTGGCGCGTGAGGACGCGCAGCCGGTGACGTCGCGCGCACCGGTCAGCTTGCGGCGGATCGGCGAGCAGGCGGTGGGCGATTGTTCGCTGCTCGCCGAGGCGAAGGAAATCGATCTCGGTCTCGAATGCGAGGGCGCGCGTTCGGCCACGGATCCCTACACCGTGCTGGCCGAGCCGCACGGCATGAGCGTGCTGCTGGCCAATCTGATCAACAACGCGATTCGTCATACGCCGCGCGGCGGCCGCGTCGACGTGATCCTGAAACGCGCGGGCGAGCGGGTCGGGCTCGACGTGTTGGATAGCGGCACGGGGATTCCGGAAGCCGAGCTGGAACGGGTGTTCGACCGCTTTTACCGGGGCGAGGAGGCGCAGGGCGAGGGCAGCGGACTGGGGCTCGCAATCGTGTCGCGAATCGCCGGGCGGCACCAGCTCGGGCTGTCGCTGCGCAACAATCAGGGTCGCCCGGGCCTGTGCGTGGCGGTGTCCGGGCTGCCTGCGCACGAGGGCGAAATCGCCACATCGGCGCGTCGTTGACGGCGCCGGATTCACCTGTCCGCAGTCCGTGTGGACCCACCGCTGAGCGTTGTCACGATTGGGTTTCCACACGCTGCTACAATCTCGTCTTTCGTCTTTCTCGATCGATTGTGCGCTATGGGTTTCGAACAACTTGCTGAACTGAAGAAGCAACTGGCCGCGGCGCGAGCCGAAGCGGCGCCTGCCGCCAAGCCGGATGCAAAGCGTGGTTCCAAGCCTGGCGCGAAACCCGCTGCCCAGGCTGGCGAACGGCATCGCGCGAAGCCTGCGCAGCCGCCGCGCCGTCATGCGCCCGATGCCAGGCCGAACGCCAATGCGGACGCGAACGCCCAGGCGCCCGCGCGCGCCCGGCCGTCCTCGCACGCCAAACCGGCGGCGGATGCGAAGCCGGTGGACCCGGTGGTGAAATCGATCGGCCGCCTGCAGAAGCGTTTTCCGAATGCGTTCCCGAAGAACCCGGCGCCGAAGCTGCCGCTGAAGGTCGGCATTTTCGAAGACCTCGTGGTCCACGCGAAGGAGCTGTCGCTGAGCGAAGCCGAATTGCGCGACGCGATCAAGACGTGGTGCCGTGGCAGCCGTTACTGGAAGTGCCTCGTCGAAGGCGCCGCACGGGTGGATCTGACGGGCAGCGAAGCCGGTACGGTGAGCACGCAGGAAGCGGCGGGCGCGCAGCGTCTGCAAGCGCATCGCGCGAATCGTGGGGCGCAGAAGGCGGCGGCTGCGGGTGCGGCCGACGCAGCGGTCAATCACGAAGTGGCTGCTGAACCGGCAACCGAACCGGCTGCTGAACCGGCAGCTGAACCGGCAGCGGAGCCGACAACTGAAGCTGCAACCCCAGCCGGCGCCCCGCCGGCTACGCCAGCAGCATAAAAACCACGCCACCCCGCCTAGGGGTGGCTGTGTTCCCGCGCCGCAGCCGCCAGCCGGCTGCGCACGAAGCCGACGTGCTCCCGCAGCACATAAAACGCATCCGCATAAGCAAGCGGCATACGCAGCCGGTTCAGCGACGCCTCGATTTGATCCAGCTCAACGAATAGACGTTGTCGTTCCTCATCGGTCGAATCGGCGAGCGCGCCGCGTTCAATCGCAATCAGCGACCCGTAATAGCGATAGATGCGCGAGCGCACACGCCACCGGTACAGCGCCGGAATCAGCCGCATCGCGGGGAACAGCAGCACCGCCATCGGCAGCAGCAACACCAGCGTGCGATCGCCGATACTCGCCAGCCAGAACGGCAGCGTGCGGTACAGAAAGCTCTTGCCGGTCCTGTAGTAGCGCTGCGCGTCTTCGCTGATCTGATACTCGCGCGCCACCGGATTCGGAAACTCTCCCGCGTGTTGCAACAGCCCCGGCATGCCATGCACTTCCTGTGCGGCTTCGATCAGCAGATCGGAGATCGCCGGATGCAGGCTGGTGCGCGCCACCAGCTCCACCGTCGGGCTGATCAGATGCACGGTTTCGGGCGGAATCCGGTGCTTCAGATCCAGCACGCCGGGCGGCAGATCGATCTCGTCCAGATACGGAAAGAGCCGCGTATAGGCGCTGGCTTCGTCGAAATTCATCACCGACACGCCGGGCACTTTCAGCAGGCGCAGCATCAGGCCGCGAGTGGCCGAGTCGCCGTTCAGGATCGCCGCGTCGACCTCGCCCGCCACCAGTTGGGTGGCGGCTTGCATGCCGTCGCTCGGCACCAGCACCGTGCTGCCGCCGGGTTCGATGCCATTCGCGTCCAGCAGTTTGAGCGCCAGCATGCGCGTGCCGCTGCCTTCGCGGCCCACGGCGATGCGCTTTCCTTCCAGTTGTGAAAGCTGGGACACACCCGAGCCGCGATAGAACACCACCACGGGAATGTAGAACACGCTGCCGAGCGACATCAGCGACGAGGTGTCGGAGCCATCGGCGACGCCGCCTTGCACGAGCGCGACGTCGACATGCTGCTTCGGGTCCAGCAGACGCTGCAGGTTCTGCACCGAGCCGTCCGACTCCAGCACGTTCAGCTTGATGCCGTTGCGGGCGAGGATTTTCTTGTACTGCTCCGCGGCGACGACGAACGAGCTGTCGTGCGGGCCCGCGCTCATCGTGATGGTTTTCGGCGGCGCCGGATCGATCAGCCAGACGCCCAGCGTTACCAGCAGGATGATCAGCGCGGCCACGATCACATAAGACAGCGTGTGATCGCGCCACTCGGCGTGCGGGTGATCGTCGGGAAACGACGGGGAAGGCGGGCGCTGCGCTTTCATGAACACTCCGTACCGGGAGCCGGGATGACGGCATTGTCCACTGTCCGGCGGGGGTTTGCCTTCGGCAGTTTGCTCTATTGACCGGGTGGGCGAAAGAATCTGTCGAGCGGCCGAATGTTCGGCATAACGGCGCCTGGGACGGTCGGCAGGCGGTGGAGGCCATGGCATAATCCGCGACAGCTTCTCATCGTGTCGCCGGGCGTATCTTGAGTCGTTTCTATCGGAAGATCGGCAGTTGGCTGGGATTGTTGGCGATCCTGATGGCCACGCTCGCGCCGACGATCTCGCACACGCTCGCCGCTCGCGACGCAGCGGCAGGCGGAATGCCCGAGCATTGCATGATGCCGTCGATGGCGTCCATGGACTCGATGGGCCCGATGGACTCGATGGCTTCAATGCATGCGATGTCCTCCCTGCGAGACGATCCCTCCGCCGCCAGCACTCCGACCGACTCCACCAGCAAACACCCCCAGCACCCGTCGATGTCCGACGGCGACGCCTGCGGCTACTGCAGCCTGCTGGCTCACATGCCCGCCGTGCCCAGCGTCGAGACGCTCTTCACGGTCGCCGTGCGGGCTCGCCAGCACACCGTCGCCACCCGCTTCGAGAGCGTTCGCCGCGTCGAACCGCTCACTTTCGCGCAACCCCGCGCCCCTCCGTTCAACGCCTGATTCAAGTCATCACGTCGCGATGCCGTGAAGCGCAGCGCGACGGCCGCCGCACGTCGGTTCGACGCTGCGCGCCGGCCTTGTCACGACCCATGAAACAGGATGAACCATGCTTACCCCTACCACGCGCAACGGCCGCCCGCTGCGCGCCGCGTCGCTCATTGCGGCCGCCGCAAGCGTTCTGCTCGGCATACCTTCGCTAGCCCACGCCCATGCCATTGCCGGCGACCGCATCTTTCCGGCGACGATGGCCGTCGACGATCCCGGCGTCGGCGACGAAGCCGACTTCCAGTACGGCCACCAACGCGTTCCCGGCGACAACGGCGATCAGAGCATCAACACCTTCAACGTCGAGTACGACAAGCTGATCACGCCGCGGCTCGCGGTGTCTGTCAACGGTAGTTACGTGATGCAGAACAATCCGACCGCGCGCGGCTTCGACAACTTCGGCGTCGGCCTGAAGTACATGCTGTACGTCAACGACGCGCACGAGTTCATGACCTCGGTCGGCGTGGATGCCGACCTCGGCGGCACCGGCAGCCGCGCGGTCGCCGACAACTTCTCGACCATTTCGCCGACCGTCTACGCGGGCAAGGGCATGGGCGATCTGCCCGACGCGCTGGCGTATCTGCGTCCGATCGCGATCACCGGCGAAGCGGGTCCGGCGCTCACCACCGGCGCGGGTCAACCGAACGCGTTCAACTACGGCTTCACGTTCCAGTACAGCCTGCCGTACCTGCAACAGCACGTCCACGACGTCGGTCTGCCGCAGCCGCTGTCGAACCTGATCCCGCTGGTGGAAGTCCCGCTGTCGCGCAGCCAGGGGCAAACCACCGGCACGGTCAACCCGGGCTTCATCTGGATCAACCGTTACGGTCAGTTCGGCGTGGAAGCGCAGATTCCGATCAATCGCGCCAGCGGATCGCACGTGGGCATTCTGGTTCAGGCCCATGTGTTCCTCGACGACGTTGCGCCGACCACGATCGGCAAACCGCTCTTTCAGTAACGTCGGCAACTTCGATAACTTCAGTCACGCAGGAGAAGCACGATGAAAAACGATCGGCTGGTAAGTCTGCACAAAACCGCGAAACTGATCACGTTCGTGGCCGGCCTCGCGTTCGCAAGCGCCGCGTTCGCGCATGTGTTTCCGCAGAAGCAGGAACCGGGCGCGGGCGCAACGGTGGCTTCACCCGCGCAGGTGCGGGTGATTTTCGATGGCCCGCTGGAACCGGCCTTCAGTTCGCTGACAGTCACCGACGCGGCCGGTAAGCAGGTCAACACAGAGAAGTCCGCGGTCGACGCGCAGCAGGCCGCCGCGATCGCGGTGCCGCTGCCGACGCTCGCGGCGGGTCGCTACACGGTGCACTGGGTGGCGGTGGCCGACGACGGCCATCGCACGCACGGCGACTACGGCTTCAATGTGAAGTAAGCGCAAGCGGTAAAGCGCTGCGTGATCCATCGCCATGGATGACGCAGCGCACGATAGCGCCGGGCATCGCGGGCGGGTGAAACGGTCTATTATCGAAAGCACGCGTGAAGCGGCTGGCTGTGCAACGCAACAGTCCTTCACCGCCAGGGAGAAGAACCCATGAATGAGCTCATCAAGGCGCTCGGTGCCGGGGTACGCGGCCGGCAGCGTCGGCAGATCGTGTGGCTCTATGGGGCGCTTCTCGCGTTCAATCTCGCGGCATGGGCCGCCGCCTTCGTGGCGTTTCGCGGCTATCCGCTGCTGATGGGCTCCTGTCTGCTGGCCTATTCGTTCGGCCTCAGGCATGCGGTGGACGCGGACCATATCGCCGCCATCGACAATGTCACCCGCAAGCTGATGCAGTCCGGCCAGCGTCCCGTCACGGTCGGGCTGATGTTCTCGCTCGGCCATTCCACCATCGTCGTGCTGGCGACGCTCGGCATTGCCGCGACGGCGATGGCCTTGCAAAGCCGCATGAGCGATTTCAAGGAAACCGGCGCGCTGATCGGCACGCTTGTCTCGACGTTTTTCCTGTTCGCGATCGCGCTGCTGAACCTGATCGTGCTGCGCTCGGTGCTGCGCGCGTTTCGCCGCGTGCAGCGCGGTGAACCCTACGTCGATGAAGATCTGGACATGCTGCTGGCCAATCGCGGCTTTCTCGCGCGACTCTTCCGGCCGCTCTTTCGCCTCATCACACGAAGCTGGCATATGTACCCGCTCGGCTTTCTGTTCGGACTGGGTTTCGACACCGCGACCGAAGTCGGCCTGCTTGGCATTTCCGCCGCCGGCGCCGCGCAAGGCATGTCGATCTGGTCGATCCTCGTGTTCCCGGTGCTGTTCACCGCGGGCATGACGCTGGTCGACACCACCGACGGCATCATGATGCTCGGCGCCTACGGCTGGGCCTTCGTGAAGCCGGTCCGCAAGCTTTACTACAACATCACGATCACGACGATCTCGGTTGCGGTGGCGCTGCTGGTGGGCGGTATCGAAGGGCTCGGCCTGCTGGCCGACAGGCTGCACCTGAGTGGCGGATTCTGGCTGGCGGTGGGCGTGCTCAACGATAACTTCGGCATGGTCGGCTACGCGATTATCGGGCTGTTTCTGGCGAGCTGGCTGCTGTCCGCGGCGTTCTACAAATGGAAGCGATTCGAGGAACTGGAGATTCGCTCCTGAGTGTGTCGCGATTTGCGAATCACGGCGCGATGCACGCACCTTCATGAATCCATTGCGAAATCTGGGTTATTTGGTAGCGCTGACCTATACTCGAAAAGGTTTTTCGGGCTCATTGCGGTGAGCACCATTCAAACGAAAACATGCAGCAAAAACGATCCTTTAGCCGCCACCCCACGCGGTAGTTTGACTGATCGATTGCTGGACACGTGACTGCCGTGCGGCACTCGCCACGTATCTTTGTTTGCCCAAAAGAACGTGAACGCAGTGGAGACACATCATGGCAGAAGCAGACAACGTCCCCTATGGGCGCAAGACTCAGCACGCGCCCGCTCTCACCGAAGTGCACATCATCTGGATTACCGCGGGCCTCGGCTGCGACGGCGATTCGGTATCGATTACCGCGGCGACCCAGCCGAGTATCGAAGATGTGATTCTCGGTGCGATTCCCGGCTTGCCGAAGGTTCATCTGCACAATCCCGTCCTGGCGTATGAAAACGGCGATGAGTTTCTCAAGCCGTTTCATCAGGCCGCGCGCGGCGAGCTGGACAACTTCGTGCTGGTGATGGAAGGCTCGATTCCGAACGAGCGAATTAATCGCGAAGGCTATTGGGCCGCGTTGGGCACCGACCCCGATACGGGCGACCCGATCACGATTCCGCAGTGGCTCGACCGGCTCGCGCCGCGCGCGCTGGCGGTGGTCGGCGCGGGCACCTGCGCGACCTATGGCGGCATTCATGCGATGGAAGGCAATCCGACCGGCTGCATGGGTCTGGCCGATTATCTCGGCTGGGACTGGAAGTCGAAAGCGGGCCTGCCGATCGTGAATGTGCCGGGTTGTCCGGTGCAGCCGGACAACTTCATGGAGACGCTGCTGTACCTGCTATATCAGCTCGCGGGCCTCGCGCCGATGATTCCGCTCGACGACGCGTTGCGCCCGAAGTGGCTGTTCAGCCGCACCGTCCACGACGGCTGCGATCGCGCCGGTTCGTATGAGCAGGCGATCTTCGCGAGCGAATACGGCAGCCCGAACTGCATCGTCAAACTCGGCTGCTGGGGGCCGGTCGTGCAGTGCAATGTGCCCAAACGCGGCTGGATGGCGGGGATCGGCGGCTGTCCGAACGTGGGCGGCATCTGCATCGGCTGCACGATGCCGGGCTTTCCCGACAAGTTCATGCCGTTCATGGACGAGCCTCCCGGCGCGGTGCTGTCGTCGAATCTCATCAAGACGTATGGCCCGCTGATTCGCAGCCTGCGCAAGCTGACCAACCACACACTGAACGACGAGCCGAAATGGCGTCACAACGGCGCGAAACTTACCACCGGTTACCGCCGCTGAGGCGGCGGCATTCGCGATTCGACCGCTTATTTCAGCATTGTTAGCACCGTCAGCAGGGAGAAGGTCATGGCCGTCAGCACCGCACCTGAAGCGACCCACAGCACCCAGGCAGCGCCGGGCAAGCTGGTCGAGATGAACTGGGATCCGATTACACGGATCGTCGGCAGTCTGGGGATTTACACCAAGATCGATTTTGCGAACCGCCGCGTGGCGGAGTGCTACAGCACGTCGTCGATCTTTCGTGGCTATAGCATTTTCATGAAGGGCAAGGACCCGCGCGACGCGCATTTCATTACGAGCCGCATCTGCGGAATCTGCGGCGACAATCACGCAACCTGTTCGGTCTACGCGCAGAACATGGCCTACGGCGTGAAGCCGCCCGCGATCGCCGAGTGGATCGTCAATCTCGGCGAAGCGGCCGAGTATATGTTCGACCACAACATCTTCCAGGACAACCTGGTGGGCGTGGACTTCTGCGAGACGATGGTCAAGGAGACCAATCCGGGTGTCTGGGCGAAGGCGCAGAAAACGCCCGCACCGCACGCGGACAAGCACGGTTATAAAACCATTGCCGACATCATGACGGCGCTCAATCCGTTCACTGGCGAGTTCTACCGCGAAACGCTGATGGTGAGCCGCTATACCCGCGAAATGTTCTGCCTGATGGAAGGGCGCCACGTTCATCCGTCGACCTTGTATCCGGGCGGCGTGGGCACGGTGCCGACCATTCAGCTCTTCACCGACTACATCACGCGGTTGATGAAGTATGTGGAGTTCATGAAGAAGGTCGTGCCGCTGCACGACGATCTGTTCGACTTCTTCTACGAAGCGCTGCCGGGTTACGAGGAAGTGGGCCGGCGCCGCGTTCTGCTCGGCTGCTGGGGTTCGTTCCAGGACCCGAACGTGTGCGACTACAACTACAACACCATGACGCAATGGGGCCGCGGCATGTTCGTGACGCCGGGCGTGGTGGTGGACGGCGAACTGGTGACCACGGATCTGGTGGACATCAACCTGAACATTCGCATTCTGCTCGGCAGCTCGTACTACGACGACTGGGATCACGAAGAGACCTTCGTCAAGAACGATCCGCTCGGCAATCCGGTGGACCGCAAGCATCCGTGGAATCAGACCACGTTGCCGCATCCGCAGAAACGAAAATTCGACGGCAACTACACATGGGTGATGTCGCCGCGCTGGCTCGACAAGCGCACCGGCGACCACCTCGCGCTCGACACCGGCGGCGGTCCGATCGCGCGCCTATGGGCAACGGCGTTGGCCGGGCTCGTCGATATCGGCTATATCAAGGCGACGGGGCGTAGCGTGAAGATCTATTTGCCGAAAACCGCGCTGAAGCCGGAAGTCGAATTCGAATGGAAGATTCCGAAGTGGAGCAATGCGCTCGAACGCGATCGCGCGCGCACCTATTTTCAGGCATACGCGGCGGCTGCGGCGTTGTACTTCGCCGAACAGGCGCTCGCCGAATTGCACGCGGGCCGCACCCGTACGTTCAGCGATTTCACCGTGCCGGAAGAGGGTATCGGCTGCGGCTTTCATGAAGCGGTGCGCGGCGTGCTCTCGCATCATCTCGTGATTCGCGACGGCAAGATCGCCAACTACCATCCGTATCCGCCTACCCCGTGGAACGCCAATCCGCGCGATATCTACGGCACGCCCGGACCCTATGAGGACGCGGTGCAGAACACGCCGATCTTCGAAGAGAACGGGCCCGACAAGTTCAAGGGCATCGACATCATGCGCGCGGTGCGCAGCTTCGATCCGTGCTTGCCGTGCGGCGTGCACATGTATGTCGGCAACGGCAAGACGATCGACACGTCGCATTCGCCGACCTTCGGCGTGATGCAGGGAGCGCACAAGTGAGCACGCGGCTCGACGATCAGCGCGCGGTCGCCGCGCAGCAGCAGCGGATCGACGAACTGATCGCGACGCTGGAAACGCTCGACGACCGCGAGGCGCGTGAGAGCGCTCAGGAATTGCTGCAGGTGGTGCTCGATCTGCATACGAACGGCCTCGCGCGGCTGATGGAGATCGTCGCGGCGGCCGGCGTAGTGGACGACGCGATGGTCGAAGCATTCGAGCGCGACGCCGGGGTCTCGGCGTTGCTGTTGCTGCATGGTTTGCATCCTCGGGATATGGCGACGCGGGTCTCGCGGGCGGTCGACAAATTGCGGCCGTTGCTCGGTGTGCAAGGCATTCAGATCGACTTGCTGGACGCCGCGGAAGAGGCGGTGCGCGTGCGTGTGGCGGGTCGTTTGCAGGGCAAGCACAATTCGGTTGGCGAATTGCAGCAGGAAATCGAGCGCGCCGTGTTTGAAGCGGCGCCGGAGGCCATGCGCGTCGCTATCGAAGGCTTGCAGGACGTCAACGTGCATGAGTTGCGTTTCGTGCCGAAGCCTACCGAGCACAGCGAGCCCAACGAGCAGACCGAACGCACCGCGCACCCTGAGCCAACCCGCCGGACCGAGGCCGGCGCGCCATGACACCCGCCGCCGCTTCGCCAACGCACGGCTGGGTCGCGGGCCTGCGGCGTTTCGTGCGCCGTGCCGACGACGTGCAGTGCGAGCTATGCGGCGCGTTGTTGCTTGCCGATCATCCGCATCTGTTCGAAACCGCCAAACGGCAGCTTTATTGCTGCTGCCGGGCGTGCGCGCTGCTGTTCGGCAATCAGCAGAACACGCGCTATCGTCCGGTACCGCGCGACGCGCAATGGCTCACGGGCTTTCGCATGAGCGACGCACAGTGGGGCGCGCTGGCCATTCCTATCGACATTGCGTTCTTCTTCCACGACAGTTCGGCGCAACGCGTGGTGGCGCTGTATCCGGGACCGGCCGGCGGCACGCAATCGCTGCTTCGGCTCGACGCGTGGGACGAACTCGTCGCCGACAATCCGTTGCTCGCGCAACTGGAGCCCGACGTCGAAGCGCTGCTGGTGAATCGCAGCGAAGGCGCGCGCGAGTACTACCGCGTGCCGATCGATCAGTGTTACGCGCTGACCGGCGTGATTCGCGCGCGCTGGCGCGGCGTGTCGGGCGGCCGCCAGGCGTGGGATGCGATTCATCGCTTCTTTGCCGCGCTAAAGACCCATGGCCGCGTACCAGAGGGCTTGCTCCATGCCTGATCTCGGGTTCACGGTCGAGTCCGCCGAAGTGGCGCCGTTCGCCGCGGCGCCGCTCATGATGTTCAGGCTGCGGATCGTCGATACGTCACCGCACGCGGTGAGCGTAACGTCCGCGCACGAAGCCGTCGCCAGCATCACGTTGCAATGCCAGATCCAGATCGAAGCCACCCGGCGCCGCTACACGCCCGCCGAGCAGTACGGACTCGAAGACCTGTTCGGTGCGCCGCCGCGGTGGGGCGAAACCTTGCGCACGCTGCTGTGGACGCATACGTTCGTGGTCGTGCCGCCGTTCACCGGCGAATGCACGGTCAATCTACCCGTGCCGTGCAGCTACGACTTCAACGTCGCCGCCAGCAAATATTTTTATGGACTGGAAGACGGCGAGATTCCGCTGCTGCTGCAATTCAGCGGCACCGTGTTCTATCGCGAAGCCGACGGCGCATTGCAGGCCGCGCCGATTCCGTGGCACAAGGACGCGGCGTTCCGTATGCCAGTGGCGTTGTGGCGCGACATGATGAGCCGTTACTACCCGAACGGTGCATGGTTGTCTCTGCACCGGGAGGTCTTCGACCGCCTCGCGCGTTTCAAGACCCGGCGCGGTCTCACGAGTTGGGATCAGGCGGTGGCGAGCCTGCTCGACGGCCTCGAGGAGGACCTATCGTGAACGCGGTCGAGAGCGTCGTTCAGGCGGTGCTGTACGAAGGCTACCTGCTGTATCCGTACCGGCCGACTTCGGTGAAGAACCGGCAGCGCTGGACCTTCGGCGGCGTGTATCCGCGCGCCTATGCGGAGGCGTCCGGCAGCGATCCGTGGGTCACGCAGAGCGAGTGCCTGCTGCGCGGCGGCGAGCACACGCGGGTGGCGGTGCGCCCCGGTTTTCTGCAGGTCATCGACCGGACGGTGCTGGAGGCGGAAAACACGGCGGTGCGGCCGGAATCCGGCGAACCCGTATGGCGGTCGGTGCCCGTGCTCGATATCGGCGAGCGCCGCTATACGCCATGGCAGGAAGCGGCCGAGCGGCATATCGCGTTGCCGGTGCTGGTGCTCGGCGACCTGCTGAAAACGCCCACCGAGATCGCTTTTTCGTTCGACGCCGCTTGCGACCTCGAACCGCTTGCGGACGGGCACGACACGCTGCGTGGCGCGTTGCGCCGCACTCGCGCGGCACTGCAAGGACGGGTCGAATTGAGCGCGACCAGCGTGGCCAACGGGGTTTATCGATTGAAGACGCGTATCGTCAACGAAACGCCGCTCGATCGTGCCCGCGACCTGACGCGCGATGCCGCGTCGCTGTTCGCGCTGGTGTCCTGCCACACGGTGCTCACGGTCGACGGCGGTACGTGGCTGTCGTCGATCGATCCGCCGGACGAACTGGCGGCGTGCTCCGCCGCCTGCCGCAACATCGGCGTGTGGCCGGTGCTGGTGGGCGACGAGCAGCAGCCCGACACGATGCTCGCGTCGCCGATCATTCTCTACGACTTCCCGCAGATCGCGCCGGAAAGCGCCGGCGATCTGTTCGACGCGACCGAGATCGACGAGATTCTCACGCTGCGCATTCTGACCATGACGGATGACGAAAAGCGCGAAATGATCGCGACCGACGAACGCGCGCGCGCGTTGCTGACGCGTACCGAAAGCCTCGGCGCCGAGCAGATGCAGAAGTTGCACGGCACGCTGCGTCAGGTTCGCTCGCTCGATACTGCGAGCGTGAGCATGCCGACCTTCACGGCACCGCAAGCCGACGCGCTGCCGGTCTCGCCGTGGGCCGAACTCGACGCGCGGCCGCATCTCGCCTACGTGCGGGTGGCGGGCGTGGAGATTCGCATCGGCGATCAGGTGCGCCTGCGGCCGCGTGGCCGTGCCGATATCTTCGATATCGCGCTGAGCGGCATGGTCGCGACGATCGAATCGATCGAACGCGATTTCGACGATCACGTGCATGTGGCGGTCACGATCGACGACGACCCCGGCAAGGACTTCGGCATGCAGCGCATGCCGGGCCATCGTTTCTTTTTTGGGCCGGACGAGATCGAGCCGCTGAAGCCGGTGAAGACCGTGAAGCCGCTCAAGCCGCTAAAGCCGCAGAAACCCACCCCCAACGGCCGGCGAGGTCTCGCATGAGCGCGATTCTGGTGGCCGGCATCGGCAACGTGTTTCTCGGCGACGACGGCTTCGGCGTCGAAGTCGTGCGGCGTCTGCGGGAGCGGCTCGACGCGGGCGAATGGCCGGCGCTCGCGCGCGGCGTGAGCATCGCGGATTTCGGCATTCGCGGCATCGATCTCTGCTATGCGCTGCTCGACGACGTGGACAGTGCGATCCTGATCGATGCGACGCAGCGCGGCGGCGCACCCGGCACGCTGTACGTGATCGAACCGTCCGAGGAAGACCGCGGTGGCGGCGATGGCGATCCCTATGCAGTGCCTATGCTGATGTCGCCGCATGAGATGGACCCGGTCAAGGTGCTGCAAACGGTGCGGATGCTGGGCGGCGGCTGCGAGGACATCGTCGTGCTTGGTTGCGAGCCGCAGGATTTCGGCTGCGAAAACGGTGAGCAGGGGCGCATGAGTTTGAGCGACGCGGTAGCGCAAGCGGTCGAGCCTGCAGCGGAAGCCGTGGTGCGGCTCGTGATGGCGAGATTGGAGCGAAACGCAGCGCTGGTGAGCTGATGAATACGCCAATGAACAGGCGGTGAAGTAACCGGAGTGGGGGACGTCATGAAAGGCTTGCTGAAATACCTGTTGTTGCCGGCGTTGCTGGTCGGCGTGCTGGCGAATATGAAGGACATCAAGCGCTATATCCGCATCCGCAACATGTAGACGATAGCTGCCGGGGAGTTGGCGATGAGCACACATGCACAGCCTGCTGGACCCAGTTCAACCCAGCTTCCGCCGTTGGGCGGGCCGCCGGGAGAAGAAATCCGCGTGCGCGGGCTGGTGCAGGGCGTCGGCTTCCGGCCCACCGTGTGGCGGATCGCGCACGCTTGCGGCGTGGTCGGCGACGTGCGCAACGACAGTGACGGCGTGCTGATTCATGCGTGGGGCGACGCGTGGACGCTGCAGCGATTCATCGAAAGTCTGAGCACCGAGTGCCCGCCGCTCGCGCGTATCGACGCGATCGAGCGGCATCAACTGAACGAGGCGGCCGAGGCGAGCGACTTCCGGATCGTGCCGAGCGAAGGCGGCCCGGTTCACACCGGTGTGACGCCGGACGCGGTGGTCTGCGCCGACTGCGCGGCGGATATCGCCGACCCGGCCAACCGCCGCTACCGTTATCCGTTCACCAACTGCACGCATTGCGGGCCGCGCCTGTCGATCGTGCAGGCCATTCCGTACGATCGCGCCAATACCACGATGGCCGCGTTCGCGATGTGCGACGCGTGCCGCGCCGAATACGACGATCCCGCCGACCGGCGCTTTCACGCGCAGCCGGTGGCGTGCCCGGCGTGCGGTCCGCGCGTCTGGCTGGAAACGCGCGACGGCGGCCGCCGCGTCGAAGGCGAGGATCCGTGTCGTGCGGCCAGTCTGCTGCTGCGGCACGGCTCGATCGTCGCGATCAAAGGGCTGGGCGGTTTTCAACTGGCCTGCGACGCCGCCGACGAAGTCGCCGTCGCACGTTTGCGGCGCCTGAAACGCCGCGAGCGCAAACCTTTCGCGCTGATGGCGCGCGACCTGCAAGCCGTGCGCCGCTATTGCACCCCCAATCAGACCGAACGCGAGCTGTTGGCGAATGCCGGCGGCCCGATCGTGATCCTGCGCGCCAATGGTCCGGAATGCGTCGCGGCGAGCGTCGCGCCGGGTGTCGGCACGCTCGGTTTCATGCTGCCGTCCACGCCGCTGCACCGTTTGCTGATGGAATCGCTCGAGGGCGCGCTCGTGGTGACGAGCGGCAACACCAGCGACGAGCCGCCCTGTATCGACAACGCCGATGCCCGCGCGCGTCTCGGCCGTATCGCCGATGTCTTTCTGATGCACGATCGCGATATTGCCAGGCGGGTCGACGATTCGGTCACGCGGGTGGTGCAGGGTACGCCGCGCATGCTGCGCCGCGCGCGCGGCTACGCGCCCGCGCCGCTGCTGTTGCCCGAAGGTTTCGCCGACACCCCCGCCGTGCTGGCGATGGGCGGTGAACTGAAGAACACCTTCTGCCTGGCGCGCGACACGCAGGCGATCGTCTCGCATCATCTCGGCGATCTGGCCGACGCGTTGACGTATGCGGACTATCGGCGCGCGATCGCCCAGTATCTGCGGCTGTTCGACCATGAACCGGAAGTGATCGCGCTCGACTCTCACCCCGAGTACCTGTCGCGCAAGATCGGCCAGGAACTCGCGCAAGCCCTGCAGGTTCCGGCGGTCGAGGTGCAGCATCATCACGCGCATCTGGCGGCCTGCATGGCCGAAAACGGCGTGCCGTTCGACGCGCTGCCAATGCTCGGCGTCGCGCTCGACGGTCTCGGTTACGGCGACGACGGCACGCTGTGGGGCGGCGAATTCATGCTGGCCGATTACCGCGGCTACACGCGCCTCGGCCGCTTCAAACCGGTGGCGATGCCGGGCGGCACGCGCGCGATCGACGAGCCGTGGCGCAACGCGTACGCGCAGTTGCGCGCGGCCTTCGACTGGCAAGGTCTGACACGGCAATACGGCGGCCTCGATATCGTGAGGTTCCTGAGCCATCGTCCACGCGCCGCGCTCGATACGATGATCGCGCAGCGCGTGAACAGCCCGCTATCGAGTTCCGTGGGGCGCCTGTTCGATGCCGTGGCGGCTACCGTGGGCATCTGTCGCGAGCGCGTGCTTTACGAAGGACAGGCCGCGATCGAACTGGAGGCGCTGGTCGATCCGCGTGCGCTGCGCGACGACAGCGACGCCCATGCGTACCCGTTCGAAATCGTCAGCACCGCGCCAGACGGCTTGCGCTGCATCGAGCCGCGTCCGATGTGGGAAGCGCTGCTCGACGATCTGCTGCGCGGCGTGCCGGTGCCGTTGATCGCCGCACGTGTTCACAAGGGTCTCGCGATCGCGATCGAACGGATGGTGGAAGGTCTGGCCGATCTGCTGAGCGGTCCGGCGGACACCCGCAGCGTCGCGCTGTCGGGCGGGGTGTTCCAGAATCGCGTTCTGTTCGAGCAGGTCGTGACGCGCCTCGACGCGGCCGGGTTTCGGGTGCTGACGCATCGGCAGGTGCCGGCCAACGACGGTGGCTTATCGCTCGGCCAGGCGGTCGTGGCGGCGGCGCGAGGGCGTTGAATCGCGCTTGCGGTTTCCCGCCAGCGCGGGCTAAGGGGAGAAGGACATGTGCTTGGGAATCCCAGGACAGATCGTCGAAGTGACGGACGCGGCGAACGACCTTGCGCTCGTGAATGTGGGCGGCGTGCGGCGCGTGATCAACATCGCCTTCGTGATCGACGACGACCGGCCCGCCAGTGCCTGTGTCGGCGAGTGGGTACTGGTGCATGTGGGCTTCGCGATGAGCCGGCTCGACGAGCAGGAAGCGGCCAGCACGCTCGCGTTACTGCACGAGCTGGGCGTCGCGCAAGGCGAGATGGACGAGATGCGCACCGAAGGGAGTCGCACGCCATGAAATACGTCGATGAGTTTCGCGATCCGGATAAAGCCCGGACGCTGGCAAGAGAGATCCGCGCGCTGGTGTCGCGCATCGAGCGCGTGAAGCAGCGGCCGTTGCAGATCATGGAAGTGTGCGGCGGCCATACGCATACGATTTTTCGCTATGGTATCCAGCAACTGCTGCCCGATACGGTGGAGTTCGTGCATGGCCCGGGTTGCCCGGTGTGCGTGCTGCCGATCGGTCGCGTCGATGACTGCGTGGCACTGGCCGAGCGGCCCGAAGTGATTTTCACGACCTTCGGCGACGCGATGCGCGTGCCCGGTTCGAAGAAGAGCCTGCTCAAAGCGAAGGCCGACGGCGCCGATGTGCGGATGGTCTATTCGCCGCTGGATGCACTGAAAATCGCGCAGCTCAATCCGGACCGCGAGGTGATCTTCTTCGGTCTCGGCTTCGAGACGACCATGCCGAGCACCGCGATGACGGTGTTGCAGGCGCACGCGCGCAAGATCACGAATTTCTCGCTGTTCTGCAATCACATCACGATCATTCCGACCATCAAGGCGATTCTCGATGCGCCGGATTTGCAACTCGATGGTTTCCTCGGGCCGGGGCACGTGAGTATGGTGATCGGCACGCGGCCCTACGATTTCATTGCTCGCGAGTATCGCAAGCCGATTACGGTGGCCGGCTTCGAACCGCTCGACGTCCTGCAATCCATGTGGATGGTGATCCGGCAGATCGCCGAAGGCCGCTGCGAGGTCGAGAACCAATACGGCCGGATCGTGCCGGAGGACGGCAATGCGCAGGCGTTGTCGGCGGTGAACCAGGTGTTCGAGACGCGCGAGTTCTTCGAGTGGCGTGGGCTCGGGTCGATCGATCGTTCCGGTGTCAGGGTGCGCGAAGCGTTCGCGGGCTTCGACGCGGAGCGCAAGTTCGCGATGCCGAATCTGAGCGTGGCCGATCCGAAGGCGTGTCAATGCGGCGAGGTGCTGAAGGGCTTGATCCGGCCGCATCAATGCAAGGTGTTCGGCACCGCGTGCACGCCGGAGTCGCCGCTCGGGGCGCTGATGGTGTCGAGCGAAGGCGCTTGCGCGGCGTACTACAACTACGGGCGCATCGATGTGTCGGCGATCGAGGAACGGCGTCGTGCGCGGCAGGCGACGGAAGCCGGGGCCGTGACTGCGGGATGCCTCGGCGCGAGCGCTGCGAGCATTGCGGAATGCGTCGACGCTGGGGTCGCGAGCGGCACCGTTAGCGCGATCGTAGAGCCTGTCCTGACGGCCGGCACGCTGGCCGCTTCAACCGCGTGAGGCGCTGCATGAACGACCGCGTGGCTGTTTCCATCGAACCGGGCGAGCCGCGGCGCGTGCGTCCACCGCGCCGCGTGAACGACGTCGCCGTCAATCTCGCGCATGGCAGCGGTGGACGTGCCATGCGCGATCTGATCGAAGACGTGTTCGTGTCGGCCTTCGACAATCCGACGCTGGCCGCGCTCGAAGATCAGGCGGTGTTCGCGCTGGCCGATCTTGCCGCACGCGGCGACCGCCTCGCGTTTACGACCGACAGCTACGTCGTCGACCCGCTGTTCTTTCCCGGCGGCGACATCGGCACGCTCGCGGTATCGGGCACGGTCAACGATCTGGCGGTCTGCGGGGCCACGCCGCTGTATCTGTCGTGCGCGGTGGTGATCGAAGAAGGGCTCGCCGTCGACGTCCTACGGCGCGTCGCGGCGAGTATGCAGCGGATCGCGCTCGAAGCCGGCGTCGCGATCGTCACGGGAGACACCAAAGTGGTGGAGCGGGGTTGCGCCGACAAGCTGTTCGTCAACACGGCGGGGATTGGGGTGGTGCGTCGCGACGTATCGATTTCGGCGCGCAATGCGCGGCCCGGCGACGTAGTGATCGTCAACGGCTTTCTCGGCGATCACGGCGCCGCGATTCTGGTGGCGCGCCAGCAGCTTGCGCTCGACGCCGACATTAAAAGCGATTGTTGTCCCCTCAACGGATTGATCGCGGCGATGCTCGACGTGTGCCCGCGAATCCACTGTCTGCGCGATGCGACGCGCGGCGGTGTCGCGACCGTATTGAACGAGTTCGCGCAGAGTTCACGGGTGAGGATACGGCTGGACGAAACCGCGTTGCCGCTGCGCGAGCCGGTGCAGGGCGCGTGCGAAATTCTCGGTCTGGACCCGCTCTATCTGGCTAACGAAGGCAAGCTGGTCGCCGTGGTCCCCGCGGATGCCGCGCAGCAGGTGCTGACCGCGATGCGGGCGCATCCGGCCGGCCGCGAGGCGGCGGTGATCGGCACGGTCGAAGCGTGCGACGAAGGCGCGGAAGAAGGCCTCGTGGTCATGCAGACGACGTTCGGCGGGCAACGTATCGTCGATATGCTGGTGGGCGAGCAATTACCGCGCATCTGCTGACGAAACGCCGGGAGCGTCACATGCACGAGTTGAGTATCGCCAGCAGCGTGGTCGAGATTTGCGCGGAGCAGGCGCACGGCGCGCGCGTCAGACGGGTCACGCTGGAGATCGGGCAACTCTCGGCGGTGATGCCGGAGGCGATCCGTTTCTGTTTCGACGTGTGCGCGAAAGATACTGCGGTCGAAGGCGCCACGCTGGAGATCGTCGAAATTCCGGGGCAGGCGAGGTGCCTCGCGTGCGGCGCGACGCTCGACGTCGAGGTGCCGTTCGGACAGTGCGCGTGCGGTAGCGAGGATCTCGAGTTGATTGCCGGGCAGCAGTTGAAAATCCGGCAGATGGAGGTAGTGTGATGTGTACGACATGCGGGTGCTCGGAGACGGGGAGTGCGGCGGCGGTGACCGATCTGGATGCGCAGACGAAGCCGGCGGCGGGTGCGGTTGAGACGGTTTATCGGCGGGTGGATCGGCCTGCGCATGGGCCTGCGCATCCGCATCCGCACACGCATCCGCACACGCATCCACACGAGCACGACCATACGCATCCGCACGAGCACGACCATGAGCATCCGCACGACCATGAGCATCCGCCGCATCGCCACGACGAACACGGCGCGACGATCACCTTGGAGCAGGACATTCTGGCGAAAAACCAGCTACTGGCCGAACGCAATCGCGGCTGGCTGGCGGGCCGTTCGATCGTGGCGCTCAACCTGATGAGCTCGCCGGGTTCGGGCAAAACCACGCTGCTCGAACGGACGATCCGCGACCTGGGCGAAACGTTGCCCATGTCGGTTATCGAAGGCGATCAGGCCACGCTCAACGACGCCGAACGGATTCGCGCGACCGGCGCCCGTGTGGTGCAGATCAACACGGGTACGGGATGCCATCTGGACGCCGCCATGGCAGCGCGGGCGCTGACGCAACTCGATCCGCCGTTGCATTCGGTCGTGATGATCGAGAACGTCGGCAATCTGGTGTGCCCGGCGTTGTTCGATCTCGGCGAAGCGGCCAAGGTGCTGATTCTGTCGGTGACGGAAGGCGAGGACAAGCCGCTCAAATATCCGCACATGTTCCAGGCCTGTTCGTTACTGCTGTTGAACAAGATCGATCTGTTACCGCACCTGCAGTTCGATGTCGAGCGCTGCGTCGACTACGCCCGCCGCGTCAATCCCCGCATGCAGATTCTTCAGGTTTCGGCGCAGACGGGCGAGGGCATGGACGGATGGTACGGCTGGTTGCGCGCGCTGACGGCGGACGCCGCGCCGCGTTCCGCCGCGCGCTGAAAACGCGCCGCGTCGGGTCTTTGGGGTCAGCTCTTTTTGAACAGATCGCGCGCGAGCGAGCACAGCAGCGTGGTCGCCGGCGATTCGTCCTGCAGGCGGCGGCTCATGATGATCGGCGAGACCACGTTGGCCGCCGGAATCGGCCGGTACACCACGCCATGCGCGCGCAAGCCTTCCACGCTTTCCGGCACGAGGCACACGCCCACTTGCGCGGCCACCAGACCCAGCGCGGTCTGCAGTTCCCGCACTTCATGAATCGCTTTCGGCTCCAGCGCGTGATCGTGCAGGGCGGACAGTTGCTGGTCTGCGTAGCTCGGCCGCGGCGTGCTCGGATAGACGATCAAGGTTTCCGCCGCGAGCGCGGCCAGCGTCACCGCTTTCTTCTGTCTGGCGAGCGGATGGCCTTGCGGCAGCGCGGCGATCATCCGTTCTTCGACGAGCACCTCGCGCGCCAGTTGCGCGTCATCGAAACGCAGGCGGCCGAAGCCCACGTCGATGCGGCCACCCTTGAGCGCGCCGAGCTGTTCGATCGTGAACATTTCGATCAGCGACAACTCGATCTGCGGCGCGGCCTCGCGAAACGCGCGGATCACGGCGGGCAACGCGCCATATAGCGTCGACGGCACGAAGCCGATCACGATACGTTCGGCCAGTTGCGCGAGACGCCGGGTGAGCGGCGCGAGTTCATCGGCGTCGTCGATCAGGCGCTTGGCCTGCGCGTAGAAAATCCGCCCGGCTTCGGTGAGCCGCAACGGCCGCGCGCCGCGTTCGAACAGCGGCAACCCGACGCTTTCCTCGATCTGCTGGATCTGGCGGCTCAGCGGCGGCTGCGTCATATGCAGACGATTCGCCGCCCGCGTGATGTTCATTTCTTCCGCGACCGCGATGAAGTAACGCAGTTGACGAAGTTCCATGCAGATCCCTGAGGGAGAGGAGCGCTGATCGATTGCCGCGGTTGGCCACGCGGTTTCCCACCGTGGCGCGGGCGGCGGTTGCCTTCAGCCGGCTTTGCGACCCGCCGCAAAACGCCGCCTGGCCGGCGTCGGCACGAGCCTTCTGAAGCGTTCCCGCTTGTGTTCTTCTTCGAAGTGGCTCAACGACGGCTTCACCAGGTCGCTGCGCGACACGATGCCGATGAGGCGCAAAGTCTTGCCGTCGGCCACCACGGGCAGCCGTTCAAGTCCCTGCACGGCGAGCCGCGTGGCGACGAGTCGGCAGGTTTCGGACGGCAAGGCAAAGACCGGCGTGGTTTGAGCGAACACGTCGGCGAGTGTCGTTGCGCGAGCAAGCGCTTCATCGTCGCGACAGAAACGGTCGAGTGCCGCTCGGTCGGCCACGCCGATCACCGCGCCGTCCCGTATGACCGGATAGGCGCGACGCAACTGCCCGGCGCCGAAATACGCGTTCAGTGCCGCGCCGACCGTCATGCTGGCATCGATCGAATCGACGGCGGCCGTCATGACTTCGTCGACGTAGTGACGTTCGAGCGGATCGACGCCGTACTCGCGATAGATGTGATAACCGCGCCGCGCGATTTTCTCCGTCATGATCGAACGGCGCATGACCACCGTCGAAAAACCATGCGCGATCAGCGTGGCCGTCAACAGCGGCAACAGCGCATTGCTGTCGTGGGTCAGGCCGAAAGCGAACACGATCGCCGTCAGCGGGGCACCGAGCGTTGCGCCCAGCGTGGCGGCCATGCAGACGAGCGGCCACAGCGCCGGCTGGTTGCCAGGCAGCCAGTGCGACAGCACCGTGCCGAGGCCGGCGCCGAGCATCAACAGCGGTGCGAGCACGCCGCCGGAGGTGCCGGAGCCGAGCGCGACGACCCACATCACGGCCTTCACGGCGAGCAGCAGCAGCGCGATTTGCAACGCGATGTGCTGATGCAGCAGGTCGCCGATCACGTCGTAACCGACACCGAGCGCGCGCGGTTCGAGCCAGCCGCCGATACCGACGACGATCCCACCGAGCGCGGGCCACCACATCCAGTGAAGCGGCAGCTTGCCGAACAGATCTTCGGTCTTGTACAACGCAGCGGAAAGCCCGGACGCGAGCGCGCCCGACAGCAAGCCGGCAATCACGCAGGACAGCAGCGCCCAGCTATCCGGCGGGGTGGTTTCGAGCGGAAAGAGCGGGCCCGCACCGAAGCACAGCGCGCGAGCGAAACCGGCGACCGCGCAGGCGATCGCCACCGGCAGGAAACTACGCGGCCGCCACTCGAACAGCAACAGTTCGACCGCCAGCAGCACGGCCGCCACTGGCGTGCCGAACACGGCGGTCATGCCGGCGGCCGCACCGGCGACCAGCAGCGTCTTGCGCTCCGCCGCCGTGACCTTCACGCATTGCGCGATCAGCGAGCCGAGTGCGCCGCCCGTCATGATGATCGGGCCTTCCGCGCCGAACGGGCCGCCGCTGCCGATCACGATGCCGGACGACAGCGGCTTGAGCAGCGCCACTTTCGGCGACATGCGGCTTTTGCCGAACAGGATCGCTTCGATCGCCTCGGGAATCCCATGGCCGCGAATTTTCTCGGAACCGTAACGCGCGATCAGGCCGACGATCAGACCACCGATCACCGGCACGCCGATCACCCACAGACCGAGCGTATTCCCGGCCGGCGAGCGTTCGACGAACGACAGCGTGCCGAAGAAGAACAGATTGGTGAACAGGCGAATCAGATTCAGCAGCACGTATGCCGCGAGCGTGCTGACCGCCCCGATGCACGCGGCTAACGCAAAAATGCCGGGCAGCCGCGCGTTGGCTGAAAAATCGCGCTTGTGTGACGCTGTGCTCATGATTACTCGTAGTCGATCTGTGGAACCTGGAACGCGCCCTGCAGCGATTTCAACTCCGCCCGGTGCAATTCCGCCAGTCGCGCCAGCACCCGTTCGCCGGCTTTCTCAAGATGCACTTCCACCTGGCGGCGATCGGTTTCGCTAACCTGGCGGCGCACCAGATTGAGCGCTTCGCAACGCGACACCAGCGCGACCACGCCGTGATGTTGCGACTGCAAGCGTTCGGCCAGTTCGCCGACGCTCGCCCAGTCGCGCTCCGGATAACCCTTGATATGCAGCAGCAACAGATACTGCAGCGGCGTGATGCCTTCGCTCTGCGCCGCCTGTTCCGAGAAGTGTTCGAAACGCCGCATCTGGTAGCGAAACTCCGATAGTTGCTCGAAGTCGGTTTTTTTCAAGCCGTTAGTGCGTGCTTTCATGGCGTGTCTGCTGGTTTGAATTCGTATCACGAGATGATGCAATGGCTCGCGCTGCGGGTCCGTGCACGCTTTGCATGCTTTGCGCGTTGCCGTTGAAACCGCGCGATATGGCCTGAAGTTCCACTTCATGCAGCAGCGCTTCGAGGTCGTCCGGATCGATGTCCAGCATTTCACTGCGACGCTTCAGCACCGCTTCGAAATCCGCGCGTGTAAAGCCGGCGCGCGGCGGCTCGCCCGTAACGTTGGCGTTGCCGGTCGCGGCGCGGCTCGGCCGGTGCGCGTGCGGGTAACGGTGGCCGGTTGCGGCGTGATAAACCAGCGCCGCCGCCAGCAGCGCGGCCGACTGGATCGCGATCGGCTCCAGCACGAAGCGGTAGCCCAGCGCATGAATGGCGGGGCCGCCCAGCACCGCTGTCAACGCCACCGCGCCGGACGGCGGGTGAACGCAGCGCAGCGCGAACATGCCGCAGATCGACAGCGCGACGGCTAGCGCGGCGGCGAGCGTCGGGTCGCCGATCAGGTTGGCGCAGGTCACACCGATTGCGGCAGAAACGAGATTGCCGCCGATCAGCGACCAGGGCTGCGCCAGCGGGCTCGCGGGCACGGCGAACAGCAGCACGGCGGAGGCGCCCATCGGCGCGACCAGCAACGGAATATTCGCCGCAGGCCCAAGCAGCAAACGCATGGAGCCGCTGGTGAACGCGATGCCGACGAGTGCGCCGAGGCAGGAACGCACGCGTTCCTGCCATCGCACGGAAACCGGTGCGGGGATAAAACTGGCCAGCCAGCGAAGTGCGACGGAATGGAACACGGTGTAGGGACGAGCGAGGTTGAAGACAATGCCGGCGCGAAATTGCCGGACAGAACCCGGCAACGCGAAGGCGCGGTGGCCGCAATTATATGTCAATGTGATATAAATTGCTGGCGGGCTTCAACCCCTACACACGCGACGACAGCGACACCTTGTTGCGCCCGCTTGCCTTGGCGTCGTAGAGCGCCTCGTCGGCGGCTTTGATTACGGCGGTCACTTCGTCATCGCGCTGCGGTTCGCAACTGACCGCGCCGATACTCGCCGTCACGCGTCCGTACTCGCTGCCGGCGTGTTCGATCGCGCAATTGGAAATGGCGTTGCGAATCCGTTCCGCGATTTCCGTTGCGCCTTCCGCCGGCGTATCGGGCAACACGACGATGAATTCCTCGCCGCCGTAACGCGCGGCGGTATCCGCCGGTCGCCGGATGCTGTCGGTAATGCAGCGCGCCACCGCGGCTAGCGCATCGTCGCCGGCCTGGTGGCCGTAGGTATCGTTGTACGACTTGAACCGGTCGATATCGACGAACAGCAGCGACACCATGCTGCGGGTGCGTTTTGCGCGGCGCCATTCCGTATCGAGAATCTCGCCGAGGCTGCGGCGATTGTTCAAACCCGTGAGGCCGTCGGTTCGCGCCAGCAGGCGCAATTCCGACTCCGCGCGCATGCGCCGTCGCAACTGGATGCCGAGCAGCGAGGTCAAGCCGATAAACACCGAGCCGAACACGACCATCAGCGAACCGATTGTCAGCGCGCGGCGGCGCCAGTTCGCATAGATGTCACTTTCCGCGGCGGCGGCCATGATGATCAGCGGCGTATTGGGGAAATTGCTGAACCAGTAGAGGCGCCGCACCCCGTCGATCGACGCGGTATCTTCGAAGCTGCCTTCGTTGGCGGCCATGAAGTGGCGGAAGGTGCTGGCGTTGTGGATATCGCGGCCGATAACCTTGTGATCGTAAGGTTGGCGCATCACCATCACGCCGTTTTTGCCGATCAGCGACAGTGAACCGTGCGGCCCCAGCGAAAGCCCCGCGAACAGCGTGTGGAAATACTCGAGGTTGACCGCCAGCAGCACGATGCCGCCGAACGAGCCGTCCGGATTCGAAATGCGCCGGGTCAGCGCGATACTCGGCGACCCGCTTCTCAGCCGCGACTCGTAAGGATCGCTGACATACGTGCCGACGTTCGGATTGTCGCGGTGAACGATGAAGTATTTTCTGTCGGCGAAATTGCCTTGGCGCGGCACGTCGCTGCCGGAATCGATAACGATATTGCCCTTGGCATCGAGCACGAGGATCGAGCCCAGATATTTGGCACTGGCAGCCCGGTCGAACAACACCTCACGGCGCATTCTCGGCGACAGCGCCATGACCTCCGGGTCCTTGACGTTGTCGACCACGGCTTGCAGCGAGAGGTCGTAGAGCTCGAAATTGCGCTCTATGTCGCGTTCGGCGATCAGCGCGATATCGCGCAAGGTGTCGCGGGTGTGATCGAGCGTGTCCTGGCGGCTTTGGTAAAGCACGATTCCGCATAAACCGACCATTACGATCGCGATCACCGCGCCGCATGCCGCAACGAGCAGCGACGACGACGCGAATTTCCGTGTGACCAGCCCCCGGAAGTCCGCAACCAGATCGTTTTCCGTTTTTATCATCTTTTTCGGACCACGCAAGCCCGGCTTTGGCGACGCCAGGGCGGTCGTCAGGAGGACACCGTGGCGGCAGCGTCCGCCGGGCATCCTGCTTCACTGATGCGGTGCCCATGGTATCAGGCTTAAACCGCCTGTTGCCGTTTGTTTCAGGCGGCCGTTGGCTAACGGTAAGCGTACTGATCAATCGTCTAACAGGTTCAGGGTATACATCGATTAAAGGGCAAAAGTTCGTGATATAGGATTTTCTTCGGGGTTGTCTGGCGCACGCGCATGCACACAGGTTTTGTGGGTGTGGTGGAGCCCGGCACCGGCGCTTTCCTGGCCAGCGCCGTCATGCACACAGCGAGTTATTCCATAACTGAACGACTGGAGACTGACATGGCGGACGAACAGGAAGACAAGGACGACGTACAACACACACGCCGCGGACTGCTGCAAGGCGCGGGCCTCGGCGCGGCGCTGGCGCTGCTCGGCGGCGGCCTGGCGGCGACACAGGCGGCCCGGGCGGCGGAAGGCGGGCCGTTTCCGGACCACAAGCGCTGGAAGATCGTGTTCGTCAACCACGTCACGACGAATCCGTTCTTCGTGCCGACGCAGTACGGCATTCAGGACGCCACGGCGTTGCTCGGCATGGACTATCAATGGACCGGCTCCGCGAATGCGGATATCGCCGAGATGGTGAACGCGGTCAACGCGGCCATTGCCGGCAAGGCGGACGCGATCGCCGTGCCGATCGTCGATCCGAAAGCCTTCGACAAACCGATCCAGGCCGCGCTCGACGCCGGCATTCCCGTGTTTGCCTATAACGCCGATGCGCCGCAGGGCACGTCCAATCCACGACTCGCGTACATCGGCCAGGATCTGTATCTGTCCGGGTATCAGATGGGCGAGCGCATTGCGAGCCTGATCGATAGCGGCATGGTCGCGCTCTTCATCGCAACGCCGGGCCAACTAAACATTCAGCCGCGACTCGACGGCGCGGTCGCCGCGATCAAGAAGTCCGGCAAGAAGATCGACGTGCAGACCATCGCGACCGGCGCCACGGTCAACGAAGAACTCTCCAAGATCAAATCCTTCTATCTGGGACATCAGGACCTGAAAGGCATGTTCGCCGTCGACGCGGGCAGCACGCAAGGCGTGGCGGAAGTGATGAAGGCGTCGAACCTGCCGTCCAAGGGGGTGCATGGCGGCGGCTTCGATCTGTTGCCGCGCACGGTCGAGCTGATCCACGACGGCTTTCTCGACTTCACGATCGACCAGCAGCCGTACGTGCAAGGTTTCTATACCGTGGTGCAGGCATTCGTGTTTCTCGCCTCCGGCGGCCTGGTGGGGCCGGCGAACGTGAACACGGGGCTGAAATTCGTCACCAAAGGCAGCGTCGATCCGTATCTGAGCACCTCGACGCGTTACGAAGGCAAGAGCACCAAGCCTCAGATCGTGCCGCATACGGGTGGGATCAAAGGGTGACGTCTTCCGTGACGGACGCCTCGACCTCTCGCGAACGCCGGCGCTTCGGGTCGGGGCGCATCTGGCGTTCCAGCGAGATTCGCATTCTCGCGGTGGCGTTGATTCTGTGCGCCTATTTCGAAACCGCGAATCATGACTTCCTGCTGACGGGCGCGAGCCTGGAAAACCTGTCGCAGTTCATTGCGCCGGTCGCGCTCATTGCGTTCGGCGAAATCATGCTGATGATCGGCGGCGAGATCGATCTGTCCGCCGGCATGGTGTTCGCGTTCGCGCCGTTCATCATGCACTTCGCGACCGAAGCCGGTCTGCCGGTGTGGGCCGCGTTGCTTGCCGGTTTGCTGGCGGCGTCGCTCGTGGGGCTGATCAACGGCGCGGTCACGGTGTATCTGCGTATTCCTTCGTTTGTCACCACGCTCGGGACGCTCTTTTTCGTCAACGGTTTCACGCTGACGATCTCGCGCGGCACGCCGGTCTCGCCGCCGGACAATGCGAATTTCGCGGCCTTCATGGGCGCGTGGGGTTACAGCGAAATCATCTGGACGGTCGCGATCGCGGCCATCATGCATGTGCTGTTGCGGCATACCCGCTGGGGTTTGCACACCATTGCGGGCGGCGCGAATCCGCTTGGCGCGAGCGAGGCCGGCATTCACGTTCGACGCCTGAAGCTCGGCAACTTCGTGATTGCGGCGGTGCTCGCGGGCTTCACGGGCATTCTCGAAGGCTTCCGGATTACCTCGATCGATCCGCAAGCGGGCGGCAACCAGATCATGTTCCTCGCGGTCGCCGCGGCGGTGATCGGCGGTACGCCATTGGCCGGCGGATCGGGCACGATCATCGGCGGTCTGATCGGCGCGGCGGTGCTGGGGATTCTCAACGATGGGTTCACGCTGATCGGCATCAACGCGTTCACGTTCAACATGATTCTCGGCGCCGCGATTCTCGCCGCGATGATCTTCAACATCCACGTGGTTCGGCTCGCCCGCAAGGGCGACTTGTGATGGCGACGCTACCGGAAGTGCTACCCGAAGCGCTGCGCGGTGAAGATATCGTCAAGCGTTTCGGCGCGGTCACCGCGCTCGACGGCGTGGGTCTGACGCTCAGGCAGGGCGAAATACTCGGCGTGCTGGGCGACAACGGCGCGGGCAAGTCGACCCTGATCAAGATTCTGACCGGCTTTCATCAGCAGACCAGCGGCAAGCTCTTCGTGCATGGCGAGGAAACGCTGCTTCGCTCGGTCGATCACGCGCGCTCGCTGGGCATTGAATGCGTGTATCAGGACCTGGCGCTGGCGAACTCGCTGAGTATCTATCACAACATGTTCCTGAATCGCGAGATCATCCGCCGGGGTCCGTTCCGGCTGTTGAACAATCGCGCAATGCGCGCTCGCGCCGCCGAGTGTCTCGACGAGATCGGCGTGCACGTGCCTTCGGTGGATCTGCCGGTCGAGCAGTTGTCGGGTGGGCAGCGCCAGGCGATCGCGGTGGCGCGCGCGGTCAATTCCAACGCCAGGATTCTGCTGCTCGACGAACCGCTCGCGGCCATGGGCGCTCGCGAGGCCGGGCTGATTATCGACCTGATTTTACGGTTGAAAGAGAAGGGCGGCCTCTCCATCGTCATGATCATGCACAACTACGCGCAGACGCTCGATATCGCCGATCGCGTGATGCTGATGCAGCGCGGCCGCGTGACCTATCAGCGGGAAGCGGCCAGTACCTCGGTGGCGGAACTGATGGAGATCGTGCGGCGCGAGTATCGGGAAATGCGCAGCGCCGCGCAGTGATCCCGGCTGTTTTGTTACGCCATCGCAGCGTGATTCCGCTTGAACCTACAGCTCCCTGAATGCTTCGCCTTCCATACCGCCAAGGTATGGAAGTAGTCGTAATCGGTGTTGGACGACTTCACGAGTTTGTTTCTACCATGGTGTCCTCAGTCGCGCAGTTCAGGAGCGCAGTTCAGGAGGGCATCGCATGACAGCAGCACCCGTGAAGATCGACAGCGTGGAGACGATCCTCGTCGACGTGCCGACGATTCGCCCGCACCGCCTCTCGGTCGCGACAATGAATTGCCAGACCCTCGTGCTGGTGCGCATTCGTTGCGCCGACGGCATTGTCGGTGTCGGTGAAGGCACTACCATCGGCGGGCTCGCGTATGGCGAGGAGAGCCCCGAGAGCATCAAGATCAATATCGACACCTATTTCGCGCCCCTGCTCAAAGGGCGGGACGTCACGCGCCCAGGCGCCGCGATGGCGAACGTACGCACGCTGTTCCAGGGCAACCGGTTTGCGAAATCCGCGCTGGAAACCGCGTTGTTCGACGCGCACGCGCAGCGCCTCGGCGTGCCCTTGTCGGAGCTGTTCGGCGGCCGCGTGCGGGATTCCGTCGAGGTCGCGTGGACGCTCGCGAGCGGCGACACGCAGCGCGATATCGACGAAGCCGCGCGCGTCTACGAGGCCAAACGGCATCGTATTTTCAAGCTGAAAATCGGCGCCCGCGCATTGGCCGACGACGTTGCGCATGTCGTCGCGATTGGCCGGGCGCTCGAAGGCCGCGGCGAAGTGCGGGTCGACGTGAACCAGGCGTGGAGTGAAACCGAAGCAATCTGGGCCGCGCGCCGTTTCGCCGACGCCGGCGTGACGCTGATCGAGCAGCCGATCGCGGCGCACAACCGCGCGGGCCTCAAACGCCTGACCGACCTCGCCATCGTGCCGATCATGGCCGACGAAGCGCTGCACGGTCCCGCCGATGCGTTCGCTCTCGCGAGCGAGCGCGCCGCCGACGTCTTCGCGGTGAAGATCGCGCAGTCGGGCGGTCTGGCCGGCGCGTCGCAAGTGGCCGCGATTGCGGCGGCCGCGCATCTCGATCTCTACGGCGGCACCATGCTCGAAGGCGCGGTGGGCACGATGGCCTCCGCGCAACTCTTCAGCACCTTCGGCGAGCTGAAGTGGGGCACCGAGCTGTTCGGACCGTTGCTGCTCACCGAAGAAATTCTCACCGAACCGCTGCGCTACGAGAACTTCGCGCTGCATCTGCCTGACGGTCCCGGTCTGGGCATCGCGCTCGACTGGGACAAGATCGACCGCCTGCGGCGCGCCACGCACTAGCGCTTCGCCGCTCAGCGTTACCCGCATCAGCACCCGCATCAGTACGCACGGAAGGCTCATCCGCTAGCCATCCAGAACATCAAACGAAGGAGATACCCCATGAACCCGCAAGCCATCGACGCCCTGCTGCAAAAGATCAACGACAGCGCCAGCCGCGAGGGCAATCCGCGCGCGAAGCAGATCGTCCACCGGATCGTGCGCGATCTATTCCATACGATCGAAGACCTCGACGTGCAGCCCGACGAATTCTGGACCGCGCTGAACTATCTCGGCGAAGCCGGTAAGAGCGGCGAACTGGGATTGCTGGCTGCGGGTCTAGGCTTCGAGCATTTTCTCGATCTGCGTCTGGACGAAGCGGAGGCGAAGGCGGGCATCGAGGGCGGCACGCCGCGCACGATCGAAGGTCCGTTGTATGTGGCGGGCGCGCCGCTGTCGGAAGGGCACGCGCGCCTCGACGACGGCACCGATCCGGGCCAGACGCTGGTGATGCGCGGCCGCGTGCTCGGCGAAGGCGGCCAGCCGCTGGCTCATGCGCTGGTCGAGGTGTGGCACGCGAATCATCTCGGCAACTACTCGTACTTCGACAAATCGCAGCCGGCCTTCAATCTGCGCCGCTCCATTCGTACCGATGCCGAGGGCAGGTACAGCTTTCGCAGCGTCGTACCGGTGGGCTATAGCGTGCCGCCGCAAGGTCAGACGCAATTGCTGCTCGACCAGTTGGGTCGGCATGGGCATCGACCGGCGCATATCCACTTCTTTATTTCCGCGCCGGGTTGTCGCAAGCTGACCACGCAGATCAATATCGACGGCGATCCGTATCTGTGGGACGACTTCGCGTTCGCCACGCGTGAGGGTCTCGTGCCGGCCGTCAAACAGGCCGAAGGCGTGGAAGGTCAGGCGTATGGTGTGGACGGTCGGTTCGCGCTGATCGATTTCGACTTCACGTTGTTCAAGGAGCGCGACAACCTGCCGGATGCCGAAGTGGAGCGTGTGCGCGCCGAAGCGTGAGGCTTCAACGCATGGGGCCTCGCGAAATGTGAGGCCTTGAAGCGCGTGACCTCGAAGCATGCGACCTCGAAGCGTAAGGCCTCAAAACGTGTGACCTCAACGCGTGCAAGCTCACAGCCCCGCCAGATGCTCCACGAGCGCCTTCTCCGCGCGTGGCATCGCGTCCCGGTCGCGCATGCAGATCAGCAACTGGCGGGTCGCCCAGCTATCGGCGAGTTCGATCGTGCTGATGCCGGGCGTGTCGCGATAGCGCCGCGCCGCCGCGGCCGACACGATACCGATGCCGGCACCTTGCTCGACCATGCAGCAGACGCCGTCGAAGGTCCGCATATGGGTGCGGAAACTGAGCGTGCGGCCGGCCATCAGCGCTCGCTCGCCGAGGTAGGCCTGCAACGCGCTGTCCGCGCTCAGGCCGATAAATTCCCGCCCGGCGACCTCCGCCAGCGTGGTGCTGGCCAACTGCGCGAGCGGATCGTCGCGGCTCGCGATCAGCACCAGTTTGTCGACCGCGAACGGTAGCGTCTGCAATGCGCCGTGTTCGACCGCATCGGAAATGATGCCGATCTCCGCCGCGCCGGTCAGCACCGCTTTCACCGTCTCGCTGCTTTGGCGTTCCTTCAGATCGATCTGCACGTTCGGGTGATCGCGCAGAAATCGGCCGATTGGCGACGGCAGAAACTCGGTGATCGCCGCAGAATTGGTCCACAGGCGAATGCAGGCTTTGCGGCCTTCCTGATGCTCGCCGAGCTCGCCCTGCATCCGTTCGATCTGGCCGAGCACGAGCCGCGCGTGATGCGCGAGCGTGTCGCCGGTCGGCGTCGATTCCACCCCGCGCCGGCCGCGTTCGAGCAGGGGCATGCCGAGCGTGTCTTCCATGCCGCGCAGCCGCGCGCTCGCCGACGGCAGCGACAGGTTCGCGCGTGCCGCGCCGTGGGTGATGCTGCCGGTTTCGAGGATGTAGAGAAACAGCCGTAGGTCGACGAGATCGAAGCGCATGGAGGGCGTGGAAGTAGATGACGGGTCGCCAGGATTCGGCGTGGGTTTCAGCCTGGATTCTGCCTGGATTTCAGCCTTAGTCCTGGCCTAAGTCACGGTACGTATCTTACGCATTGTGGGCAGCGTACAGGCAATCGACAATCGCGCTTATCGCGGCAATTTATCTGTCTCCTCGTGCCCGGCATTCAACTAATGGCGCGTGCGGTCGTTTAATCAGCAACCGGTCAAAGCAAAGGGGAGGTGAGAACGTGTGGCCCACTATTCTGGATACGTTGGGTGCATTGGCGGTGCTGGCTAGCGTGGCCGCGCAGATCGCGTTTCTGCGCAGGAAGCCGTGAAGCCGAAAAACGCTGAAGCGCCGTAAAACGCCAAACCACTGCAACAGCTCACGGTTTGCGCTCAACGCGGCGCGAGCCGCTCCGGCAGCGCATAGCGCTGCATCGTGCGCTCCATACCGTCGAGAAACGCCTGCTCGGCGGCATTCATCTTGCGCGCGCGCAGCCACAGCAGATCGATATCGACATCGACCAGACCTTCATCCGGCGGCAGGCGCCACAACCGCTGTTGCGCGAGATCGTCGCGCACGATGTGCTCCGGCAAACAGCCGATGCCGTAACCCGCGAAGATCAGCCGCCGCACTTCGTCGAGACTCGGCGACGCGGCCACGATACGCCCTGTGAAACCGCGCTGATCGCGAAACACCGTGAGCGGCGACAGGCTGTCGCCGATCTGGTCGCTGGTGAACGACACGAAATTTTCCGCCAGCAACTGATCGATCGACAACGCATGCCGCCCGAACAGCCGATGATGCCGGCCGCAGAAAAGCGCATACCGTTGCCGCAGAAAACAGCGCTGTTCGAGTTTGTCGACCGGCGTGCGGCACAGTCCGAGCCCGGCGGTCGCGGTCTTCTGCAACAGCGACGAGATGATGTCCGACGAACGCATCACCTCGATCTGGAAATCCACCCGCGGATAGGTCTTGTGGAATTCCGCGAGGAATTCGTCGTAGACGCCCGAGTCGATCCGGCTCACGGTCAGCAGCCGGATCGAACCGGTGATGTCGTCGCTGCGATCGTCGAGTTCGGTTTCGAGCCGTGACATGTGGCCGTAGATATCGCTCGCGATCCGATACACCTCTTCACCGGCGCGCGTGGGTTCGAAGTGCGGACCACGGCGCTGGATCAGCGTGCGCCCGAGCGTGTCTTCGAGCCGCTTGAGCGCCTGGCTGACCGCCGGTTGCGTGAGATGCAAACGCGCGGCGGCGCGACTCACGCTGCGCTCCTGCATGATCACCAGAAAGGTGCGCAGCAGGTTCCAGTCGAGCCGGTCGTTCAGAAAACGCGTGACGTCCGCGCGCAGTTGGGTCATCGGTTCGCCTCAGTGGGTCGGCAAGGTACTAGCGAGGTATAAGCCAGATTTATAGTCAAGATAATAAACCGAAATTTGACTAATGTTTTATGGATGGCGATAAAAGCCCTCGACAGATATCCATCCGGAATAACAACTGAGGAGCCGCCATGAACCCTTCGACCGCCCCGACCCGCCAGCCCGTGCGAGCGGCCAGCGCCGCTTTCATCGGCACCATGATCGAGTGGTACGACTTTTATATCTACGCCACGGCCGCCGCGCTGGTGTTCGGCGAGTTGTATTTCCCGTCGCACGATCCGTTCGTCAGCACCATGGCGTCGTTCGCGACCTTCGCGGTCGGCTTCTTCGCGCGGCCGCTGGGCGGCGTGATTTTCGGCCACCTGGGCGACCGGATCGGCCGCAAGAAGGCGCTGATGACCACGCTGATGATGATGGGCGTGGCGACCGTGTGCGTCGGTCTGCTGCCGGCGTACACGAAGGTCGGCATGCTGGCGCCCGTGCTGCTGGTGTTGCTGCGGGTGGTGCAGGGCATCGCGGTGGGTGGCGAATGGGGCGGCGCCGTGCTGATGGCGGGCGAACACGCGCCGCAAGGGCGGCGCACGTTCTTCGCGTCGTTCGCGCAACTGGGCAGTCCGGCCGGCCTGATTCTGTCGCTGATCGCGTTTCGCGCCGTGACCGCCATGCCGCACGACGATTTTCTAGCCTACGGTTGGCGTCTGCCGTTTCTGGCGAGCGCGGTACTGCTCGCGGTCGGCATTTTCATCCGGATGGGCGTGAACGAGTCGCCGGAATTCGCGCGCGAGAAAGCGGCGAAGCGCACCGTCGAGTTGCCTATCGCCGAGGTGTTCCGCTCGTCCGGCGCGCTCGTCGCGTTGTGTATCGGCGCGAATACTATCGGGATTGCCGGCGTGTATTTCACCAACACGTTCATGATTTCGTACACCACGCAGAACGTCGGCGTGTCGAAGTCGCTGATTCTCGATTGTCTGTTCGCGGTGGCGATCATCCAGTTTCTGGTGCAGCCGCTCGCCGCTTTGCTCGCTGAGAAACTCGGCGCTGCGCGTTTCCTGAAGCTTGCCGCGTTCGCCGCGATGCTGTCGCCGTATCCGATGTTCACGCTCGTACAGAGCGGCAACCGCGGTTCGATGATCGTCGGTATCGCGCTGGCGGTGGTATGCATGGCAAGCTTTTATTCGGTGATCGCGGGCTTTGTCAGCGGTGTGTTTCCGGTGCGCGTGCGTTATTCCGCGATCTCATTGTCGTACCAGGTGTGCGGCGCGATTGCCGGTGGTTTGACGCCGCTCGCGGGCACCTGGCTCGCGCACAAGTTCGTTGGGCAATGGTGGCCGCTGGCGGTGTTTTATACGTGTCTCGCGGGCATCTCGCTGTCGTGCATCGTCGCGCTCGATGCGCTCAAGCACCGCCGCGCGGATGCGCCCGAAGCGCTGCCGGCACGTTGAATCGAAGAGGACAATCGCGATGTTGAAAGTCGATGGACAACGCCTGTGGGCGAGTTTGATGGAGATGGCGCAAGTGGGCGCGACCGCGCGTGGCGGCGTGCGCCGGCTGGCGCTGACGGAGGAAGATCGGCGCGGCCGCGCGCGGTTCGCCGAATGGTGCGAAGCGGCCGGCATGACGATGCGCTCCGATGCGGTCGGCAACCTGTTCGCGCGCCGTGAAGGCACGGATGCGGATGCGAAGCCGATCCTGATCGGCAGCCACCTGGATACGCAACCCGAGGGCGGCCGTTTCGACGGTGTGTATGGCGTGCTGGCCGGTCTCGAAGTCGTGCGCTCGCTGAATGAACAGGGGATCCACACGCACCATCCGATCGAGGTCGTGTCGTGGACCAACGAGGAAGGCGCGCGTTTCACGCCGGCAATGCTGGGCTCCGCGGTGTTCGTCGGCGCGACGCCGTTGGTCGACGCGTTGCGCACGCAGGACGCGCAAGGCGTGACGCTCGCCGAAGCGCTCGAAGCGTGCGGCTGCACGAGCGACGCCAAACAATTGACGACGCACGACGTCGAAGCCTATTTCGAGGCCCATATCGAACAGGGGCCGATTCTCGAAAGCCACGGTCATCCGATTGGCGTCGTGACCGGCGGGCAATCGATCCGCTGGCTCGATATCGAAGTGACCGGCATCGCCGCGCATGCGGGCACTACGCCGATGCCTTACCGCAAGGACGCGTTCTTCGCAGCCTCGGCGATGGCGCTCGAACTCGAAGCCCTCGCCGGGCGTTACGCGCCTCAGGGGCTAGTCACGATCGGCCAGATCGACGTGCCGAATTCGTCGCGCAATACGATTGCGGGCAAGGTGGCGTTCACCGTCGACCTGCGTCATCCCGACGACACGAAGATCGACGCGATGGAGCGCGACGTGCGCGCCGCCTTCGAGCGCGTCGCCGCGCAGCGCGGTGTGCAAGCGTCGATCTCGACCTACTGGACCAGTCCCGCGACGCCGTTCGATCCGGCCTGCGTGGCGCTGGTCGAGGACGCCACGCGGCAGCTCGGCTATACCTATGAGCGTATCGTCAGCGGTGCGGGGCATGATGCGATTCATCTGGCGCGCCACGTGCCGACCGCGATGGTCTTCATTCCGTGCGTGGACGGTCTCTCGCACAACGAAGCCGAAGACGCGTTGCCCGCCGATGTGACCGCCGGCGCGAATGTGTTGCTCAATGCGGTGCTGGCGCGCGCGAAAGTGGCCGCGCCGGTGCTTGCATGAAACATCTGAATGCCTGAACCCGCTTGAACCCGCCTGAACCAAGGAATCTCACGATGCAGACGTTTTTTCATCCGGCGCAGTTGAAGCATCATCCGCGCAGCTATCTGTCGCGCGGCCAGATGCGCACGCCGCAGGAAGTCCCCGAGCGCGCGTTGCGGCTCGTCGAGGCGGCAAAAAAACTCGGCTTCGACGTGCGTGAGCCGGCCGATTTCGGCAGCGCGCCGCTCGCTGCCGTGCATGGCATGAACTATCTGCGCTTTCTCGAAGAAGCACACCGAGAGTGGAAAAAGATGCCCGCGGAGTGGGGCGACGAAGTGATGTCGAACGTGTATATCCGCGAGAACAATCCGCTGCGCGGCGTGCTTGCGCAAGCCGCGCGTTATCTGGCCGATGGCAGTTGCCCGGTCGGCGAGCACACGTACGAATCGGCCTACTGGTCCGCACAAAGCGCGCTGGCCGGTGCGCAGGCGTTGCTCGACGGCGCGGGCGAAGCGTACGCGTTGTGCCGTCCGCCGGGGCATCATGCGCGCGCCGAAGCGGCCGGTGGTTTTTGCTATCTGAACAATGCGGCCGTTGCCGCACAGGCGCTGCGCAAACGGTATGGACGCGTGGCGATTCTCGATACCGACATGCACCACGGGCAGGGAATTCAGGAGATTTTCTACGACCGCGACGACGTGCTGTATGTGTCGATTCATGGCGACCCGACCAATTTCTATCCGGTGGTCGCAGGTTTCGACGACGAACGCGGCACGGCGCAAGGCGAGGGCTACAACGTCAATCTGCCGATGCCGCACGGTTCGCCGGAAGCGGTGTTCTTCGAGCAATTCGATACCGCGCTGGGCGCGCTCGCGCGTTTTCAACCGGATGTGCTGGTGGTCGCGCTCGGCTTCGACATCTACAAGGACGACCCGCAAGCAATGGTGGCCGTGACGACCGAAGGTTTCGGCGAATTAGGCAGCAAGCTCGGCGGATTGAAACTACCCACGCTGATCGTGCAGGAAGGCGGCTATCACATCGAAACGCTGGATGCGAATGCGCGTTCGTTCTTCGGCGGCTTTGCTTCGATGCGTTAATGTAATCGGATCGATAACATTTTTCCGGGCGCAACGCGTAACGCTTGCGCCACCCGTTTCCGATTGTTCTGCTCAAGCGACGTATCTGTTCGTTTACAACCGCTTTATCCGCGACGCATACCCGCCTACATTGCTTCCAGTGACAGCGCCATTGCATCTCCGGCTTCATCGGGGTCAGTACCGCGACTCTTCGCGGCAACCGGCCGGCGCGAAACCCAGTTAAAGGAAACGATCATGAGCAAGCTCACAGGTAAGGTTGCAGTTGTAACTGGCGCATCGAAAGGTATCGGCGCGGCCATTGCGAAGGCGTTGGCTGCGCAAGGCGCGTCGGTGGTGGTCAACTATGCGTCGAGCAAGGCGGGTGCCGACGACGTCGTCGCCGCGATCACGGCGTCGGGCGGTAAGGCCGTGGCGGTGGGCGGCGACGTGTCCAAAGCGGCCGACGCGCAAGGTATCGTCGACGCGGCGGTCGAAACGTATGGCCGTCTGGACATTCTGGTCAACAACTCGGGCGTGTACGCGTTCGCACCGATCGAAGAAATCACCGAAGAGCATTTCCATAAGCACTTCAACGTCAACGTGCTGGGTGTGTTGCTGGTCACGCAGGCGGCCGTCAAGCATATCGGCGAAGGCGGCAGCATCGTCAACGTGAGTTCGGTGGTGAGCCGTATCACGCCGGCGGGCAGCGCGGTTTATACCGCGACCAAGGGCGCGGTGGACGGCATTACCGGCGCGCTCGCGCGCGAACTCGGTCCGCGCAAGATCCGCGTGAACTCGGTGAATCCGGGCATGGTCGCGACCGAAGGCACGCATAGTGCGGGCATTACCGGCGCTGACTCCGATTTCGAAGCGTGGGCGCTCAGCACGACGCCGCTCGGTCGCATCGGCCAGCCGGAAGATATCGCCGACGTGGTGACGTTCCTCGTGTCGAACGACGCGCGCTGGGTGACGGGTGAAAGTCTGATTGCGAGCGGCGGCTCGCGTTAAGCGGATGCGGCGCTGAGACGTTAGGTTCTTAAACGTCTCGGCGCCGCCGCTGTTCTTTCGCGCTATCCCGCCACATGCGGCGCCGGTTCCGGCAACTCCACCGCGAACAACGCATCGAGCAGGTTCGATCCCGGCCGCTCGGCGAGTCGTGTCAGCGATTCGATCATCCGCACCTGGCAATCCTGCAGCGGGACCATGCGGATCCGCCGCGACTCCTTGAATTCCGCGCGCGCGATCACCCCCACGCCTAGCCCTTGCGCGACGGCTTCTTCAAGCGCTTCGCGGCCGTCCACATACATCACCGGTTCCACCTGCAAAGACTCGCGCACCAGCTCGGTTTCGAGCAACTGCTGCGTGACGGATTGCGGCTCGCGAAAAATCATCGGCTGCCGGACCAGTTCCGCGTAGCTCAGCTTGCGTTTCTTCGCCGCCGGATAATTCGCCGGGACCATCGCCACCAGCGGATCGCGCCGCAACACCCGCGCCTCCAGCCGGCTGTGGACTTGCGGCGCGGCGGTAATGGCGGCGTCCACCGCGCTCGACAGCACGCGCTGCATGCAATCCGCCGCGTTGGCGATCGACAGCGTCACGACGATTCCTGGATGCAGCTTGCGAAACGCGCCGATCAGCGCGACCGCCAGATCGGGTGCGTCGGCCACGATCGAGAGCGACCCGGACTCCAGCCCGCCCGCCGATTCGAGTAATTGCCGCGCGTCGCGCTCGCAACTCAGCATATGCCGCGTCACCGCGAACAGACGCAGACCGAGTTCCGTGGTGTCGACGCCGCGCGGTCCGCGCTCGAACAGTTTGACGCCGTATTCCTGCTCCAGCCGCCGCACGTGGTCCGACACCGCCGGCTGCGTGAGCGATAGCGCCTGCGCCGCTTTCGAAAAACCGCCGTGTTCCGCGACCGCATGAAACGCCCGCAATTGCGCGTATTGCACGTGTGCCTCGCTGAGTGATAAGTTTTTACGATACATGCATCGATTATATCGATTTTACCGATGGACCAAGTTTCGCTACTGTGTCAGTCATCGAAACAGCGTTATCGGAGATTCCGGCCATGCACAGGGTGATCGACCGTCCTATCGCAGCGTCCCCGGCAGAGACCTTCACGTGTGCGGTGCCGGCCAAAGGCGAGCCGTATCTGTTGACGCCGGGTCCGCTCACCACGGCGCTCTCGACCAAAGAGGCGATGCTGCGCGACTGGGGCTCGTGGGATGGCGACTTCCGCGCCATGACCGCACAGTTGCGCGCCGGCCTGCTGGAGATCGCGGGCGATACCGCGGGCGACTACGATTGCGTGCCGCTGCAAGGCAGCGGCAGCTACTGCGTCGAGGCGATGCTCGGCAGCCTGATTCCGCGCGACGGCCATGCGCTGGTGCTCGCCAACGGCGCGTACGGCAAGCGCATCGCCACCACGCTCGGCTATCTCGGCCGCACGGCCACCGTGCTCGACAAGGGCGACTATCTGCCGCCGCGCGGCGCCGAAGTCGAACGTCTGCTGGCCGCTGATTCGAGCATCACGCATGTGGTCGCGGTGCATTGCGAGACCAGCTCGGGAATTCTCAATCCCATTGAAGAGATCGCCGCCGCCACCGCGAAGCAGGGCCGCAAACTGCTGATCGACTCGATGAGCGCATTCGGCGCGGTGCCGCTCGACGTGCGGCAGATTCCGTGCGAGGCGTTCGTCTCGTCGGCGAATAAATGTATCGAAGGCGTGCCGGGGTTCGGCTTCGTGATCGCTCGTAAAAGCGCGTTGCAGGAAGCGAAGGGCCGCAGCCATTCGCTCGCGCTCGACGTCTACGATCAGTGGGACGTGATGAACCGCACCGGGCAGTGGCGCTTTACGCCGCCCACGCACACCGTGGCCGCGTTTATCGAAGCGCTGCGCCTGCATAAGCTCGAAGGCGGCCAGGCCGGCCGCCTCGCGCGTTACGCGAACAATCGCGACGTGCTGGTCGCCGGCATGGGCAAGCTCGGTTTCGAGCCGCTGCTGAACGCGCGCTGGCGCTCGCCGATCATCGTGACGTTTTTTGCGCCGGCGCATCCGTCGTTCCGCTTCGAGCGCTTTTACGAGTCGATGAAGCAGCAGGGTTTCATCATCTATCCGGGCAAATTGACGGTGGCGGACAGCTTCCGCATCGGCTGTATCGGTCAGGTGGATGAGCATGTCATGCGCGCCGTGGTGCGGGCTTGCGCCAGTTCGCTGCGAGAGATGGGCGTGCCGGGCGCGGAGCCGCCGGCCGCCGCGCTCGAAGAACGCAAGGCGTTGGCGGACGCGGACTGAATGCGCCGGACGTCGGCGGAACACGCGAGGATAGCGGGTCATCAACCGCGCGGCACGTTGCGCGCGGCTGGGCAATATCAAAGGATCGAAGTGAAATGAAACACGTCAAAGCAGTGATTTTCGACTGGGCCGGCACGGTGGTCGACTATGGTTCTCTCGCCCCGATGGGCGCCTTCGTCGAGACCTTCGAACAGTTCGGCGTGGCGATCTCGATCGACGAAGCACGCGGTCCGATGGGCATGGCCAAGCGCCCGCATATCGCGGCGCTGATGGCATTGCCGCGCGTCGCGCAGGCGTGGGCGGACAAGTATGGCCACGCGCCGGGCGAAGCGGATATCGACGCGGTGTACGACGTATTCGTGCCGAAGAACATCGCGGTGGCGGCGAGCTACAGCTCGGTGATTCCGGGCGTCGCGGCCGTGGCGAGCGCGCTGCGCGGCGACGATATCCGCATCGGCACGACCACCGGCTACACCCGCGAGATCATGGCCGAGATCGTGCCGGGCGCGGCCGAGCAGGGCTTTTCGCCGGACAGTATCGTCTGCACCGGCGATACGCCGGAAGGCCGGCCGTCACCGTACATGATCTACAAGACCTTGCCCGCGCTCGGCGTGTGGCGCGCCAAAGAGGCGATCAAGGTGGACGACACCGAGGTCGGCATTGAAGAAGGGATCAACGGCGGCACGTGGGCGGTCGGTGTCGCGGTGAGCGGCAACGCGTTCGGCATGGCCGAAAATGACGTCAAGGCCCTGGCGCCGGACGAGTTCGCCTGGCGGCGCCAGGCGGCGATTGAGAAGCTGCGGTCGGCCGGTGCGCATTATGTGATCGATAGCGTCGCGGATCTGATGCCGGTGGTCTATGAGATCGAGGCGCGGCTGGAGCGCGGCGAGCGGCCGTAAGCGGTCCTTGAGCGGCTGGCTTTGTGAGTCAGGCGCTCACTTGAAAAACCCCACCGCCAGATCGATAAACTCGCGAATCTTGCGCGGCACGAATTCGCGGCTGGGGTACACGAGCGAGACGGCCACGTCGCCGTTGGTGACCGCGTAGTCGTCGAGCACGCGCACGAGGGTGCCGCTGCGCAATTCGTCGGCGACCATTTCGAGCGGCAGCAGCGCAATGCCCATCGCGCCTAGCGTGGCCTGCTTTTGCATGATCATGCTGTTGACCGTGAACGACGCATCGAGCGCGATGCTTTCTTCGTTGCCCGCAGTGCCGTTCGCAGTGCCGTTGTTACCGTGTTTGCCGTTGTCACCGCTATGGCTGAACACCCACGTCTGCGGACTGGTGTCGAGCGCGGCGGCAATCACGCGATGCCGCGCCAGATCGGCCGGCGTTTTCGGCTGGCCCGCCTGCGCCAGATACGCGGCCGCCGCCACCGGCACCGCGTGCGAGTTGATCAGACGCCGCACCACCAACGACTCCGAACGGATCATATGTTCGGTGACGATCCCCACATCGAATCCCCCTTCAAGCAGGTCGACCCGTTTCTCGGTGAGCGTGACGCGCAGATTCACCTGCGGAAACTTCGCCTGATATTCCGCGAACAGCGGCGTGAGCCGGAACAGCGAGAAGCTGCCGAGCGCCACGATACGCAGATCGCCCACGACTTCCTTCGACGTAGTGGTCGCGCGCGATTCGACTTCTTCCAGTTCCGACATCACCACGCGGCAACCGTCCGCGTAATCCGCGCCGGCTTCGGTCAGCACGACTTTGCGGGTAGTGCGCTGGAACAGCCGGATACCGAGGTGTTTTTCAAGGCTCGACACGTGGCGCGTCACCACGGAGGTCGAGACGTTGAGTTGCTCGGCGGCCTGCGCGAAGCTGCCCGCTTCGGCGACTTTGACGAAGGCCTGCATGGCCTGAAAGAGATTGATCATGTCAGTGCGAAAAGCGGTGTCGTTTAAGCGTGCGTGTCGTGGCGGGCGACGATCCGTCCGTTCGCCACCACCAGTTTGCGAGCGGGCCGCGCGACGATCGCCTGCGCGAGCGTGTCCGCGTCGACCAGCACCAGATCGGCGCGGGCGCCGGCATACAGGCCGTAGTCGGTGAAGCCGCAAGCGCGCGCGGCCGTCGTGCTGACGCAATCGAACGCGATGGCCAGCTCGTCGTCACGACGCAGGTCGTAGCGCATCGCGATCAGCATCGCGCGTTCGAGCATGTCCGGCGAGCCATAAGGCGTCCAGGTATCGCGTATGCCGTCGTTGCCGCCGAACAGCGTGACGCCTTTTTCAAGGCAGGCTTTCAGCGGCGGCACCGGCGTCGAAGCGGGGGCCGTGGTCAACAGCGCGACACGCAGATCGGCGAGGCGCGCGAGCAACGCGTCGCGTTCGCGCTCGGGCAGCGCACCGAGACAGAACGCATGGCTGACCACCACGCGCCCTTGCATGCCGAGCGCGGCGACGCGATCGAGCAGCAGCCCGAGCGTGAATGCGCCGACTTCGCCGGGCTCGTGCAAGTGAATGTCGATCGGCTTCTGATGACGCTGCGCGAGCTCGAACGTCAAGTCGAGCGACGCCACCGGATCGCCGTCGATCAGCGCGGGATCGAGCGCGCCCAGCACGTCCGCGCCTGCGTCCAGCGCCTGCCCGAGCAATGCGCCGGTGCCGGGACGCCCGAGTACGCCCGATTGCGGAAACGCAACGATCTGCATCTCCAGCACCTCGCGCAACGCATCGCGCGTGGCGAGCACGCCTTCAAGATGACGCAGCCCCGCGTCGGTATCGATATCCACGTGCGTGCGCAAACGCGTCGTACCCGCCTGCAGGAACGCACGGGCGAGCGCGAGCGACTGCACGCCCGCGTCGTGATCGCCTTGCGCGCGGAACCGCCGTTCGTTCTCGATCCGGTCGGTCAGCTTCGGGCCGACCTCGTTGCGATACCACGGCAAGCCCCAATGCGTTTTGTCCAGATGCGTATGACCTTCGACGAAACCGGGCAGCAGCAACGCGCCCGCGCCGTCTTCCAGCATCACGCCGGGCTCGCGCGGCAGGTTCGGGCCGAGCGCCGCAATGCGGCCGTCGGTGATCGACACGTCGACGCGGGCGCCGTCTGGCAGACGGACATCGGTGATGAGCAAAGCGTGGGTGGTCGTGGTCATGAGAGCGGGTCGGCTGCGATGCGCGTGATCCGGGCGCGCGTCGGCGATAAGCAATGGTCTGCTGAAAGAGTGCGCTGCCTGTTTGTTGTGCAGGCGAGGGCGGCGCACGTCCGGCGGGTGAATTGTACTTCCTGACGCCGCGGGCCGATCCGCCTGGACGTTTCGCCGCCGACCCGCGAAAACTCGTTGCAAACCGTTACAGGCGCTCAAGTTTCGCGTGTCCATGCCGTTGACACACATGCAAATCAAATTCGGGAACCCAGCCGTGCAAGTCGCTTACAGTAACGACCGTTTGTCCAGCCGGATGGCGGTCGATCCGTCCATCGCGGGCGAACCCGAGGTGGAATCGTCGGTGATCGAGTGGCTGTTGCATGACGATCAGGTGATGCGCGAGTGCTTCACGCACGCGGCCGAAATCCTGAAGAGCGTAACCGGCGCGGCGATTACCGCGATCACGCTGCTCGACGAGGAACACCAGCACTACCGCGCCGAAGTCGGCATGGCGATGCCGCTCGTCACGCGCGCGCGCTCGCTCGCGGACTACGCGGTGCGCGACGCGGACCTGTTCGTTATCGAAGATGCGCACGACGACGCCCGCTTCGGCGAGTGCATGCTGGTGCAGCGTCATCCGTTCGTGCGCTTTTACGCGGCGATCGCGTTGCGCGCGCCGAACGGCGAGATCGTCGGCGCGTTGTGCGCGATGGACCCGTCGCCGGGCCGGCTCAACGAGGGCCAACGCGGCGTGTTCTACCACCTGCGCGCGATGATCGAAAACGATCTGAAGATGCGCACGGCCACCGCGATCGATCCGCTGACGCAGTTGTATAACCGCCGCTTCCTGCTGGAGAGCATTGCGCGCCGCTGGAAAGAAGCGCGCGATGGCGACGTGATGGGTTCGGTGGTGGTCGACGTGGACTGGTTCAAGCAATACAACGACACGTATGGTCACCAGGCGGGCGATCACTGCCTGCGCAAGGTCGCGTCGGTGATGCAGGCCGCAGCCGATGGCGACGGCATCATCGCCGGACGCATGGGTGGCGAGGAGTTCGGTCTGCTGGTGCTGCACGCGGAACCGGCGGCGCTGCAGGGCACGCTGGAAACGTTGCGGCAGGGCGTGGTCGATCTGGCGATCGAACATCGCGCGTCGCCGTTGGGCGTGGTGACGGTGAGCGTGGGCGGCGCGATGACGCGAATCAACGAAAGCTCGCGGGCCGCGCATCGGGATGGTTTCGCGAGCGCGGACCGGGCGCTGTATCGGTCGAAACATGCGGGGCGGAATCTGGTGACGATGGCCTAGCGCCTAGCGCCTAGCGCCTAGCGCCTGGTGCCTGGTGCCCGGTGCCCGGTGCGTAGTGCGTAGTGCGGCGCGGGCAACCCGATCCGCACTTAACGCAGCGCTGCGCCGCCGCCGCGATCAACTCTCCCGAACGTTCGCGTAAACCTGTTTGACCCAGTCGGCGAACACCCGCAGCTTCGTGCTGTAACGCCGGCTCGGCGGATACGCGAGATAGACCTCCAGCGGCGGACGCCGGTAGTCCGCCAGAATCGGCAGCAGCTCGCCTCGCGCGATAGCGGGCCGCACCATGAAATCCAACGTATGAACAATGCCCAGGCCAGCTAGCGCGGTGGCCAGGTGCGCATTGCTTTCGCTCACCATCACTGGATTGCGCACGCCTTCGAGCACGATGGGTTCGCCATCGCCATCGCCATCGCCATCGCCCGCGCTGGCGAATTGCAGCGGCTGGATAAGCCCCGTACTCGCGGAAAAATAGCTGACCACGGCATGACGGTCGTCGACGATCTGTTGCGGATGCAACGGTGTGCCATGTTCGGCCAGATACGCCGGACTCGCGCAGGTGGTCCAGCGCAGCGTGCCGATGGCCTGTGTGACCAGCGCCGGGTCATTCGCCGTGCTGCGAATCGCGCAGTCGATGTTCTCGGCGATCAGATCCGCCGTGCGGTCCGTCACGCTCAACTGCACCTGAATGTCCGGATAACGCACGCAAAACCCAGGCAGCGCCGGAATCAGAATGCCGCTCGCGGTCGAGCCGCCGCTATCCACCCGCAACGCGCCGCGTGGACTCGCGCGATCGCGGCCGAGCGTCGCCTCGATATCGTCGAGTTCGCTGAGCAGATGCCGGGTGCGCTCGTAATACGCGGCGCCGTCGGTCGTGACGTTGACGCTGCGCGTGCTGCGTTCAAGGAGTTTGACGCCGAGGTGATCTTCAAGCGATTTGACCCACTTGCTGACCGTGGCGTTGGGCATTTGCAGCGACTGCGCCGCGCGACTGAAGCCGCCGGTTTCCACCACGCGCGCGAAGATGCGGATTGCCTGCAAATGATCCATGGTCCGGTTCCGATTGATTATCCACAGTGGTGGATAAAGAAACCACAGCATAGCTATTTATCTCCCTGTGCGCATCAAATAAGCTGACGTCAAGGGTCAAGCGACCTCAACGAATTAACGAACTCAACGGATGTCACCCAGGAGCTTTCCATGAACAAGTCCACACTTGAAAACGTCAACGCCCGCAAACATGCCGGCAAGATCGCGCTCGTGACCGGCGGCAGCAGCGGTATCGGCCTTGCGGCCGCAATGCGTTTCGCGCAGGAAGGGGCGAAGGTTTTTATCACCGGCCGCCGTCAGGCCGAACTCGACGCCGCGGTCGAGCAGATCGGTCACGGCGCCGTGGCGATTCGCGCGGATATCGCGTCGGCCGCCGACCTCGACCGCATGTTCAGCACGGTGCAGGCCGCGCATCAGCGGCTCGATATTCTGTTCGCGAATGCGGGCGGCGGCGAGTTTTCCCCGCTCGGCGCGATTACGGAGGAACAGTTCGACAAGTACTTCGATATCAACGTCAAAGGCACGTTGTTCACGGTGCAGAAAGCGCTGCCGCTGATGAAGCCGGGCAGTGCGATCGTGCTGACGGGCTCGATCACGTCGATTCAGGGCGTGCCGGCCTTTGGCGTGTATGCCGCGACCAAGGCTGCGTTGCGTTCGTTTGCGCGGACGTGGGCGTCGGATCTGAAGGGGCGCGATATTCGCGTCAATGTGGTCGCGCCGGGTGTGGTGGTGACGCCCGCCTATAAAACCGAACTGAAGATGAGCGACGAGCAGATCGAGGGTTATCGGCAGCATGTCAGCGACACGACGCCGCTGGGCCGCGTCGGCGAAGCGGATGAGATCGCCAAGGCGGTGTCGTTTTTAGCTTCCGATGACGCGAGCTACATCACGGGGATCGAGTTGTTCGTGGATGGCGGCATGGCGCAGGTGTAAGGCGATGGATGCGAACATCGGTCTCATGGTTTTTCGCCGCCGCGATGGCTAGCATGGGCGCCTGCTATCCATGCGCTAACGCGGAGCGTCAAGATGTTCGATCTGGTTAATCCGGGTGCCGGAGGGTTCGGTGGACGGTTGGCGAATACGGCCTCGTACAGAACACGATTCGCCACGGCGCGTGCAGGCGTTCTTGTCGCCTCGCTCCTGCACGCAAGCGGCGCTATGGCGTTCACCGGCTCGATCCGATTTCCGGGCAACGGAACGTCGCTGTCCAACCTCGCGTTTGCGCCGACGATCCGGGTTCCGAACTATCCATCGGTGGGACAGGTGTTGCAATCGGCGTCCCATGAGGTCGGCCTGGGCACACCGCAAGTTCTTTGCAGGATCTTCGAGACTGTCGCGGTGAACGGGACGTTGGCCTCCGGTTCCGACACGCTCTTCACGACCAATGTGCCCGGCCTGGGCGTGCGTTATTCAATCAAGCGTCAATCGAAAGGTCAGTTCAGGACCGCGCCTTATGCCACGGTTTTCTTTCCACCCGTCAGCCATGCCGCCGAGTACCACATCATGGCCGAACTCGTGGTGACCGGTCCGCTCGTCGGCGGCACGCTGACGACGATTCCGAGCCTCACCGTCACCTTTGCCGGCCGCTGCTTCGATACGGTGAGCAGGACGCAGCACGTGACACCGGGCAGTATGTTCACGGCCGGTACATGCAGCGTCACGACCCGGGCGATTCAGGTTGCGTTGCCGCCGCGCGTGTCGCCGTCGAACCTGGCTAGTGTCGGCGCTGCGCCGTTTTCAATCGGGCTCAATTGCGCTGCGCCGGCGAGAGCCTATCTGTCGCTCGACGATGCATCGAACCCGGGTAACCGGTCGACGATCCTGAGCGCCGCCGCGGGTTCGACCGCGAAAGGCGTGGGGATGCAGATCATGTCGGAGTCGAGAGCGTTGTCGTTCGGCCCGCACGATCCGGACAGCGGCGACCTGAACGTTTCGTTCGTCGGAAAAATGAGAGCTGGGGAGAATCAGATTCCGTTGAGCGCGCGATACGTGCGCACGGGGCCGGTGAGCGGCGGCACGGTGAAAGGGCTCGCGACGTTCACGATGTCGTATCAATAGCCTGCGTCGCACGCCACGCGGCGGGTTCGTATTCTCAAGCTGCTCGCCTCGCGCCGGGGCATTCATCGGTGAACCCACAACAGTCCCTTCCTGTCAGGTGGATTAATCCTGGACGTCGCCCGCTCTAGACTGCTCGTCTCCACCGGGAGTCGTGTCGATCCGGAGTTCGGGACGGTCTCTCGTCCAACAGGCACCCCGGTCTGTTGGATTTGCCCAGCGCCCCTGTCTGGGCTTTTTTTCCCTTTTTTCGCTCGCCCCGGATCCGATGCACTTCCTGATGGGTATTCACCGCGACGCTGAAAACCATTTTCGCAGTATCTGCACGTCCGGGATGCGGACATGTCGTCCCCTGGCCTCGATCAGATTCAGATTGTGGAGCCGGGTGAATGCACGGCTGACGGTCTCGAGTCGCAGTCCGACGAAATCCGCAATATCGGTTCGACTGACGGGCAGTGAAAACTCGGTGAAGTGCTGTTTGCGCGCGGCAAGCTGGTCCGAAAACCACAGGACGAATCCACCGACACGCCGTTCGGCATTCGTGCTTGCAGTGAACAGGAATGCTTCCTGCCGTTGCGTCATCACGCGTGCCACCAGACGATGAAACTGAACGCCGATGTTCCGATCCTGGGAGATACGCCGCAGCAGGTGGTTATAAGGAATGACACAAAAAACGGAGTTCTCGAGGGCGACGAGCGTGACCGTGTGCACGCCGGAGCCTACGCCGAGGAAACCCACGAGATCGCCTCGCAGCGCAAGGGCGGCGGTTTGCCCGCGCCCGTCGCCGGGATACACCACGGCTTTCGAGGAACCGCTCGCAATGGCATATAGATGCGTGAAAGGGGTACCTTGTTCATAGAGAACTTTCCCTTGCTGGATCCGTCTCCTCTCGACGACGACGCCAGCGAGACTCGACACCTGAAGCGCGTCGAGACCGCTACCGAGGCATAGCTCGCGGATTCCGCACTGCGCGCAATGATTTGGGATTTCGCCTGCGAAAGATTGCTTGCCACGGGCGATCAAGAGTTCATGGTCCATTGCTAATGAGTCTCGGGGAATCGGTGATGTCAGGTCGAGTGATCGGTCACGCTACGCCCCGTGCCCATCATATTCCGCAGTCGACGTCATGCTCTCACCGGCACCGCTCAAGAAGTTGACTATAGTCAAATGGAAGGGTTTGCCGCGTCGGCGTGCAGTAGGGCGTGACGATTCGAACGGGTATCGTGGTGGACCTGTGTCCAATCTCGGCATGGCATCACTCAGATCAACTGAGTAATCGTCTGACAATTAAAATTGCCCCTATGAACTGTTCAGTCGGCGTCGAGCTTCTCGGGTGTGATCGACCATGTTCGCGCGCGCGCTTACTCGACGATCGTTGTCTCAGACTGTTCGACGGGTGGTGCGAGAGGCGCGCGATCGTACCATTGCGTTATCTGATGAACGCGTGGCCACTTGCGTGCGCATTCGATTCGGCAATCTGTCGAATTCGGGAGTCGTTAGATCAACTATTGAGCGATGACACCGCGGGGCTACTGGACGACGAACGTGTGGCAATCAATCGGATTCTGAAGGGCGGATGCGACCGTGACGACGAATCGTGGTTGTGTCCGGACCTGTTTTTCTTAAGATATCGAACCGTCGGCCGATAAAGAAGTGGAGAGGTGGACCTCTCCAATCTGGTGACATCCGGAATATTGATCTGGATTCCTACGGTCAATCGAACCTCTCTCTGTGTATCTGTCATGGGCCGTTGTCTGGTCTGCTAGTCGATGTCTTTTTGAATGGGTGCGTCAACGTATGAAGTTGTCCTTTGTCCAGAAACTCTGGCTGCCGCTCGTGTTGAGTCTGCTGTCTCTTGCCGGTATGTCGATCTACAACGCCTACGAAGGGCGGGCGGCGCAACTGGAAGACCGCAAGCTGGACCTGGTCCACGCTTCCGAGATTGCCCTGAGTGTCGTGAAGACATACGGTGAGGCGGCAGCCGCGGGGAAGTTGCCCGAGGCGGAAGCCAGAAAACAGGCAATGGATAAAATCCGGGCGATCCGCTACGGCGACGAGGGCTACTTCGCGATCATCGACTCGCGAGCCACGGTGTTGATGCATCCCACGCGCCCGGAGATGGACGGCAAGGACGCGAGCAATTACAGGGATCCGAACGGCATCTATGTCTTTCGAGCCGCAGTCGCTGCCATCAAGGGCGAGGGCAAGGGTTTCAACGAGTACGCGTTTCCGCGCCCCGGCGCCACGGGGGCGTCTCCGAAGATCTCCTACAACGCGATTTATCAGCCGTGGGACTGGATTCTCACGACCGGCGTCTATGTCGACGACATCGACGCGGCCTTCCGCTCGATGCTGTATCGGAGCCTCGGCACCCTGCTGGTGCTGGCGGCAATCTTGTCGGCCATCGTGGTAGTGCTCAATCGCAGCATCCTGCATGCATTGGGCGGCGAGCCCTCCTACGCCGCGGACATCGCGAACCAGATTGCCGGCAACGATTTGACCGCGGTGGTCAGGACCGCTTCAGACGACCGATCCAGCCTGCTATTTTCGATGAAGCGCATGCAGGAGCAACTTACGCACACCATCGGCACGATCAAGATTTCGGCCGATTCGATTGCGACTGCCGCACATCAGATTGCCGCAGGCAACCAGGACCTGTCGCAGCGAACCGAAGAGCAGGCCGCGTCGCTCGAACAGACGGCCGCCAGCATGGAGCAACTGACCGCCACGGTGAACCAGAATGCGGATAACGCGGGTCAGGCCAATCAACTCGCGGCGCAGGCGGTGAAGGTGGCCGAGCATGGCGGGACCGTGGTGTCGCGTGTCGTCGAGACGATGGACGGCATCAATGCCAGCTCCGACAAAATTGCCGATATTGTCGGCATGATCGAAAGCATTGCCTTCCAGACCAATATCCTTGCTTTGAACGCCGCGGTGGAGGCGGCGCGTGCCGGGGAACAAGGCCGGGGCTTTGCGGTGGTCGCCGCCGAGGTGCGCTCGCTCGCGCAGCGTTCTTCCACCGCGTCGAAAGAGATCAGGGAGCTGATTCACGACTCAGTCGAACGGGTGCGCACGGGGGCCGGCTACGCGCAGGAAGCCGGCGCGGCGATGGACCGGATCACGCTCGAGGTCAGGCGCGTGACTGACATCATGAGTGAAATCGCCGCATCGTCGCAGGAGCAGCGAAAAGGTATCGGCGAGGTAAGTGAGGCGGTCACCCAGATCGATCAGGTCACGCAGCAGAACGCCGCACTGGTGGAAGAGGCCGCGGCGGCGGCCGGTTTGCTGGGAATTCAGGCCGACGACCTGAAGGCCGCGGTTTCCACGTTCCGGCTGGACGCATCGCGCGCCGCCCGGCCCGTGCAGGCCGCAGACGCAGACGGCTGGACGGGCGGTTAGTTCTTGTCGGTGAACACGGGACCTTCGGGTCCCGACGACCCCGCAATAATGGTCTGCCCGAGGTAACGGGCGAGTTGGCAGCGTTCGCCGCGAACGCCATCCACTACGTCTGCCCGGCCGTACGAGAGGCCGCCGGTCCGCGCGACGACGCGCTGCGCCCATCATCCAAGAACGCCCACCTGCCGGAGCTTGCACTGCCATGTCGAATGACGCTTTCGAGGCGACGCCTGACAACGATCTCATGGACGACGGTTCACATCTGTACAGCGAGGCATGGGCTGCGGCACTCGCGTCCTTGACGACGGTGCTCCAGCATCACGCCGTCGAGATCGTGAGTCGGTTCTACGACGGCCTGATCCGCCTGCCCAGGTCCACGACCACCCTTGCGACCCTGTCCGAACAGGAACTTCAGCACCTCAGAGCGCAGCAGATCCAGAATCTGTACGCGCTCGCGTCGCCGGACCTGACCTCGGTAGGGCATCGGTCGATGGCGTGGCGGGTCGGGCGCATCCATGCCATCGTGGGGCTGGAATGGGAAGACCTGGTGCGAAGCCGGGGCATCCTCTCGGCTGCGATTCACGGCAAAGTCGATACGATGCTGCACGGAAGAGCGCTGGCGGTACTCGGCCGACGGCTCACGCAGGATCTGGCCTGGCAGACGGAGGCTTACCAGCGCCTGCACGTTTCGCGTCAGGACGTATTGATGCGTGTGACCGCACTGGCATGGGAAGTAGAGAACTATACGGATCTGATCGGCCGGGTCGTGCAGATTCTCGGCGAGCACGACGAGGTTGCAGGATGCTCGGTTGGCCGCCCCGATGGGCAGGGAGTATTTCGTTTCGAGTCGGTCTCGGGCAAAACCATCGAGAGATATCTCGCCGAACTGGAGGGGTCAGCGGACCGGCCGATCGCGGACGGCGACCGTCCCCAGGGCCAGGGCCCCGCCGGGCGCGCCTGGCGCAGCGGAAACGTCGAGCGCAGCGTCAATGTCGCGACGGACCCCCTGATGGCGCCGTGGAAGAACGTGGCATTGCGCGAAGGCTTCCGCTCCAGTGTGGCCATTCCCCTGCGTCAACCCGGACATCCTCCCAAGGCCATTCTCTCGCTCTACAGCGCGTTTCCAGGCGGGTACTCGGCGGCGGACCAGATAGCGTTCATCACGCCGTTGCAGACACTGCTTGGGCTTGCGATCGCGCGGATCGAGAGTCAGGAAGGGCGCACCCATGCGGTACCCTACGCGACGCGGCAACACTGGGCGGCGCTGCTCAGATCGGATGCGCTGGAGATGCACTACCAACCGCTACTGGATCTCAAAACCGGGCAGATCACCAAGGTTGAGGCGTTAGCCCGTCTGCACGACGGCGCTCGGGTCCTGACGCCTGGGGAGTTTTTCCCGGCACTGTCCTCGGACGATTTCCTCGTGCTTTACGTGCGAGGGCTTGCGCAAGTCCTGTCACAGCGCAATCGCTGGCTGCAAGGTGGCGTCGAGTTGAAAGTGTCGGTGAATCTGCCGTCCAGTGCGCTGGGCGATAACCGCTATTTCGAAGCCACCCGTGAGGCATTGACCGACCATGCCTGCCGTCCGGACACGCTGACCCTGGAAATTCTCGAAACGGATGCACTGCCAGCCGGCACGGACGTCCGCAATGAACTCGCGAAATTCAAGCTACTCGGCGTCAATCTGGCCGAAGACGATCTCGGTTCCGGGCACAGCAGCCTCATCCGGCTGCGCGAGTTGCCCTTCGACTGGATCAAGATCGATCGAAGTATCGTGAGCGGGGTGAGCGAGGACGCCTCGAACGTGCTGCGGTTTGTTTACCAGTTGACGAGACTCGGCCGCTCGCTCGGTAAATCGGTTGTCGTGGAAGGGATCGAAGATGCGGGGATGCTCGAAGCCATCGTGATTCTCGGCGCCGACGTCGCGCAGGGCTACGCGATCGCTCGCCCAATGCCGGCGTTGCAGTTGATGGCATGGGTGAGCAACAGCCAGCCCCGCTTGCCCTATCCGTTCGAGGCGAGAAGTACCTTGGGTAAGCTGGCCACACTGCTGATCTGGGAAGAGCGGTTGCATCTGATCTGCGAGGATCCGCGCGCTTTCGGCTGGCTGTCGGACATCATGACGATGTCGGTCAAGGTCGGCGCCGTTGCGCCGACTGCGCCGGCGCCGCTCGACTCGGCCTGCCAGGTGTGCCCGTTCTCCCGGTTCTTCAGCGAAACGGACTCCATTCTGCCCGAGGGACTGTCCGATCCGGCGGCGCAGCGAGCCCTGATCGCGGCGGCGGTGAGTGATGGGCAGGATAGCGTGGCTTACCGATCGGCACGCGCGCGGCTGGTGACGGCGATCATGAGCGAGGCGGTCCAGCATTGAGCACCATCTCTCCCGGAAGGCGGCGGCCAACCGCGAGAAACGATCGCTTGAGTTTGCGCCGCTTCGCGGTCTCCCCTTTCGTCCAGACGAGTGAATTCTCCGGTACGTTTCCATGATCAGGAATCCATTTGCCGCCATGTCCATCGACAGGCGTTTTAGCATCAGCGCCACCGCGGCGCTGTTTCCCGTTCTGCTTCTGTGCGGCTGGCTCGTCGTGCACGAGTGGCGCGCATACGTCGGGGCCGACGACGCGCTCCGCGCGTTCGAGGCCTATCGTGCCGGGTTGGAGGCGGTCGAGAAGGTCTCGGCGGAACGTGGCCCGACAAACAGCCTGTTAGGGCAGGCGTTGCCGATCCCGCAAGCAATGATGCTGTCGCTGCGCCGCGCGCGCGACGACAGCGACGCCCGCATCGAGAAGTTGCTTGCGATGCTGCAGGCCGACCGCTGTCAGTCCTGCGTCGTCGAGCCCGCTCGCATCGCCGAGGCGCGCAGCGAACTCGCCGACGCGCGGGCGAACGCCGACCGGCTCATCGATCTGCCGCTGGCGTCGCGCCGGGAGCGGGCACTGACGGGCGCCGTGGACCGGATGATCGGCATCGTCCCGCAGTTCGCGCCGGCGATCAACGCGTTGGCTGCGAATGTAGTCAAGGGCGATGCCGGCGCACTGAATTGCCTGATCCTCGCGACGCTGTCGGCCGACCTCCGGGAATACGCCGGCCAGCTTGGCTCGCACTTTACGGCGGCCCTGACCGCGCGCAGACCGCTCGATGAAGACGATCAACTGGCAATCGAACGTACCGAGGGGCGCATCGACCAGTTGCGCGCACTGATCGATGCGCATGTGAGGGGACGACCGGCGCTGAATTCACTGGCCTTCGACAGAATGAACCGGGAATATTTTGGCGTGGGTATTGCCTATATCACCGACGTCCGCCGCCTGGCGACGCGAGCCGGCGGTGCCGGTATCTCGCCCGGCCAGCTCGCGAATCGCTATGTGCCGCAAATGCGCTCGATTTCGGCGTTCCGCGACCAGGTGCTGGACCTCGCGCAAACGGAGGTTCGTCGTCACCGCGAGGAGGCCATGGCGCTTCTCGCGGGCAGTGCGCTGGCATCGTTCCTGCTGATAGCCGCGTTGCTGTCCATGGTGATGTTATTCAGACGACGCGTGATCCGGCCGCTTCTCGATGCAACGCGTGTTATCGGTGCAATTGCGAACGGCGACCTCACGGCGGAAGTCCCGGCAGCCCCGTATCGGGACGAGGTCAAGGCCATGTTCGACGCAATCGACGTGCTCAAGGCGAACAGTGTCGAACGGGACCGGCTCGAACGGGAGCGTGCCAGTCTGATTTACGAATTGAAGACCATGGCGGAAACGGATTTCCTGACCCGTTTGCTCAATCGCCGCGCGTTCGAGAGCCGGGCGCGCGCGACCTGCGCCGAACAGAACGCGGCGGCCCCGGAACTCGCGCTGATCATGTTCGACCTTGACCACTTCAAGAAAATCAACGACACGTACGGCCATGACACGGGCGATCGTGCTTTGCAGATCGTGGCGGCGCTTTGCCGCGAAACCTGCCGACCATCGGACATCGTTGCCCGATGGGGCGGGGAGGAGTTTGCAGTACTGAGCCGTGTGCACGATGCGGCGCAGGCGCTTGCGATTGCTGATCGTTTGCGCCGCCGGATTCGCGAGACGCGGATCCCTTTCGAAGGCGGCGAGGGCTTCACCATGACAGCCAGCTTTGGCGTCGCATTCGGTTTGGCGTCGGCGTCGGCCTGTGATTCGGGGGACGTCGGGCGCCTTTTCCGGCGAGCCGATCGTCTGCTGTATCAGGCCAAAGAGGCCGGGCGCGATCGTGTCGTTGCCGATCCGACTACCGTACTGGACGATGCACCGTGAGGACATGGCCGCATTGAAGCGTCGACGGCGCAAACGCGCGCATCGACGCGAGTACCGGCACGGAACATGGAGGGGTTCCGGGCCGGCGTGGCCAATCTGGCGCGCCGGATAGGGGCGGGCGCTTCGCGGCGGCGTGACGTCAGAAGGTCTTGCGGATGCCGACTGCCGCGCCGACGTTGTTGGTACGGCCAACGTTATCGACAACGCCGCTGGCCGGGTTGGTCGAGCCCGGATAGTCGGCGGCGAACGCGCCGTTGCCACGCGCGAAGTCCACGGTGCCATACACTTCCGTGTGCTTGGACAGCGAGTATTCGGCAAGCACGGTGGCGGAGTAGTTGATTCCGGATCCGAGCGTGCCGTCGAGCCGTTCGGCATTGCGGGCGTGACCGTAGTAGCCGGCCACGGTGACTAGCAATGGTCGTGTTGCCTGCCAGTTGGCGCCGACGTAAAACGTATCGTCGATACGGTTCGGACTGCTGCCCGGCAGCTTTGGCGCGCCGGACTGTTGCATGTTCGCATCGGTCGTGCCGGTCTGATCCTGCGCATGCAGCCAACCGGCCAGCAGGCGTACGGCGGGGGTGATCTGGTACGCCCCGCTGACGTGCAGCAGGTTGATCTTCGCGCCATTCATCGAGCTGCCGTTAGCGGACGACACGGAAGTCTGCTGGAAGCCCGCGCCGAGCGTGGCGGGGCCATGTGCGTAGGACAATTCCACGCCATAGGTGCTGCCGAGGCCGACCGCGCCCGCCTGATTGCCGAAGCCGTAGATCGCATCGAGAGTCAGCCCGTTAGACGTGACCTTGTATTTGACCGAGTTATTGATAGTCAGGTAGGGGCCTATGCCGTTCCACATCCAGCTGTCTTGCCAGTAGTCGCCGACCGTCAATGGGTCAAACACATCGCCCATCGTGTCGTAAAGCGGCGCGTATTGATTGCCGAACGTCAGCGCGCCATATCGGCCGCTCGATAGACCAACGTACGCTTGCCGGCTGAACAGGGTGTTCGGTGTATGAAGCTGCCCGCTATTGAGTTCGAAGCCGTTTTCAAGGCGGAAAATGGCGGACAGGCCGCCACCCAGATCCTCGCTCCCTTTCAAACCCCAACGGCTGTGAGTTTCGGGGCCGACCGTCATGCCGACCAGATCTTTACCGTCCGGGCCGGCATTCGTCTGATAGCGGAGTGCCGTATCGACGAGGCCGTATAGCGTGACCGAGCTTTGTGCCCATGCCGGTGAGGCGGCAACAACGAAAAGTGAACCGAATGCACTCGAAATGAAGACTTTTTTCATCAGACGGCTGTCCCTGGGATGATGTGATTATGTAACCGGCGTCGATGTCCTCATGGACTCGATGAGCCAGGTTGTGCCCGGAGCATAGTCGGTGATTTTTTTGAGTCATATCGCGGAATCTGGATTGGTTCTTTCCGGAATCCGCAACGATGATGAGGGGCACGCGGCATCCCCCTTCAGGTCGTGATCAGCTTCAACCCCACCGGCAACGATTCGCCGAATACGCGGCCTTCGTCGGCGTTATCGAGTTCGACGCTCTCGCTCACCATCGTGATCCACGCGCGCGGCGCGTTCACCGCTTCGAGCCGCCGCACGACGGCATGACGTAAATCGTCGGCGAGGTCGCGCGAGCGGTCGCCCGTCATGCGGGCGATCTGCGTCGCGGCGAACGCAGCCGGATCGACCTTCTTCCAGTCGAGCGCGAGTATCGCGTTCAGCCACTGCGCGGCGATCTCCGGCGGCACGACGCTATGCGCGCTGCCGTAGAACGGTTGCCGCGCACCGATCCGCCCAACCGCCCACCAGCTTTGATGATTTTCAGCGGGCTTCTTCAGCCGCGCGAGCACGGATTCACCGAGTTCGATCTTGCGCTCGACAGGAATCCGTTCAAGCGATGCGCTCAGCCGAACCATATCGGCGATACCGGTTTTCGCGACGTCGAACGGCAGCTTGTGACGCGCTTGCGCGGCGTTCTGCAGATACGCCATCGCGTCGAGCACGCGCAGTTGCGCGCTTTCGTCGAGACCGCCGGCCGCGCGACGCCACAGCGTCCACCATTCGGACCAGACCTGGCTTTCGTTGATGTACTGGATGCCGTCGTCGAACAACGTCCACAATTGTTCGACGCGCCATTCGTCGAGCGGATAGCCGAAGCCGGGGCGCAGGCAATAGCCGGCCAGATTCAGCCACAGCCGCTCATGATCGGCCGACCGCCGCCGACGCCGCGCGCGTTCCCACAGCGCGCCGAACAGTTCGCGCAGTGACGCGCTGTTCCAGGCGTCGCGCGGTCCGAGCAGTTGCTCAAGTTGCGCGCGCAACCGCTTGACTTCTTTCGGATCGATTTTCTGCGTGCGCGTGCCGAAGCTGCGGTCGATCTGTTCGATCGCTTCGTCGAGCCGCGGATGCCGCGCTTGTGCCGGATCGGCGGAGAGATCCACCTGCGCGGTTTCGCTGCGCAACTGGAATTCGAGCAGCCAGCGTTGCGCGGGATCGTCGAGTTCGATGCAGTGCACGTCGAGCGTGCCGACTTCGGTGAGCGAGGTGGCGATCCGCACGGCGGTTTCGCGTGCGGTGCTCGCGCCGCGCGGTTGAACGACGGTGGCGATCGGCGGCAGGCGCACGAAGTCGCCGTCGGTGAGATCGATCAGCTCGCCGGCGCGATAGACCGTGTCCGCACTCGATGACACCAGGTGGAAGCGCACCGGGTGACCGAGACGCAACGCGAACGTGCGGTCTGCGATCAGGATTTCCTGGCCTTCCTCGGTGCCGCGCGGCAGCAGGCAGATGCCGGTTTGGACGGGTTCGGCGGTGGATTGGGCTGGAGTGCCTGGGTTGCTGTTTGATTCTGTGTTTGTTTGCGGGGGTGTTCGCGTGTTGGCGTCGGCTCGTTTCTTCGCGGGTTCGCTCGTGCGTTCGCCGCCGCGCTCTCCGCTTTCCTCTAGAACGAGGAAGTAGCTGCGCGGCGAGCCGCCGCCGATTTTCGGCGCGGCGCCCGCGCGCGCCAGTGAATAGGCGACCGCGCCGCGCGCGACGGCGACATCGGGGTTGTCGTTGTGCAGCACGTTGAGCGCTTCGCCGCGCCAAGTGCCGAGGGTGTCGGCGAGACGTCGCGTGAGTGCATCGGCGCGGAATACGCCGCCGTTGAGCAGCAGCGTGTCGGGAATCGGCAATGGTGCGTGCGAGTCTGCTGCCGCTGCCACCTTCGAAACCGCGTCCGAACCGGCATCCGAAACCGCAGCTGAACCAGCCTCGACACCCCCCAACGCCTGACGCGACTGCGCCGCAAACCGGCTCAAAAACGCCGCGATATGCCGCGTTACCGCCGCATCGGTCGCATACGGCAAGCCGAACTCGACGATCGCGCCACGCGGTCTACCCGGCCGTTCATGCGACGCCACCGCCGGAAAGAACCCATCGACGATGATCCGCTCGACTTCCTCCCGCGTGACCTGCGCACTACGCGCACCGCCGATCAGCTTCGAGCCCGCGCCGAGCAGCGTGATCGACGCCGAGTCGGGCGCCTGCGGACCGAGCAACTGTTCCTTCGCGGCGCGGCACCGCTCGACCAGTTGCGACAAACTCGCCGCCGACAGCCGCGCGCGTTCGCCTCCACCCGGCAGCCGCGCTTCCACCAGATGCGCGAGCGCGAGATCCATGTTGTCGCCGCCGAGCATCAGATGATTGCCCACGCCGATGCGCGTCAACTGCGGCTCGCCGTCGCGCACGTTCACGGCGATCAGCGTCAGGTCGGTAGTGCCGCCGCCCACGTCGCAGATCAGCACGAGACGGGACTCCGCGAGCTCGTCGGCCAGTCGCTCGCGATGCTGAAACAGCCAGTCGTAGAAGGCCGCTTGCGGCTCTTCCAGCAATTTCAGTTTGGGTAGCCCGGCCATGCGCGCCGCGGCCACGGTGAGCGCGCGTGCGCCTTCGTCGAAGGAAGCGGGGACCGTGAGCACCACGTCCTGCTGTTCGAGCGGCGCATCCGGAAAACGCTGGTTCCACGCCGAGCGCACATGCGCGAGATAGCTCGCGCTGGCTTCGACCGGCGAGACTTTGCGGACGTCGTCGGCGGCGCCCCACGGCAGGATCGGTGCGACGCGATCGACCGATGCATGCGACAGCCAGCTCTTCGCGCTGGCCACCAGCCGTCCCGGCACCTGAGCGCCGAGCACGCGAGCGAGGCGGCCGATCACAACCGGCGGCGTGGAAGCGTCGGCGGTGACGAGACGGTTGGCGGGCTGAGCCGCGCGACCTGCAGCAGCCTGATCCACCGACGACCACGGCAACTGCAAATCGCCCACCGCCAACTCACCTTCAGCCGCGTGATACCGCACCGACGGCAGCAACGGTCGCGCCGCCACTTCACCGGGGCTCACCAGTTGCTCGATCTCGAACACGTGGATGGTCTGCGACCCCACCTGCGCATAAGCCAGCACCGTGTTGCTGGTGCCGAGATCGATACCGACGCTATACCGCTTCATCTCACTCATGCATTCGCGTTGCCGCGCACGTCGAACTCGACTTTCCAGCGCGCGTCCGTGCCGCGCGGTATCGCTTCGAGTTCGAGCGTGCCCGCTTCGGTGACACGCGCGTGCAACTTCACCGGCACGACTTCACCAGCGGTGCGGCCGGCGGCCGGCAGCGTCGCCTGGATCTCTTCGAGTTCCTGCAGTTCGTCGGGGCCCCAGAAGTCGAGCAGCGTGCCGACCTGATCCTGACGACGCACCGACGACCCGAAGAAGCGGAAATGCACCGGCTCGCCGACCACGAGGCCGAACTCCTGCGCGGGCAACTCGGCGTCCGTGCCTTCCTCCATGCCGAAGGGCGCCACGCACAGCGCCTGGATCGGCGGTTCGAGGCCGGGCACGGCAGGCATCGCCGATTCGATCGCGATGTAGTACGCCCGCGCGGTGCCGCCGCGAATCCGCACGCCCTGGCCGCGTCGCACGTAGCCGTAGTAGGCCGCGCCGCGTGCGACCGCGAGGTCGAGATCGGCGCCTTCGAGCAGTCGCGCCGGCGCCGCGCTTTCCGCCGCGAGCCAGTTGTTGAGCGTGCCCATGATGCGTTCGACCAGCAGCGGCGACTTGAACACGCCGCCGTTGAACAGCACCACGGTGGGATGCAGAAAGCTCGCACCTTGCGCGGCGGCATGGGCCGCCGCCTCGCCGAGACCTTCGAGTTCAGCGAGCGCGCCGACCTGGCGGCCGAGGAACGCCGCCAGATGACGCGTGATGCCCGCGTCCTGCGCATACGGCAGACCGAGTTGCGTCAGACCGGCGCGAGCGCGGCTCACCGGACGCGCCGCGCTGTCCACCTGCGGGAAAAAGCCGTCGAGGATCGTCTGCGTCAGTTCGGCGCGCGTGAGTTCGGTGCGGATCGAACCGCCGATCAGCTTCGAGCCGCGGCTCGGCACGACGAGCGGCACGGTGTCGGTGGCCGGATCGGTAAGCAGTGTTTCCTTGGCCGAGCGGCACGCGTAGGTGAGGGCACGCAATTGCCACGCGTCGGCCTGGGTGCCTTGCGCCGCCAGCTTACGTGCGACGACGTGCGCGAGCGCGAGGTCCATGTTGTCGCCGCCGAGCAGAATATGTTCGCCGACCGCGACACGATGCAGTTCGAGATTGCCTTCACGCTCGATCACGGCGATCAGCGAGAGGTCGGTCGTGCCGCCGCCCACGTCGACCACGAGGATGATGTCGCCGACCTTGACCTGCTTGCGCCATTGACCGCCGCTCTTCTGGATCCAGCTATACAGCGCGGCCTGCGGTTCTTCGAGCAGCGTCATGCGGGCGAAGCCGGCCGCCTCGGCGGCTTCGGCGGTCAGTTCGCGCGCGGCCGGATCGAACGAGGCCGGGATCGTCACCGTGACGTCCTGCTGGCTGAACGGCGCCTCCGGATGCGCGTGATCCCACGCTTCGCGCAAGTGCGTCAGATAGCGCACCGAGCTTTCGAGCGGCGAGACGCGCGCGACTTCCGGCGGTGCGTCGTTGGGCAAAATCGCCGCGCGACGATCGACGCCCGGATGACACAACCAGCTCTTCGCGCTCGACACCAGCCGGATCGGCGTGGCCGCGCCGCGGTTGCGGGCAAACTCGCCGACCGCGAATTCGCGCTGGCCGGTCCATGGCAGGTACAGGTCGCCGGACGCCAGTTCGTCCGGGTGCGGCAAGTACAGGAACGAGGGCAGCAGATCGAGATTGTCGATCGCGCCGGGGCCGGTGAGTTGCGCGATCGGCAGCACGCCTTGCGCGGTTTTCTCGCCGTCGCTGGCGCTGGTGTCGACGTACGACAGCGCGCAGTGCGTGGTGCCGAGATCGATACCGATCGAATAGCGGGCGTCGCTCATAGCTCCACCTCGGCCGGTGCGATCACGTTCGCGTTGTGGCTGTCGGCGAGCTTCGGCAGACGCACCTCGTCGACGCGCCAGCCGCGGTGGCTGATGCTGCCGTTGAACGGCGCCTTGCCGACCACGTTGCCGGTCAGGCGAACCGCGCTGGCGTCGAAACCTTCGGCCAGCGTGATGCGGCTGCCTTCGGCTTCGTCGCGCACCGGACGGATCGTGAAATGCTCGCGCAGCGTCGTGCGGCAGCCGTCGTGCACGAGGCGCGCGGCCGCGCCGATGTCGGCGTCGCTGTAGCTCTTGATGTCTTCTTCGACGAAATCGATGAAGCGTGCGTCGCGTTGCAGTAGGCCGAGCAGTTGCAGCGCGGCGTCGGGGCTGGCGGTTTTCAGCACGGGCGCGGGGGCTGCTGCGGGGGCGGGCGTCGGTGCGGGCGTGGGTGCCGGTGCCGGTGTAGCCGCGGCGGCCGTGCCGCCTTGACGCAGACGCAATACGCCGGCAGCAAATTCACCGTCGCCGAGAATGCTGAAAAACGTGCCGACGGCAAGTGAAATCCTGCCGAGGAAGGATGGGTTCGAATCGGTCATCAATGCTCCTGAGAGGCTCTGTTAAAGGACGAGCTGTCCTGACTGTGCCGCGCGCGACGGGCCTGGCGAGTACTCACCGGGCCGTGACTGATATGCGCGAAACCCGTATTTTGCCTTGCGGCGGGTCCGAAGCGGACAAAGCCGGGCATTCTAGCGTTCTGCGCGCGTAATTTGGCGGACTTTGAAGAGCCGGATTCAAGCGCCGTCAGGTCGCTTCGAACTGGCCGTCCTGCACGGTGTCCGGGCCGAATTCCGCGACGACCTGGTTGATGAAGGCCCGCAGTTTCGGGGTCGCGCGGCTCGCCGGGAATACCAGGTGCATCGGCCGGGCGGGCGTTTCGTAGTCGCGCAGGAGGCGCACCAGACGGCCTGCGGCGAGATCCTCCTGCACGGCCACCTCGGGCGCGAGCATCACGCCCGCGCCGTGGAGCGCGGCGGCGCGCAGCGCTTTCACGTCGTTGGCGTGAAACGGGCCCGAGACCGGCACCACGTACTCGCCGTGCGCGTCGGAAAAATGCCATTCGATCGCGACCGGCCGGGTCATGTAGACGAAGCTCAGGCACGCATGATCGGCTAATTCCGCGGGCGTTCGCGGCTCGCCGTGCTCCGCCAGATAGTCGGGCGAGGCGCACACGAGCAGCCGGTATGGGATCAGTTGCCGGCCGATCAGCGACGAATCCGTCAGCGCGCCGAGCCGGATCGCAGCCTCGTAGCCTTCGTCGATCAGATCGACGAAGCGGTCGGTCAGCGTCAGGTCGACCAGCACGTGCGGATGGCCTTTCAGATAGCGGGCGATCATCGGCGCGAGGCAATTGGCGCCGAACGTGACCGGCGCGGTAATGCGCAAGCGCCCGCGCGGCGAGGCCGACAGTTCCTGCGCGACCGACTCGGCCGCTTCGGCATCCGCGAGCAGCGCCTTGCAGCGCTCGTAGAAGATCTGGCCGATTTCGGTGAGGCTCTGGCGACGCGTGGTCCGGTTGAGCAGGCGCGCGCCGACGCGCTCTTCCAGCGTGCTCACGTGCTTGCCCGCCATCTGCGACGAGATGCCGAACGCGAGCGCGGCCGCGGCGAACGAGCCGCTGTCCGCGGTTTTGACGAACACGGCCATGCTGGTCAGACGGTCCATGATTCCCTACTCGTGGTTTCGACAATCGTAGGATTATGCGTGTTTATCATGCTGAAGTTTTGAATCATAGTGTTTCTCACCGACAGGCGCGCTCAACCGAGCGGTCCTCAACCAGTGATGGAGTGTGAAACATGAAGATAGGCATTCTCGGCGCGGGCTTTATCGGCCGCGCGATGGCGACCCTCGCGAAGCAGGGCGGGCATGAGGTGATGATCAGCAATTCGCGCGATCCATCGACCTTGATGAGCACTGCCGCCGCGCTCGGTTGTGCGCTCGGCACCGCGCAACAGGCGGCGAGTTTCGGTGACGTGGTCGTGACGGCCGTGCCGTTTTCGCAGATCGGCGCGCTGCCGGTCGCCGCGCTCGACGGCAAGATCGTGATCGACACGTGCAACTACTATCCGGAGCGCGACGGCCCTATCGCTGCGCTCGACGAGCGTACGACCACGACCAGCCAGATGCTGGCCGCTTTGTTGCCGGGCGCGAAGGTGGTGAAGGCGTTCAACGCGATTCTGGCTGCGGATCTGCACACGGACGGTCGGCCGATTGGTACGCCGCAGCGCCGCGCTTTGCCATTCGCGGGCGATGACGCGGCGGCGAAGCGGATCGTAAGTGGGCTGATGGATCAGTTCGGCTTCGATCCGGTCGATGTCGGCGCGTTGCAGGATAGTTGGCGCTTTGAACGGGCGAAGCCGGTGTATTGCATTCCGTTCGACCGTGATGGGCTGCTTGCGGGATTGACGGCGGCGCAGCGGGACGTCGAATTGCCGCATGGGTCGTGGCGCAAGTGAGGGGCGGTTGCGGCGAGGGAGATAGCGAAGGGTGAAGCGGCGCGGCGCGGTCTGGAGGGCGGATGCGGCGCCGCGCTCTCGATTCATGCATCGCTGGATGCTTTGATCCTTCGCATCATCAGGCGCGGACACAGCCAGCTGAGGCCGCGCCACGTGATCCCGTGTTCGCGGATTGTGAAGAACCAGCGGTTCGGATCGTCGGCGAACGTCGCGATGAAATGCGTGCTGTCCGTCCAGCGGATGTCATCCAGCCAGAACGAACAATACGGCGCGCCGATCTGCCGGACGGCGAGCACGCGTTGCAGGTCCTTGCTGACCAGCACGAACGCCGCCGCTTCTTCGAACAGGCAATCGAAGTCGGTGGCGAATAGATAGCCGGATGGCGTGTCGAACTGGAACAGCAACGTGTAGCCGGGAATCGCGAGCGGCAGCGTCTGGCCGTCGACGATCAGACGCGACGCGGGCGGCCATGATTCATAGGGGCCGTGGTGTTGTTCAAGTGTGAAGTGCTGGATGGGCGTCACGCATGAAGCGCCGTTCGGTTCATCGTTCAACGCTGCGGTCCCTCACCGGCATATATCGCGCGATCACACGCTCAATTGCCGCGAGCTGCGTGGGCAGCAAATCGCGACGCGGCAACGCGACGAACGCGGAGCCGCCCGCGAACAGATAGATGCGCTCGGCGTCGTCCACACGCGAGGTCAGACTCGACCAGTTCAGACGCAGGCTGGATAGTGTCGACTCGCCGGTCACGCCGGCGGCGTCGAAGGTGACCTGCTGCGGGCCGAGAAACGGCACCGCGCCGCGTTTGATGCGCGCTTTGAGGCCGGCCCGCGCGATGCCGCGCAGGAAGAGGGGGGCGAAATACGCGTCGTTGCAGAACGCCAGCGCGGCGGCGGCAATCGCACAGCCGGCAATGCTCGATGCGATCGATATGTCGACATGCGTTGCGGACCAGTACCAGCCGGCGAGTCCGCCGACAACAGCGGCAATCGCGACCGAGCGGATCTGTTTGCGTCGAGTGCGCTTAGCCGAATAGAGAGCGACATGCGCGGCGATAAAGTCTTCATCCGTCAAGGTGACGGAGACCTGAAAGGGGAGCTGCGTGTCGGAGTTGGTCATGCCTTAAATCATTCCATTACACACAAGTCTGACGCTCGACCTCGCGCATGTACCTGATGCCAGCAGCGAAGTCCACCACTCGCTGCATGCCTTGCCAGATGGTTTTGACGCCAGGCTCGCCGTCGCCTTTGCGCGCGAGGAAGCCGCCGAGCATGGCGACCAGCCGTACCACTTCGTTCAGTTGCGGTGGTTTGTCGGGCGGGGTCTTCTTGTTGAGGATGAAGGCGGCCTTCCATTCGTCGGGCTCGAACAGCAGTCCGGCATCGAGGTCCGGGCAGGTTCGGCCGAACCGCATGAGACGAGCAATGCGCCACGCCACCACCATGAACACCTCCCGCGCCTTCTGTCGCTGGCGACCATGCAACATGAAGCGGATTTCACCCAGCGGCTCAGCTTGCGTGGCGTGATCCCAGAGCCTTTGACCCTCGGGCAACACGCGATTGTGCTGGGCGCGAATCAGCCAGTCCGCCGGACAGCCGAGATCGTGTGCCCGGCGCATCAGCGCAATGATGTCCGACTCCCGGTCCGCGACATACACCAACCGCGTGCCGGGCAGATCCGCCGCCTGCTCGGCCACTCGTTCGTATCCTTCAATCCAGCGCGTGCTTTCCTTCTCGCCGCCACGCACACCATCGGCGCCCTTGCGCTCACGCGCCCACATCCAGGCACAGCACCATGTCGCATACCCGCATCCGCTCGGCCGAGCACTGCCAGTGCGGCTCCATGACGTCGGTCCATTCCAGCTTGTCCTGCGCGAAGAACCGATAAGCCGCTGCCGTCTCGGCCCAGCCGCCGCACGCCTGCGGAATGCTCGTCGTCGGATTCCCCGACAGTTGTTCGCCCAGCACGATCGCCCGCCGGTTCAGGCGCTTGTCGCCAAGATCGATACCCTTGAATTCCATTGCCGCCGAGCTCTCCGTTGTTCGTGCCATTCGCATACCGCGCAAAAAGCAAGAGTAAACGGCAAGCCGCGAAAGTTTACAACCCGCTCACGCCGACTTGTGTGTAATGGAATGCCCTCAATCTGCAATACAAGAAAACATAATGCATATTGAATCAGGTTATAGGATTTTTTCCATGTTTATCAATCACCGGATCGATAGCCTGTAGAATCGCATCGACAAGCCGTTTCATATTAACGGCAACGAATAAGCAAAGGGCAACAAAGGGGCGGGAATGAATGCGCAGGACATTATCAGGGCCGTTCAGGGAGGATTGATACAGCAAGATCGCCTGCTGAAACTCGACACGTCGTTGGGAGCCAACGTGCTGTTGCCTCAGCGGTTGGCGGGTTGGTCGCGCATTGGCCGGCATTTCGAATTTACGATCGACGTTCTGTCGACGAGCGGCGATATCAAGCTGAAAAAGCTGATCGGTCAGCAGGTGACTCTCTGGATCGAGCAGGCGGACAAATCCTACCTCCCGCATCACGGTTATGTTTTTGCGGTGCGAAGGCTCGGGGCCGAAGGCGGACTGACCAGCTACCAGATCCGCTTCGCGTCGTGGATGAATTTCCTCAAGTTCCGCCGCGATCAGCGCATCTGGCAAGACAAGCCCGCCGATGAAATCCTGACTGACGTGTTCAACGCGCACTCCCAGGCGAAAGGCTATTTCAGCTTCGCTCTCTGGAAGCCATTGCCGCCCAGATCCTATTGCACGCAGTATGAGGACGATTGGACCTTCGTCCACAGGCTGATGGAGGCTGAAGGGCTGTTTGGAGTCTGGACACATGCCGCGGACGGCAAGTCGCACAAATTGACGATCACCGACCGCCTCGACACGTGCGAGCCGCTCACGCCGCAGACGGTCCAGTTCTCGCGCTATGGCACGAACAGCGAAGTCGACGCGCTGGTTCACTGGTCGAGCGTGCGCACGCTGCACAGTGCCGTGCTGACGGGCCGCACGTTTGACTACAAGAATCCCTCGCCCCTTGCCAATCCGAAGAGCGTCAGCGTGCCGACGCTGTCGCACGAACTGCCCGAAGAGTTGGAGTTTTACGAATACACTGGCCCCTACGCCTACTTCGAGCAAGCGCGCGGCGAGCACCTGACGAAAATCCGCATGGAGGAGTGGGAATCGCGCGCCAAAAGATTCTATGGCGCGGGCGGCCTGCGCGGAGTCGATGCCGGGCGGTGGTTCGAACTTGCCAACCATCCGGAGCACGACAAAGATTCTGCCGACAGGCGGCAGTTTGCCGTCATCGAGACGATCTGGCTGATCGAAAACAACATTCCCGGATCGAGCCATCACGCTAACTTTCCGCACAGCCTGCAAGGCCAGCTAGCCGAAGCAATGGCAGGCGGTGAAGACAAAGGCCCGGCCAGCGTGCCGCATCCGGACGGCTCCACCGGTTTTTACTTTGTCGAGATCGAGGCGCAACGCCGGTCCGTGCCTTTCCGCAGCCCGTTCGAACACGAAGCGCCCCTTATGCAAATGCAGACGGCGACGGTTGTTGGCCCCCAAGGGCAACCTGTTTACACCGACGAGTTGGGCCGAGTTAAGGTGCAGTTCCACTGGGATCGCATCGGGCAGCGCAATGAGCGCAGCTCCTGCTGGGTCCGCGTGAGCCAGCCGTGGGCGGGCCAAGGTTCTGGGATGATCCATGTCCCGCGAATCGGCGACGAAGTCGTCGTGTCATTCCTGAACGGCTCGCCGGACAGGCCGGTCATCACGGGCCGAGTGCCGAACGGCATCAACTTTGTGCAATGGAAGCTGCCGGACAACCAAGCCCTCTCGGGCATGCGTTCGCGCGACCTGGCCGGCGCGGGGGCGACCCATGTCGTCGCCGACGACACGCCGGGAAAACTGCAGGTGCAGGTGTCGAGCGACCACGAGCAGTCGCGCCTTGTGGTCGGCTACAACACGCGCATTGATGGCCACGCGGGGCGTGGGCAAGCGCGAGGAATTGGGTGGGAGCTAGCAACCGACTCCTGGGGCGTGCTGCGCGCGAACCGGGGCATGTTGATCACCACCGAGACGCGCTCTGGCGCCTCGGCTGCGGCCAAAGACATGGGCGAAACAGCGCAGCGTTTCGCGCAGGCGCGAGACCAGCACAACACGCTCGCCAATGCGGCGGTTCAGGCGCAAGCGCAGGACGGGCAGGACCAGCCGGCGGTTGCGATCGCCCTCCAGAAACAGAACGACGAAATCAAGGGGCAAGGCGCGGGGGATTTTCCGGAGCTGTCGAAGCCCCATCTGGTCTTCGCGTCTCCGGCCGGGATCGAAGCGACATCGGCGGGAAGCACCCACCTGGCGAGCGGCGAGCACATGGCGGTCACGACGGGCGGCCATGTCAGCATGAGCAGCGGCAACAGCCTGCTGGCCTCGGCTCGGAACGCCATCCGATTTTTCGCCTACAAGCTCGGCATCCGGATGGTTTCTTACGCAGGGGACATCGATCTCAAAGCCCTGCAAAAGAATCTCAATCTGCTGGCGAAGCTCGAAATCACACAGACCGCGAACCGGATCACGATCAAGGCGACTGAAGAAGTAATGCTGCATGGTGGCGACAGCTATATCAGCTTGAAAAGCGGCAAGATCACGGTGGGCGGCAGCGTGTATGAGGTGAACGCCCAGTCCAGCAACCTGCCGCCCAAGCCGATGGGTGTCTCGCCGAATGGCGCGCCCGCCGTTCAGGCCAACGACCAGACGTTCAGGATGCTGACGCCATCCGGCCGATCGCTGCCTGGCGTCCCCTACCGGATGACGGCGGATTCGGGCGCGCATGTCTTCCAGACCAACCCCATCGGGCGTTCAGCCACCGTGAACACCGAACAGGAAGAGGGCGTTAAATTTGCCCCTCATTGGGATGAGCTCTTCACCGACGCCGATAAATAAGAGATTGCGCATATGGACACACTGGCAGAAAGCTCCACCAATTCCGACAACAACACATGCGTTGACGCCCATTGCGACTGCAAATTCATCTGGTCGCTCGCCCAACAATACGGGATGGCGCAACTCGACTCCCGGACTCCCGTCCTGAAAGACGGAACGCCTGATTATCGCTTCACTTCGCATACGATCGGCGACACGCCGATCGAGCCCGGAGATGCGTCGTTTGTCGGCAAGAACTACGGGGCAAGAGCTCGCCGGGTGGCCTCAAGCTACGCGCGCTTGTTCCTCGAAGATTTCCACCTTGGCGAGAAGGACAAGATCGGTCGGTTCTACTGGACGGGGCTTGGAGCGTTCGCGGCGAAACAGGTCTCTGCCAATATCGAGAGCTGGCAAGTCGACAAGGTCCCCGGCATGGACATCGTCCACGAAGGCTTGGGCAAGGGCAATCTGTGGATTTACAACGACCTGCTGCCTTGGTGTTACGGCTACGCGGCAGATCCAGAATCCTTTTCCAGTTGCGCGCCACAACGCGACAGCCGGACCTTTCATCCGACGGTGCAGAAGAATCTCATGCGCCAGCAGTGGGCGAGCGACGTGGTGCCGAAGTGTCCGGTGATGATTGAGCCTTCCAAAAATGACGACGATGCCGGATCGGGAAAATTTGTCGGAAAGGATTCGGAGAGCCCCGGATATTTCAAATGGACGCCCCGCGTTTCCATCGGGTTTAATTTCGTGAAGCAATGGGAAGGGACGACAAATGAAAAAACGAAGGCTTCTCTTGCGTTCAAGCATCTGTGGGTGATGGCGCAGCACGAGCAGGGCGAGGTCTTGCAGGGATTGATCTATAACGACAATGCTTTTATAAGCAAACTGAAATTCCAGAGGACGATGGATGGCGTGACCAGCTCAGATCACTGGTGGGCGGCGCCAATGCGCTTGTTTCACGCGTTGATTCCACCTCTGCAATTGAGTTTCACCGCGCAGAACGAAACAACCGACATGCAGTATCGTTCGAATGCGCCGCCTGACCTTATCCTTGAGGATTATGGGCAAAGAATGGCATGGATCATGGTGACCGGAAAGCTGTTTCATAGTTTGATGCAAAAGAAGAACGCCTACATGATGGGCGAGCTCAAGGCCATCGCCGCAATGGGAGGTTTGACCTAAGTGATTTTTATAAAATCTCTGCAAATGCTGATGCGCATAAACAAATGAAGATTTCGAAGAAGCTGTGGTCGATTATCCTGATTGCCGTTGTAATTCTGATTTTTATATTGGTTCAGAAATTTTATGCCAAGGAAAAGGCAATGATTCCCGAAAAAATTGTGATTCGACTCGGGGTAGAGGGACAGGCGGATGCCAAAACGCAAGGCTTTGATGTCATGAGCCATCCATCCGGACTGTATTTTTATACGGCGCATTGGGATAACCCAGGAAAACTTGGAGTTGTTAGGTTCGAGAAGGGAAGTAATTCCTTCGAAATTGGCAATGTCCAAATTGTCAATGGAACGGGAGACAATGATTTTCCGGAAAATGGGGTGGAGAATTGGGATGTTATTTTTCGTGTTGCGTCAACAAAAACGAGTTCATACGCAGAGGCGCGCGATAACGCAATGGCATTGCTGGGGCGATTGCGAGCTGCTGGTTGGAAAAGGTATATAGAAACATCAGATCCCCGTTTGACGGGGAAAGAGGCGATGCTGTATGAGTTGTCGGAGCCTGGGCTAATCTATTCCATGGATTCTGCTTACACGCCAACAATCGAGGAATGGAAAAGGATTGTTGAAATTGAGCCCGTTTGGAGTTTCTACGCGAACGGAGTATTCGTTGATTTGACTCTTTCGTATCAGGCATCTACTTCTGATATGGGAGTTTATTTAATGGATATTAAAATAAGCTCGGCAATCGACAATTATTCGGCGTATTTCTCAAAAGATGACGACGACATAAAAAGGCAGTGGAAGAAATGTCTGTCCGATAGGCTGGAGCCAGCAAGAAAAGAGCGGTTGATGAGGGAGGCCAAACTCGATCCCAAAAAATACACGATCGACACGACCTATCAGGCCCCGCCTTTTGAAGCGCCTGATTTCTCGGCCGAAGCAGGCGCGGCGCACTGATTCCGGAGGCGATCAATGGAACGAGCGAGCCTGCACGGAAGGGCGCAGATTGTGGTGGGTGATGCGACGAGCCATGGTGGCAAGGTCATTTCGGGCAGTCCGTCCTCGACCTGGAGTGCAGCAAAGATTCCTATTGCCCGGAAGGGCGACCAGGTGACGTGCCCGCTTTGCGCGCCACATCTGTTTGAGATTGCTGAGGGTCTTGACGGGTGCGAAGACTTTGGGCAACTCATGGCCCTTGAGGGGCACAAGACCACTTGTGGCGCGGTTTTGATCGCGCAACCTGCCTCGGACGATGCTTAGTTCGGGAAGCTCTTTGCTGATTTTCAGTCTTTTGAATGTCGATATCTGAGCAGGCCACCGGTGTTCAAAATGACCAAGGCTCAGGCGGCCGCCGATTTAGATTGGAACAGAATATGGCACACCGGATCGTTCATGGTAACCGCCCCGGTGGACCGCTAAAAACCCGCCCTATTATTTGCCCGCTGTAATTGGATCGAGGACGATTTGATCAATAAGGCACCACAGTTGTTGGCTAAAGACGGCATTATGGTTTGGAATAATTGATTGATGGCTTGCGACATTCCAGAATGGCTCACGTGCGGGCCCTGGTGCGTTGTAGGTTTTCATTGCACACACGGTTGGTTCAAATCCACATTCGTTGCCTTTCGGCTCTACAAATAGATGCCTAAAAGCATTCCATTACACACAAGTCGGCGTGAGCGGGTTGTAAACTTTCGCGGCTTGCCGTTTACTCTTGCTTTTTGCGCGGTATGCGAATGGCACGAACAACGGAGAGCTCGGCGGCAATGGAATTCAAGGGTATCGATCTTGGCGACAAGCGCCTGAACCGGCGGGCGATCGTGCTGGGCGAACAACTGTCGGGGAATCCGACGACGAGCATTCCGCAGGCGTGCGGCGGCTGGGCCGAGACGGCAGCGGCTTATCGGTTCTTCGCGCAGGACAAGCTGGAATGGACCGACGTCATGGAGCCGCACTGGCAGTGCTCGGCCGAGCGGATGCGGGTATGCGACGTGGTGCTGTGCCTGGATGTGGGCGCGTGAGCGCAAGGGCGCCGATGGTGTGCGTGGCGGCGAGAAGGAAAGCACGCGCTGGATTGAAGGATACGAACGAGTGGCCGAGCAGGCGGCGGATCTGCCCGGCACGCGGTTGGTGTATGTCGCGGACCGGGAGTCGGACATCATTGCGCTGATGCGCCGGGCACACGATCTCGGCTGTCCGGCGGACTGGCTGATTCGCGCCCAGCACAATCGCGTGTTGCCCGAGGGTCAAAGGCTCTGGGATCACGCCACGCAAGCTGAGCCGCTGGGTGAAATCCGCTTCATGTTGCATGGTCGCCAGCGACAGAAGGCGCGGGAGGTGTTCATGGTGGTGGCGTGGCGCATTGCTCGTCTCATGCGGTTCGGCCGAACCTGCCCGGACCTCGATGCCGGACTGCTGTTCGAGCCCGACGAATGGAAGGCCGCCTTCATCCTCAACAAGAAGACCCCGCCCGACAAACCACCGCAACTGAACGAAGTGGTACGGCTGGTCGCCATGCTCGGCGGCTTCCTCGCGCGCAAAGGCGACGGCGAGCCTGGCGTCAAAACCATCTGGCAAGGCATGCAGCGAGTGGTGGACTTCGCTGCTGGCATCAGGTACATGCGCGAGGTCGAGCGTCAGACTTGTGTGTAATGGAATGGCCTTAAATGGTGGGCCGTTTCTGCGAGAGGGAATAGTACACGACGTTGATACGCGTTATGCGTGCCTATTCTGACTGGCGGTTTTGGCGGCATGTAAAACGGTGCGTTATGTGACGTTCAACCGATGCGGGCGGCTGAAACACGGCGGCATGCGCCTGTCCAAAACGTTGACTGTCCCGCATTCCCTTTTGGCCATGTACATGCCTATTTGTGCCGAACCGATGCAATATCGGCGATATTAGCTGATTTTCTGCTGATGCGGAATTCGCGGATGCGATTTGCAGAATTTTCTCATTGATTGAATGCCCTGGTAAAAAATAAACTCGGTAACTCATCTCGTTTCACGTTTTGAATGAGTGTGATTGAGTCGGTGTCGGTACTTTTTGATCCGCGTAATTTTAATGGGTGTTTGTGTCGAGGGATTAAGTTATTGGAAAATGAGCAGAATAGTTAAAGTGCCGTACTATTTTCTTGCCGGATCGAAGTGGAAAGAATCATCGGGCTCGCAAGGCTGCGTGCCGCTCAATACGTTGAAATGTATTTCGTTTGATCGTCTGGCGCCTAATGAACCGTCGCCACCCAGACAAGTACCCGTCCGAGAGCTGAATCAGCAGGCAGAAGAAAAAATCGAGAGAAATCGCCTTCCCTGGCACTTACCTCACGACCTGAACCGCAACCCCCTCAAGATGCCGAACAGATTGAAAATCCGCCAACATTTGATCTGTTGGACATACCACATGCTATGAAAAACATGGGCTGGCCGGTCTCGGTAAAACTCGCCACCGCGTGGTTCAGCAACTCAAAACACATTTATGATGATAATCCGAACTCCGTTCAACCCATCGACGGTGCTACGATCTCGCTGGATTGGTGTCTGAATTTTGGCGGCGTAAAAAACAAGTACGACGATCTGATTTCAAGGAAGATTTACAACGAGGCGGCTTATGCTCACATAAAGAACAAGATAAAGCCGATTTTGGAAAGAGGCTTTCAACACTCGATCGCCTCGGACATCAACGCAAAAATCTTTCTGAAGGATCTAAGAAGTTTTCATATGGACTGGCAGTTTCAGATCGTCAACATATCGAGTTACGATACCCTGACAAATCGCCTTGGCATGACCGATTTGACGGCCGCACTTGCAAATTTCGGTATCTATGCGGCGATCGGTCGTGTTGAGGTCGGTGGGGACCGATATTACAAATATGATCGGAGCGCAAGGACCAAGACCTATTGCATGGATGCGCAGATCAAGGTAACGCATGTCTACGTATACGTGAAAGATAATTATTCGTTCAACGATTCAGATGGGAATTCGCAATATCTAGGTCACTGGAATAAAAGAGGAGTAGTATTGACGAAAGGCGCGCTTATTAGCGAGCTTATCAATGGTGGAAGATTTCATACTAGCTTTGGTGATTCGCTCGAAACGAAAATAAATTTCAACTGGAAGTATCTTTTTTATAAGCCGTTAGATAAACCAATTGACAAAAGAACCGGGTTGATCGGAAAATTCATGAAAAGGGACGTGTATTGGCCTGTCTACAATAGCACGTACAATCGCTGGCGGGAAAAGCATAATCGGGGCGGCGATTTTATGGTTTATTCAATGCCGAAATATGTAAAACTAGACAGGCCGATTGAGGTCGGCGTGGGGGTGATATGCAGGCCGGTGGAAAAAATGTGAAGCGAATATCTATCACTGTACTAATTTTAATTGTCTGCGGTTTTGTTTTAGATCTCACTGGCGTAAAAACTTTACTTTTTCTGATCGAGTACAAGCAGGCAATTACGCGTCTGATTGCGTTTGTTTTTGTGATCGTAATCACCTGTGTTATTGTGAAGGCGAAGGCAAGTCGGAAAATAAAATCATCCATCGCCATTTTTTTGATGATTGGCGGCTATGCATGCGTTTGTCTCTACGAATTTGTCATGCCGACGCAATATGCGAGATGCGATTTTTACAGCCAAAAACTCAGCGGCGGTGTGAAAATCTTCGATGGAAAAAATTATAAAGTGAGCTTATGCGGAACCGGCAGTGACGACATGCAAAGCGGCGATGAAATAAGGCTGCAGGTTTTCAGTGATACGGGAGTACTTCTCGCGACAAGGTATTTTTCAGTTAACTGGAATGAAAGTTTCCCGAACTCTCTTGAGTACGGACCTGATCGCATCACCTATTACGACAACAATGGACGTGATTTTAAGACGCACCTCTTTATGCCGCCAACGGCGTTAGATTGGGTGCGCGCGCGAATTCCATTGCTTAACTAAAGGCAGCGTGGCATTTGCAAGGCCCGGCACACTGAAGCGCCGAGCCTCGTTCAACCTCACCCGCAACCTCACCCCCAAACAATCGACCCCGCCTCCGGACACGTCCACGACGACTGCAAGCGCTCGCGAATCTCCGCCAGCGACTGCCTCACCAGCAATTCGCCATTCCGGAACACCGGCACCAGCGCGCCGCCTTCAGCCTGCTCGGCCGTCTGCTGTTCGTACAGCACGAAGTGATCGCCTTCCTTCTCGACACGCGGCAGCCCCTTCGCGGACTTCTTGGTGCCGTCGTCGGTGGCCGGGTCTTTATAGATGTCGACCGCTTCGCCATCCACCTCGGCATAGATCGCCTTGAGCGCATAGCCGAAGGTGTCGCGCGAATTCATCCCATACACGTAGCTGCCGATGCCGAGCACCACGTTGCACGAAGCGAAGCCCTTGGCCGCCATACGCAACATGATGTCGCGTGCGCGGGTCAGCGTGATCGAGTCGCCGTAGATCAGCCCGACGTGCGAATCCAGCACCTTGTAGCCTTTCTCCGTGGTCGTCCCGCCGTAGATATTCCACAGACACTCGACCGCGCCGGTGCGCTCCGCTTCGCTGATCGTCTCGCCGCTCTCCTTGACCGTGTAGCGGCCCGCTTCGGTAACGGCGGGCTTACCGTCGCTGTCCAGCACGAGTTCGTTGTCCGTATAGCCGGTGAGGATCTTCACCGGATCGCCGGAGTCGGGGCGGAACACCACCTTGGCGTTGCCCAGCGCGTCCGGCCGGCGGGCGAGAATATCCGCCTTCAGTTCTTTGGCGATGATCGTCATCACGTTCCAGAAGTCGAACGTATCGCTGACGAGCGAGACCATTCCTTGCGGGTAGCCTTCGGTGACGAACTCGCGGATCACTTCCAGTTCGGCCTTGCGGCGCAGCGCCTTCGGGTCGAGCATGGCTTGCGCCGGATCGCGTTCGAGGCGTTGCTGCGTCAGCAGAATGCGCAGCGCCATCACGCTGTGTTCCGACGCTGGAATCGAACCGCCGACGAGCTCACGCTCCGCATTCGCGCCGTAGTGGTCTTCGAGATAGTCGATCGCGGGAATCGTGTCCGTACCGGTGAAGGACAGCAAGTGACCCGCGCCGCAGCGCATGGCGTCGTGCACGCCGCTCATGCCGCGCATCGAAAAATCGTGACCTTGCCAGTTCACGAAGTCGAGCGGCGCGCCGGTCAGATTCGCGAAGTAGGTCAGCAGCTTGCGGAATTCGAACGCGATGGTGGCGACCGTGGACGGCTTCCACGATTCACAGCTCACCACCGTTTCAAAGTACGTCGACACCCACGGAAAATCCGGGTGCGTGTTGATGAAAATCACCGGCGGCACCCTGATATCGACCCGCGAGCCTTCCGGCAGCGAGCGGATTTCGAGCGGCAGGTGGCCGAGCTCGTGCAGCGCTTCGAGGCTCGCCACCGGCACGGCGTCCGCGCCCAGTGCGGTGTCCATGCGCCGCTTGTACTTGCGCACGGCCTGCGCCTTCGGCTTCTGGAAAAACTCGGCGCCGAACAGGTCGATCAGGAATTCCTGAATGAAGCCTTGCAGGCCGAACCAGACCACCTTGTCATCGAACAGTTCGCGCAACACCGGCGCGTATTTCGCCGAACGGGGCGTGAAGTTCGCGACGAGTTTGGTGGTCGCTTTCGGGTACATGGACGGGTGGCCGGTCTTGTAGAAATCGGCGAGATTGAACGGGACGAGCTGATTCTTTTCGAGGACTTCCGTGCGGTCGGGTGCGTTCATCAACATCTCCTGGCGAGTTCGGATTCAGACGATAGGTTCGGATTCAGTTCAGACCAACTGGCAGCGTGTATCGCTCGTCCAGTTGTTGCGCGTGAAAACCGTCTGGTAGTGTTCGAGCAGCGGCGCGAGGCCCTTGCTGAAAATGCCGTGCGTGACATACAGGTAAAGCGGCTGGCTCTGGCGCTGTTCGGCCTGGCGCGTACGCAACGCCGCGGCGAGTTCGGTGAAGGTGCGGCCGCCGTCGCAGATATCGTCCACCACGAGAAGCGGCGCGTCGGGCAAGTCGCCCACCACCTGAGTGCCGGTGATCTTGCCGGTCTGCGTGTTGCGCACTTTCTCGGCGAACACCACGTCGAGTTCCAGCGCCTGCGCCAGATGCATGACGCGCTTGCGGGCGCCGGCGTCCGGCGCGACCAGCGCAGCGCGGCTCAGGCCCAAGCCCGTCAGCGCACGGCGCAACGACGGCAACGGATCGGCAATCACCACGCGGTCGAGCAGGGCGGTTACGACGTCGCTATGCGGGTCCTGCACTTCGACCTGCGCATACTGCTGGGTGTTGATCAGGTCGCAGAAGACGCGCGCGCTGAGCGCTTCGCCCGGGTTCGCCACGCGGTCCTGGCGGGCATACGGCACGTACGGCAGCGACAACAGGATCGGCGTGCCCGGATAGCCGCGGCGCAGCGCGTCGGTCGCGAGCAGCAGGGTCATGACCGCTTCGGCGTTGGGCAGATGCGCCTGGATGCGCAGCGTGTGCGCGGGCTTGCCCAGTTCGACCGTGACGTTGACCTCGCCGCCGGGGAACACCAGCTTGCGGAGTTCCAGCGGCACTTCACCCCGATCGCTCGATACGGCAAAAACCTGAATCATTTGTTATCCTCCGTCTGGCTTAGTCGGAATATCCGACTAACTGGTTGCCAGTATAAGATGGCTTAGTTGAGAATTGCAACTATGTATGCAAAAATACTCATGACGCATATTCGGCCCAGGCACAGGAGTGATCCATGAAACAGAGCTACACCACGCCGGACGTGAGCGTCGACATTGTGTTGCTGACGCTGGACGAGGGCCTGCTGAAGGTGGCCTTGCACCAGCGCGATCGAGCGCCCGCGAAGCATAGCCTGGCGTTGCCCGGTGGCTATGTTCACGTGGGCGAAGACGCGTCGCTGGAAGCGACGGCGAAGCGCGTGCTACTGGAGAAGACCGGCTTCGCACCGCGCTATCTCGAGCAGTTGCGCACGTTCGGCGGTCCGGCGCGCGATCCGCGCGGCTGGTCGGTTGCGGTGTCGCACGTCGCGCTGATTCCGCATGCGGAATTGAGCGCGGCCGGCGCGGGCGTGTTTCAGTTCTACGATGTGGACGACCTGCCCGAACTGGCATTCGATCATGCGGAGCAGGTGGAGGAAGCGGTGCAGCGGGTGCGCAACAAGGCGAGCTATTCGACGTTGCCGTGCTGGCTGCTGCCGGAGTCGTTCACGCTGACGCAATTGCAGACGATCTACGAACAGATTTTTGGCGAGGCGGTGTCGCGCGGCACGTTCCGTTCGCGGCTGGGGATCAAGGTGGCCGAGTTGCAACCGGGCGACGCGGCCGACGAGGCCGATATCCTGATCGCCACCGACGAGTTTCAGGGCGGCAATCAGCGGCCCGCGCGGTTGTTCAAGGTGAATCGGTTGAGTCTGTTCAAGCGGGCGTTCTGGTAGGGCGCGGGGCGTGGCATGCAGCGGCGCCGGCGCGCCGTGTCAGAGCGCGCTCGTCGGCTGCGGCGCGCTGACGGGCATCTGTACCGGTCGAACGGCCTTGGAATGATTCACGTCGATGAATGTCGCGGCCTATCTTGGAAATATAAGGTAGGTGTGCGCACATGTTGTTTTACTCACTTCGCTTTCTGAGAATAAATCGACTCGCCTTATATCATTCGTGATACCAGGTCGACCCCTATCAGAAATCTCAGGCATACAGCGAGATGATCCGCGAGTAGACTAGCCAGCGAATCAACAAGCAGCACTATCAATGGGAATACAGCTCGCCGGAATATAACGGCGACATCTCCCGTGCACGATGGCTGTGCGTGAAATAAGAGATTCTCCATTAATACAGTCCGGGCCAGACGCGGTGCGCACGGTTAATTTGACGCGTGCAAATAGCCGGAAGATTGAATTCTCTAAATCTGCGAAATGCATAATCTCGCAATTATTTTGACTGATAGAGCAACTATTAAATCCGGATGACGGTGGCGATTTATCCGGCGCGCGTTAACGACTCGACTATCACCGGCCTGGTATCAGAGCGCATATTTTCCGATGCGGACTCCGCCATGCCGTCCATTTAAATCTGAGCGACGGAGCGGCGCACGATGTTTCACGACTGGACCCCCGAACAACTGACACTGCGCGAGCGTTTCGCCGCGGTGGGCGAACTGCTCGCGAAAGCGCGCGACCAGCAGCCGGAAGGTTTCGACTACGCCGGGTGGAACCGCTTGCGCGACGAGCAGCTCTGGCACCTCGTGGTCCCGCGAGACTACGGCGGCCATGGCGAAGACTGGTGGGGCTTTACCGCCGCGCTCGACGGCCTGTCGTCGACGCTCCGCACGCCGGAACTGCTGTTGTCGGTGATCGCGCAGGCCGGCATGGTGCGCGCGATGGTGCGTCACGGCAGCCCGCTGCAGAAGGAGCGTTATCTCGCGGCCATCCTGCGCGGCAAGGTCAGCGCGACCGGCATCGCGGAGCCGTCCACCGGCACCGACGTGCGCAGCATTGAAACCACGCTGTCGGAGGCGCCGGACGGCTACCGCCTCAACGGCAGCAAATACAACATCGCGCATGCGCCGATCATGGACTTCATCCTCGTGGTGAGCCGACTGGAGCGCCGCGAGTCGAGCAACATCGCGCTGGTGCTGCTCGATCGCGATACGC